>CANMLK010000007.1 GCA_947498445.1 Beijerinckiaceae bacterium
CCGCGATCAAGTCCGTGATGAAGCGCAACGATACTGGCGACGAGAAGGTGGAGCTCGAGCGCCTCAAGATGGCGCTGCGCGACAACATGGTCACTCCCTGGGTGAAAGCCAACGGCGTCGGCGATGTCGACATGGCGCGCCTGGCGAAATCCATCGACCAGATCGCGGACACTTACGAGTTCAAGAACCGCCCGACGGCGCAGGACATCTTCACGAGCCAGTTCCTGCCAGCCGTTGACCAGCGCAAACTCTGATCGGGGATTGGCGTGATTGAACTCGACAACGTTTCTCTGGCGTACGCTGGACGAACCGGACCGGTGTTGGCGCTGGAAGGCGCCGACATCAAGGTAGCTAAGGGCGAGTTCGCTGCAGTGGTCGGTCCGTCCGGCTGCGGCAAGTCCACCCTGATGAAGCTGGTGAGTGGCCTCGTGAAGCCCACCAAGGGCGTCGTGAAGGTCAACGGTTACCAGGTCAACGGCCCGGTGAAACTTGCCGGGATGGCGTTTCAGAACTCCAATCTTCTGCCGTGGCGTACGGTGATCGAAAATCTCATGCTGCCGCTTGAAATTGTCGAGCCGTATCGGTCCAACTTTCGGTCCAAGAAAGACGAATATCGCGCGAAGGGCGAAAAGCTCCTCGACACTGTCGGCCTGACTGGCTTTGGCGACCGCTTTCCGTGGGAGCTTTCTGGCGGTATGCAGCAGCGCGCCTCGCTGTGTCGCTCGCTCATTCACGAACCCGCGCTCCTTATGCTCGACGAGCCCTTCGCGGCGCTCGATGCGTTCACCCGCGAGGAATTGTGGTGCGTGATGCGCGACGTCTGGGAGCGCCTGCGCTTTACGGTCGTTCTCGTGACGCACGATTTGCGCGAAGCCGCGTTTCTTGCGGACACCATCCACATCATGAGCGCGCGACCCGGCAGGATTATCGAAAGCCGCACCGTGGATTTCGCGAGACCTCGCGATCTCGACGTTTGCTACTCGTCACCGTTCACGGATCTCGTGCACACGCTCCGTAACAAGATCGCTGAGGTCCGGCAGGCATGAACCGCAACGTCGAAACTCTCGCGCCATGGCTCTTCACCATCGCCATCTTCGTAGTTTGGGAGCTAATTTGTAGGCTCTTCAACGTCTCCAGCATCATTCTCCCCGCGCCGAGCGAAATCTTCCAGGCGGCCATCCGCTTCTGGGGTCCGCTGATGCGTAACTCCTGGGTGACGTTGTGGACGACGCTGGCAGGCTTCCTCATGGCGGTGGCGTTCGGCCTGCTGCTCGGCCTGTTCGTCGGCTGGTCGCGCACGATTTATCGCGGCCTCTATCCGGTGATGATTGGCTTCAACTCGATCCCCAAGGTCGCTGTGGTGCCGATCCTGGTCATGTGGTTTGGCATCGGCGAAATCCCGGCGATCCTCACGGCGTTCCTGATTTCCTTCTTCCCCATCGTCGTGAACGTGGCCACTGGCCTGGCCACCATCGAGCCGGAACTGGAAGACGTGCTGCGGGCGCTTGGCGCCTCAAAACTTGATGTCATGCGCAAGGTCGGCATTCCGCGCGCCATGCCGTATTTCTTCGGCTCCCTGAAGGTCGCAATCACGCTGGCGTTCGTGGGCGCTGTTGTGTCGGAGACAATCGCCGCCAACGCTGGCCTTGGCCATCTGATGACGCAGGCGGGCTCCAACTTCCAGATGCCGCTGGTGTTCGCGGGCCTTCTGGCGCTCGCAGTGCTTGGCATCGGCATGTATGCGATCACCGCCTGGATCGAGGGCCGCATGACGGGCTGGGCCTTCCGCTCGCAGCAAAGCGCAGGCGGTTGAGGCTATGCCTTAGCCTTCTCAAAATATTGGACGTCGCTTTTGCGGCGTCCTTTTCCCAAGTTTGCAAGACTTTCTTTTCCCTCTTCCTCAACGGAACTTTGACTCGCGGGTCGTAACTTCGGTTTCAGAAGCCGGAGGATGAAATGTTCCGAAAAGAAACCGCAATGCGCTTCTGGCGCTGGTTCGAGGGTGAGCGGGCCCAATTGCATAGCCTTATCAGCGCAGCGGGTGAGCCAGGGGAATCGGTCGCTAGAGAAGCGCTCGGTCGCTTGGGAGAAGCGCTCGAACAGCGCCTTTCAGACTTTGCCAAAGGGGTGAGCGCCGAGTATGCGCTGGGGCGCGATGGCGCCTGCGTCATCACGTTCACGGCCGGCGGCGCTGCAGAATTGTTCGATGACATCTTTTTCCTTGTCGACCAGTCGCCCCTGGCGCAGGGGTGGGAGTTTCACGCCCCGCGACCCCGCAACGCCCCGGCGACATGCGCCGCTTTCGGCGTCTCCTACGCCTTGAGCGATCTTCGCTTTTACGATCGGCTGGGCAGCGACAAAATGGTGATCGCCGTGATCGCCGACGAGACGCCCTGCTGCGACTACCGCAACAAGCGGGCCTTCGCGACCGCCCTTGTCACCGAACTTCTCGGTGAAGAGGATTTTTGCCGCTATGTCTCGGACGTGCTGATGCTCGAATACGAAACATGGCTGAGCGCCACGCCTGGCGGCCGCTCCGCGCCGCTTGCGGTGCTTGGCCCCACCTTCGACCGGATATTCCGGCGCCCGCAAACCTTGCGTCGCCCCGCCGTGAACACATGGTTGCGCCTTGTCAGTTGAAGGAGCTTAACCTTTTGCCTTCCGGCGCGATTTGCGCGAGATAAGCTGGCTCTGCCTCTAGGAGCGGCCGGGAAGGAAATGCTTCATGTCACGCCGATTGGACCATGTCGTTCTGGCGGCGCGCGATCTCGAGGCCCAGGCGGAAGTCTTTCGTCACATGGGTTTTAGGGTTGGCGCGCGCAATGCGCACCCCTGGGGCACGCAGAACCACATCGTCCAGTTTGCGAACACCTTTCTTGAATTGATCTGCGCGCCCGCACCGTATCACGCGCCAGTTGACCCCGATCCGCGCACCTTTTCGTTCGCGGCCTTCGTGCATGATTTTGTGCAGACCCGCGAGGGCGCGGCGATGATCGCGCTCACCGGCGCCGACGCGCAGGCGGATGCGCACGCGTTCCACGAATTGGGCATGGGCGATTATGAGCCATTCCATTTCGAGCGGCGAGGCCAGCGCGCAAATGGCGATCCCACGCGTGTGGGCTTTACGCTCGCGTTTGCAAGCGCCCGGACGATGCCGGATGTCGGCTTCTTCACATGCGCGCATCAGCATCCGCAGAATTTCTGGGATCAGGATTTGCAGGCGCACGCCAACGCAGTCACCAGCGTCACCAAAGTGACGCTGGTCGCCGAGAACCCCGCTGACCACGCGGAGTTTCTTTCAAACTTCACGCAGTTGCGCGACTATCGCTCGTCGTCGATGGGCATTGAGTTCGCGCTTGGCGACGGGCAAATTGTCGAAGTCCTGACGCCAGTCGCTTATGGCTTTCATTTTGGCGAGCAGGCGCTGTCGCACGCCCATGCGGCACCCCATGCCGCGCCCCATATCGCGGCGCTGGAATTGCGCACCTCATCGCTCGAAAGCGCGAGGCAGGCGTTGACGGGCGGGCGCATCGCCCACACGCAAAATCGCGGTCGTCTGGTCGTTCAGGCCTCGCACGCGTGCGGCGTCACGTTGGCTTTCGCAGCCCTTTAGGGATTTCACACCGGCGCTTGCGTGAGAAAATTTGCGCCCGGCGCTTCTCAGCCCCGCAGGTTCGCGCCATAACCCTGCCGAACCGGAACCAGACCCATGGCCAAGAAATCGATCCCCGCGCCGACCTTGCTCGGCCAGCATGTCGCGCCGCCCGCCTCGCCGGAGGACGCGCTGCTGGAACGCGTGCCCAACCCGCACACCGACACCGATTACATGGCCCGATTCACCGTCCCCGAGTTCACCTCGCTTTGCCCCGTCACCGGCCAGCCCGATTTTGCGCATCTGGTGATCGACTATGCGCCGGGGCGCTTTCTGGTGGAGTCGAAGTCGCTGAAGCTTTATCTCGGCGCCTTCCGCAATCACGGCGCGTTCCATGAGGATTGCACGGTGCGCATCGGCAAGGATCTCGTGAAACTGCTGAAGCCGAAGTGGCTTCGCATCGGCGGATATTGGTACCCGCGCGGCGGCATCCCCATCGATGTGTTCTGGGAGACGGGCGCCTTGCCCAAGGGCCTTTGGGCGCCCGATCAGGGTGTGGCGCCTTACCGTGGGCGCGGCTGAGCGTCGCCCGCCAGCCCATACACAAGCGCGCGCAAGTGCGTCAGCAAGACGGCTCGGTCCAGATGCGCAAAGGCGTCGAACGTCGCGGCCTCGCCAATCTCGACGGGGAAGGGCGCCCCAATCCGCCGCCGCACCTCATGGAAGAAAAGCCCGAGCCGCAAATTGGGATGGATGTGGCTGGCAATCTGGAACAGCCGCGAGTTCTGTCCCGAAAAGTATATCGGCAGCACGCCGGCGCGGGCTGAAAGAACGAGCCGCGCGGCGAACGGCGACCACGCTCCGTCGATCGCAGGTTGACGGCCCAACCAATCCGGCGATGTCGAAACGGCCCCTGCGGGGAAGATCACCACGCAGCCGCCGTCCTTGAGATGATCGAGCGCCTTGGCTCGGCTTGCGACATTGATGCGCTGCGCCTCGCGGGTCTCGGCGAAATCCACAGGCAGCATGCGCGCGCGCATTTCCGGCGCCCGCATCAGCACTGAATTGGTGAGCACGAGAAAATCCGGCCGCGCGCGCTCCATCAAGGCGCACATGACGATGCCGTCGAGCACGCCGAACGGATGGTTCGCCACGACCACGAGCGGTCCCTGAGACGGCGCGCGCACGAGCCTGTCCGCATCGTACTGGACGTCCAGCGACAAAGCGGAAATCGCCGTGTGGAAGAAACTGCGTTGCTCTCCGTCGCGCCAGCCTTCAGCCTGTTTCTCGCGATACAGCCGCTCGATATGGCGCGCGCCACTCAGGCGCTCCACCATGCCAATGGCGAGGCGCTTCCAGAGCGGATCGCCCGGGTCGGCATAGGAGAACGGGCTGTCGTCGGTGGGTTCAGGCGTCATGGCTGGCGTCATAACTCGCGTCTGGCGCCCTCCCATGACACGCCTGCGACGGATCAGAGAGCTTTTGTGATGACGTCGAACGCCATCAATTGCTTCAGCAGCGCCTCCATCTCCCCAAGCGGCACCTGATTGGGGCCATCGGAGAAGGCGTTGGCCGGATCGTCGTGAGTCTCGATAAAGACGCCCGCAACGCCCACAGCCACCGCCGCTCGCGCCAGAACAGGCACGAACTCGCGCTGCCCGCCCGAAGACGTGCCCTGACCGCCCGGCTGCTGCACCGAATGGGTGGCGTCAAAGATCACCGGCGCGCCAGTCTGCTCGGCCATGATCGGCAGCGAGCGCATGTCAGAGACCAGCGTGTTGTAGCCAAAGCTGGCGCCGCGCTCGGTCACCAGCACATTGCAATTTCCGGCGCCCGTGACCTTGGCCACGACGTTCTTCATGTCCCAGGGGGCCAGAAACTGGCCCTTTTTCACGTTGACCGGCAGGCCGGTGGCCGCCGCCGCAAGCAGCAGGTCCGTTTGGCGGCAGAGGAAGGCTGGGATTTGCAGCACGTCGACGACGCCCGCGACCTTCGCGCAATGCTCGTTTTCGTGAACGTCGGTGAGAATGGGGAAACCGAAGGTCTCCTTCACCTCAGCAAACACATCGAGTGACGCTTCGATGCCCAATCCGCGCTTGCCGTCGAGCGAGGTGCGGTTCGCCTTGTCGAAGGATGACTTGTAGATAATGCCCACGCCAAGCCGGTCAGCGATCTCGCGCAGGGCGCGCGC
Organism: Beijerinckiaceae bacterium; assembly: GCA_947498445.1. GTDB lineage: Bacteria > Pseudomonadota > Alphaproteobacteria > Rhizobiales > Beijerinckiaceae > Terripilifer. Next base: position 5,784 of record CANMLK010000007.1, read on the forward strand.
CATTTTCATCGCATGGGCGCGACTCTCAAGCGCGCATGGCCCTGCGATGAAGGCGAGCGGGCGCTTGTTGCCGAAGGTGACGGCACCCGGTCCGGCGCCGATGGTGACGTCCGCGTTGGCGATCTTGCTGGTCATGGTGAGCCTCGATTAAGGGGTCTGGCTAACGGAGGCGCGCCTTGATGGCAACAGGGCAGGTGGGCAGGGCCCGCGTCGCGCAGTTGACCGCCACTGAAATATCACTGATATTTTACAGAGATGAAATCGGAGATCGATATGAGCGGGCAGGAGAAGGTGCGCAAGGAACTGGAGCGGTACTTGCCCGAAGCGGGCGGGCCGTCGCGTTCCTATCCCGATCTTCACGAGCACGTTCTTGAGCTTGATCGGCGGGGCCTCCTCGTAGTCGTAGACCGCCCGATCAACAAAGACACCGAGATGCACCCGCTGGTGCGCTGGCAATATCGCGGCGGCATTCCCGAGCAGGACCGCAAGGCGTTTCTGTTCACCGACGTGACGGACAGCAAGGGCCGCAGTTACGAAGGCGCCGTGCTCGTCGCCGGTCTGGCGGCGACGCCGGACGTTTATCGCACCGGCTTTGGCAAGCCGCTCGACCAGATAGGCGCGATCTGGATCAAGGCGATGAATTCGCCGATCCCGCCAAACTTGGTCGAGAACGCCCCTTGCCATGAAGTTGTGCGGATTGGCGAACAACTCGACGCGCCGGGCGCCGCGCTTGACGGGCTTGCCGTGCCGATCTCGACGCCGGGCTGGGATAACGCGCCGTATCTTTCAGCCGGTCACTTTATCACGAAAGACCCGGACACCGGCATCCAGAACATGGGCAATTATCGCGGCCAGCTGAAAGCGCCGCGTCGGCTTGGCATGAATCCGTCCGTCGAATTGCGCGCCGGCATCTACAGCCACTGGCTCAAGTACAAGGCGCGCGGCGAGCCCATGCCTTGCGCGGTGGTGGTGGGATGCCCGCCTGCGGTGTCCTACACATCCGTGCAGAAAATGCCCGAGAATCTTGATGAACTCGCAGTTGCTGGCGGACTTGTGGGCGAGCCGCTGAACGTGGTGCGCGCCAAGACCGTTGATCTGCTGGTGCCAGCAGAATCTGAATACGTGATTGAAGGCTTCATCAATACGCAATTGCTCGAACCGGAGGCGCCGTTTGGCGAGTCTCATGGCTACGTAAATTTGCAGGAATACAACGCGTTCATGGACGTGACGGCTATCACCCATCGCAAGCGGCCGATCATTACGTCGTTCATCAGTCAGGTGACGCCAAGCGAATCCAGCGTCATTCGCAAAGTAGCGATGGAGCCTGTGTTTCTCAATCATTTGCGCACCAACCTTGGAATCAAGGGCGTGACAAAGGTTGCGATGCACGAGCCGCTGACCAGCCTTTACGCAGTGATCGGCGTTCAGTTTGAGCGCGGCGTTCCGTCAACCGAAGTCTGGCGCGCGCTCTATGGCGCCGCGACGTTGCATCGCTTCGCAGGCAAGTGGGTGATTGCCGTTGATGAAGACATTGATCCGGGCAACGCGGATGCGCTGTTCTGGGCGATGTCTTATCGCTGCCAGCCGCAACACGACATGCGAGTGCTCGATAAGAAGGATCCGGGCCACGGCCCCAAAGGGCCAAAGGACGATGGCGAAAGCGCTTCCGTGCTCATCAACGCGCTGCTCAAAGGCGACTTCTCGCCCGTCGCGCTGCCCAAGAAGGAGTTCATGGAGCGCGCAAAGGTCATCTGGGAAGAGCTTGGCCTGCAGCCCTTGAAGCCCGAGCCGCCGTGGCATGGTTATGATCTGGGCGTTTGGCCCGCAGCTCTCGAGCGTCAGGCCGAAATGGCGACGCGCAGCGAGTACTTTGATTTTTCCGATGAACTCATCGCCGGTCGCCGCTCCGACGTAAACATGAATGATCCCGTCGAGCACAAGACAAACAAGTGAATCACGGCGCGCTTCTTGCGGTACAAGCACTAAATGATGTTTACGCCGCGCCGCCCTCCGTCATCGCTACGTTGCAAGGAATCGTTAGGGCCAAATAAATGTCGAGGCCGCGCTGGGGCGTCACAAGATGCAATTCTCGGGGGCAGGGCGACCTGCCCCCTTTCTCTTGGCGCGCTCCTCCACTAGACAGGCTTCGACAGCGAAATTCCGGCCCGGAGGGACACATGACCGCCATTCTCGACATCATCGCCCGCGAAATCCTCGATAGCCGCGGCAATCCGACCGTGGAAGTCGAAGTTGTGCTCGATGACGGCTCGTTTGGCCGCGCCGCAGTGCCGTCCGGCGCCTCGACGGGGGCGCATGAGGCGGTTGAGTTGCGCGACGGCGACAAGTCCCGTTATGGCGGCAAGGGCGTGCTGAAAGCGGTCGCCAGCGTCAACAAGGACATTTACGAAGCCCTCACCGGCATGGACGCCGAAGATCAGATCGCCATCGACGAGGCGATGATCGCGCTCGATGGCACGCCCAACAAGGCGCGCCTTGGGGCCAATGCAATTCTCGGCGTGTCGCTGGCGGTCGCCAAGGCTGCTGCTGAATCGGCCGGCCTGCCGCTTTATCGTTACGTGGGCGGAACCACCGCGCGCGTCCTGCCGGTGCCGATGATGAACATCGTCAATGGCGGCGCCCATGCCGACAATCCCATCGACTTTCAGGAGTTCATGATTCTGCCCGTCGGCGCGCCCTCGCTGACCGAAGCTGTGCGCTGGGGCGCTGAAGTGTTTCAGGTGCTCAAGAGCGGCCTTAAAAAGGCTGGCCACAACACCAACGTGGGTGACGAAGGCGGCTTTGCGCCTAACCTGCCGAGCGCCGAGGCCGCGCTCGACTTCTGCATGAACGCCATGCGTGAAGCGGGCTTTGAGCCCGGCAAAGACATGTATCTGGGGCTCGATTGCGCCGCGACGGAGTTCTTCAAGGACGGCAAGTATCACTACGAAGGCGAGGGCAAGGTCCGCTCCATCGACGAGCAGGTGGCTTATCTCGCCAAGCTCGTCGGCGCGTACCCCATCATCTCCGTCGAGGACGGCATGGCCGAAGACGACTGGGCCGGCTGGAAGGCGTTGACCGACGCTATTGGCGCCAGGTGCCAGCTCGTGGGTGATGACCTGTTTGTCACCAACGTCACGCGCCTTTCACAGGGGATCGAGACGGGCGTGGGCAATTCCATTCTGGTGAAGGTGAACCAGATAGGCTCGCTCACCGAGACGCTGGCCGCCGTCGATATGGCCCATCGCGCGGGCTACACCGCCGTCATGTCCCACCGATCCGGCGAAACCGAGGACGCAACTATTGCCGATCTCGCCGTCGCCACAAACTGCGGACAGATCAAGACCGGCTCGCTTGCCCGGTCCGACCGGCTGGCCAAGTACAACCAGCTCATCCGCATCGAGGAGGAGCTTGGCTCACAGGCCAGATATGCCGGCCGCGCGGCGTTGAAAGCGCTCGCGAAGGGTTGAGAATACCGGACTGACAGTACGAGAATACGCCGCTGTCCCACAGGACGGCGGCGCATTGTTATCCGGCTCGGCGATATCCGGTCGCGCAGACGTGTTTAGCAAGACCGTCAACCTGCACTATATTAGGGTTAGCGATCCGCATTTCGGAGACAAGTCATGCATATTTCCCCACTCTCCCTCCGCGCAATTGCGATTTCTTCCGCTTTAGTCCTATCCGGCGCTGCTTACGCGCAATCGCGTCTCTCCACGGTCAACATGAGCTGCGCTCAGGCCCAGGCCACGGTCAAGTCGGCCGGCGCCGTCGTCCTGGGGACGGGTGGCGGAAGCTATGATCGGTTTGTCGCTAGCGGGGGGTTTTGCTCCTTTCAGGAAGTAGCGGCGCCCACGTGGGTCCCAGCGCGAGACATTGCGCATTGCGCGATAGGATTCGTCTGCGAGACGGTTGCCGGACGCGACGCTTCACCAAATTGAGGCTGCGCAGCTTGAACGTTTGATTGCGCGCGGGCGTTGGCCTGTCACGTCAACCGGCGCCCGTCGGCCTTAGAGGATTCGTCATGGTCAAGCTAAAAGCTCTCACCTCAGCCGTCTTCGTCGCAACATGCATGGCGGGGATGTTCATTCTTGAAGCTCAGGCGCAGGGGCGCCCGTCGACCCTGGATATGAGCTGCAACCAGGCCCAGTCGCTTGTGCGGTCGCGTGGCGCCATCGTGCTGAGCACGGGTGGTCAAAATTACGACCGCATCGTTTCCTCCCGCCGCTTCTGCACGCAGGACGAAGAGGAAATTCCCACATGGGCGCCAACGCGTGACATGGCCCAGTGCTTTGTCGGCTCCAGATGCGAACCCAGCCGCTCGATGCGGTTTGATCGATAAAACTGTTGCTGGCCCAAACGCGCGCAATCCTTTAGCGCTCCCGCACCGCAAGCGCCGGAGCGTTCGTGCAAGTCATCGTCGTCATTTTCAACGTCGTCGCGCCGGTGTTTATCATCATCGGCGTCGGCTACGCATGGGCGCGAGCCAAAAAGCCTTATGACGCGAACGTCGTAACCCATCTCGTCAACACGGTTTCGACGCCATGCCTCGTGATCGACATGTTGACCCGTCCCGGCCTGACGATTCCCGCGCTCGGTGAAATGGGTTTTGCCTCCGCCCTGTGTCTACTGCTTTCAGGCCTGTCCGCATGGGCGTTGACCCGCTCCATGGGGCTGTCGGCCCGCACCTATGTGCCGCCGCTTGTCTGGTCCAATGGCGGCAATATGGGCCTGCCGCTGTGCCTGTTTGCATTCGGCGAACTGGGCCTCGGGCTGGCCATCGCGTGGTTCGCGGTGGCGAGCATATCCAATTACACCGTGGGGCAGGCCATTGCGGCAGGTGGCATCACGTTCCGTGAAGTTGTGCGCATGCCGATGACATGGGCGATTCTGGCCGCAGTCACGATGATTGCAACAGGCCTGCAATTGCCCATTGTTGCGCAACGCGCGGTCAGCCTGCTCGGCGCGTTGACTGTGCCGCTCATGCTGTTGTCGCTGGGCTACGCGCTCAGCTCGCTGCGCGTTGCGTCCTACAAGCGCAGCATCGGCTTCTCGCTGGCCCGCCTCGTGGGCGGCTTCGCCATTGGCTGGCTCGTCGCATTTCTGCTTGGGCTGGAAGGCGCCGCGCGCGGTGTAGTGGTTATTCAAAGCGGCATGCCCGCCGCCGTGCTCACGTATCTGTTCGCCGCGCGTTACGGCAACGATCCGCAGGAGGCTGCGAGCATCGTCGTGATTTCGACGATTATCTCCATCGTCGCGCTGCCGCTATTTTTGCTCAGCGTGTTGTGACGCGGCCGGCTGGCGGAGTGTTCCGGGGCTGTTCTTCCTTCTCCCCTCGCGGGAGAAGGCGTCACGCCGAAGGCGTGACGGATGAGGGGGCTTACCCGCGCAAAAACAGAGATATCCGCGCGATCGCCATATCTGTCGCGCCAATGACAAGATCGTTGTTGAGCCTGAGTACGCGAAACCTGTTCGCTTCCAGCCCAGCGTCGCGCGCGTAATCCCGCGCCGCCTGCTCTTCATCATCGTGCGAAGGGCCATCGATTTCGATAACGCAGCGCGCCTCGAAACAGACGAAATCAAGAATTAAACCTTCCAGCGGAACCTGACGCCTGAACTTGAAACCATCATGTCGGCGCGCGCGCAGATTGCGCCACACGATAGCCTCTGCTGTCACGTTATTGCGCCGTTGCTGACGCGCTCGGCCGAGCATCAGATCCTTGCGATCCTGCGTCATCTGGCTGAAGGCCCCCCCCCTCATCCGACCCTTGCTGCGCAAGGGCCACCTTCTCCCGCGAGGGGAGAAGGGATGCGCGCAATTATTGAGCTTCTTTAACTGGAATGCAAAATAGGGGGAAGCCTTCCTTCTCCCCTCGCGGGAGAAGGTGTCGCGCCGAATGCGTGACGGATGAGGGGGCTCCCACGAGAAAGGGCGGCCCGAAGGCCGCCCTCTAATTTATATAAATAACGCGAAGCGCTATTTAATCAGCTGCACCCCGTCGTGCTGCCACACGTGTCGCACTTCAAACACGTCCCGTTCCGCACCAGCGTAAAGTTCTGGCACTCGGGGCAGGCCTCTCCGACGTAGCCTTTCATGCGGGCTTCTGCGCGGCGGTCGGCGGCAACGTCGCGCGCGGGCGTGGCGATGGCGCCAGCCGATTGCCAGTTCAACGCCTCAACAACAGCTGCGCCGTCGTCGTGCAGCGCAGTGGTCTGCACGCTGCCGGTTTGCACGTAGCTGGTGACGTCAGGCAGCGGCGCGCCGTGGGTGCCGGTGGCCTGCACGAGCATCAGCTTGTCGTGCTTGCCGCGCACGAAGCCCGACGAGACGTAGGGCGTTGAAGCGTCGGGGATGCGGCCCTGATCTTCGCCCTTGCCGATGACCGTGCCGCCGATCTCGGACGGATCGACGTGCGCAAGGTCGTTGCGGCCGAGGTAGGAGATCGCCAGTTCGCGGAACACGTAGTCGAGGATCGACGTCGCGTTCTTGATCGCGTCGTTGCCCTGCACGAAGCCCGCTGGCTCGAAGCGCGTGAACGTGAAAGCGTCCACGTATTCTTCCAGCGGCACGCCATATTGCAGGCCCACCGAGATGGCGATGGCGAAATTGTTCATCAGCGAGCGGAAGGCGGCGCCTTCCTTGTGCATGTCGATGAAGATTTCGCCGATGCGCCCGTCCACATATTCGCCTGTGCGCAGGTACACTTTATGGCCGCCGACAACGGCTTTCTGCGTATAGCCCTTGCGACGGTCGGGCAGGCGCTCGCGTTCGCGCATGCGCTCGACGCGCTCCACGATGCGTTCGACGATCTTCTCGGCAACCTGCGCAGTGCGCGCAGCGTTCGGCAACCCGACGAACGCCTCGATGGCTTCCTCCGCGTCTTCCTCCTCGTCGGAGATGAGCTGCGAGTTCAGCGGCTGCGACAGTTTCGAGCCATCGCGGTAGAGCGCGTTCGCCTTGAGGCCGAGGCGCCAGGACATCACATACGCGTCCTTGCAGTCTTCGACCGTCGCGTCGTTGGGCATGTTGATCGTCTTGGAGATGGCGCCCGTGATGAACGGCTGCGCCGCCGCCAGCATGCGGATGTGGCTTTCCACCGACAGATAGCGCTTGCCCGTGCGACCGCACGCGTTGGCGCAATCGAACACGTGGTAGTGCTCCATCTTCAGGTGCGGCGCGCCTTCAAGCGTCATGGCGCCGCAAACATGCGTGTTAGCCGCTTCGATTTCAGCGCGCGAATAGCCGAGGAAGGGAAGGATTTCGAAGGACGGATCTTCGAGCTTCTCCGCCGGCACTTTCAGCGTGTTGATGAGGAAGTCTTCGCCAAGGTTCCACTTGTTGAAGACGAATTTGATGTCGAAGGCGCCAGCGAGCGACTTCTCCAGCGTTTCGATCTTCTCGTCAGTGAAGCCGCGTGCGCGCAGCGAGTTGTTGTTGACGCCGGGCGATTGCGCCAGGCTCGCGTGGCCCACCGCGTGGGCTTCGATCTCGGCGATCTCGGACGTGCGGTAGCCCAGCACGCGCAGCGCCTCGGGCACCGCGCGGTTGATGATCTTGAAATAACCGCCGCCCGCCAGCTTCTTGAACTTCACCAGCGCGAAGTCAGGCTCGATGCCGGTGGTGTCGCAATCCATGACGAGGCCAATCGTGCCGGTGGGCGCGACGACGGTCGTCTGGGCGTTGCGATAGCCGTGCTTCTCGCCGCCTTCCAGCGCGCGATCCCACGCCGCCCGCGAGCGGGAGGCGAGTTCAGCGCCGTTCTCGCCAAGCTTGGTGAGCGTGGCGTGATCGAGCGCGACAGGCAGCACGGCAAGCTGCTCATAGCCCTCCGTCTGGCCATAGGCCGCGCGGCGGTGGTTGCGGATGACGCGCAGCATGTGCGCGGCGTTCGGCTTGTAATTGGGGAAGGGGCCAAGCTCCTGTGCAATCTCGGCGGACGTTTCGTAGCAAACGCCCGTCATGATGGCGGTGAGGCCCGCGACGATGGCGCGGCCTTCTTCGGAATCGTACCCGAGACCCGACGACATCAGCAGGCCGCCGACGTTGGCGTAACCCAGGCCCAGCGTACGGTAATCATACGACAGACGCGCGATTTCCTTGGACGGGAATTGCGCCATCATCACCGCAATTTCGAGCACCAGCGTCCACAGACGCACGGCGTGTTCGTAGCGGCTAAGGTCGTACTTGCCAGTGGCGGGATCGCGGAACGCCAGCAGATTCAGCGACGCGAGATTGCACGCCGTATCGTCGAGGAACATGTACTCGGAGCAGGGGTTCGACGCGATGATCGGACCCGACGCCGGGCAGGTGTGCCAGTCGTTGATCGTGGTGTGATACTGGATGCCCGGATCAGCCGAAGCCCACGCGGCGTAGCCGATTTTTTCCCAAAGGTCGCGGGCCTTGATCGTCTTGTGAATCTTGCCGTCCGTGCGGCGCATCAGGTTCCAGTCCTGATCGCGCTCGACAGCGCGCAGGAACTCGTCTGTCACGCGCACCGAGTTGTTCGAGTTCTGGCCGGAGACCGTGAGATAGGCCTCCGAGTCCCAGTCGGTGTCGTAGGTGTCGAACTTGATGTCCGTGTAACCCTGACGGGCGAACTGGATAACGCGCTTGATGTAATTGTCGGTGACGAAGTCGCGGCGCGCGAGCTTGATCGCCTTCTTCAGCGCGGGGTTTTTCTCCGCGTTGAAACAATCATCGCCCGAGCCTTCGCAATTCACGCAGGCCTTCAGCACGGCCTTCATGTGACGCTTGACGATCTTGGAGCCGGCGACGAGCGAGGCGACCTTCTCCTCCTCCTTCACCTTCCAGTCGATGTAGCTCTCGATATCGGGATGGTCCGCGTCAACGACGACCATCTTGGCCGCGCGCCGCGTCGTGCCGCCCGACTTGATGGCGCCCGCAGCGCGATCGCCGATCTTGAGGAAGCTCATCAGGCCTGACGACTTGCCGCCGCCCGAAAGCTTCTCGCTCTCGCCGCGAAGGCGCGAGAAATTGGAGCCTGTGCCCGAGCCGTATTTGAACAGGCGCGCCTCACGCACCCAAAGGTCCATAATGCCACCCTCGTTGACGAGGTCGTCGGCGACGGACTGGATGAAGCAGGCGTGCGGCTGGGGATGCTCATAAGCCGACTTCGACTTGGTGAGCTTGCCGGTGAAGGGGTCGACGTAGAAATGGCCCTGGCCGGGGCCGTCGATGCCATAGGCCCAGTGCAGGCCGGTGTTGAACCATTGCGGCGAGTTGGGCGCGGCGACTTGCGCGGCGAGCATGTGGCACATCTCGTCGTAGAATGCCTGCGCATCCTCCTCGGCGTTGAAGTACTTGCCCTTCCAGCCCCAGTACGTCCACGTGCCGGCAAGCCGATTGAACACCTGCGTTGAGGTCATCTCGCTGCCGTAGCGTTGATCCTTCGGCAGTTCGGCGAGCGCGTCCTCGTCGGCGACGGAGCGCCAGAGGAAGGACGGCACGTCGTTCTCTTCAACCTTCTTCAGCCGGGCAGGGACGCCCGCCTTGCGGAAATACTTTTGCGCGATGACGTCGCACGCCACCTGACTCCACGTCGCCGGAACGTCGATCCCGTCGAGGCAGAAGACGACCGAGCCGTCCGGATTTCTGATTTCGCTCTTGGCCTTACGGAAATTAATTCCCGCGTAAGCCGATTGTCCTGCTGTCGTGTATCGCCGCTCGATCCGCATCCTGATTCCCCGTTAAACGCAGACGACAGGTCTGCGTGAGGCCAATCTTGGCCTCCCCCCCCAAATTCCGCTCTGACTGACCCTGAACTCTGCGGGCTGGTTGAACCGGCCCGCTACTCTCTGCCGCTCTTGAACGTTTTTCCCGAGTCTGCAGAGGCACCCAAAATGTGCGCCGCTCCGGCCCTTGCGTCAAGAGATTGTGTGCGCTTTGTGGACGAACGCAACATCTTGTGCCTTGGCGTCATGGGCTGGGAGTAGTGGGGAAAACTCTGGCAAGTGTCTGACAAGTCGGGACGTTGGGGCAAGGGGACCGGAACACGATTGGCGCGAACGGTGGCCGACGACATGGTTAATCCCCGCTTTCCACCGGTGCGGCCCTCCGGTTCAGGCGCCGCTTGCTCAAGTGAGCAGCATGGGAGGCCAGGGCAGGCTGGACTCTAAAACCGCGTGTCGATTCAGCCGTGTGATCCCGATTCGACGAAGCGCGATTCTCCACGCCCTGATTCCTGTCGCCCCAACGACTCAACTGGCGACTCGCCACGTCCCGTCACTGGACAGCGCCGGAATCGCTCGCCATAGTCCGCGCCGAACAGGGGCCGCCAGATGCGGCGCATCCCCCGGCGCGGAAGGCAGACATGGCCATCAAGACCTGGTTGCTCCAGACCTTCACATGGTGGAGCGGACAGACGATCAACACCCGGTTCCATACGTGGCGCAAGGGCGAGGTCGTTGGCGCCGACGAGTTCGGCAACACGTATTATCGCACGAAGGGCGGGGCGATTGATCCCGCGCTTGGCTATGAGCGCCGGTGGGTCATCTACGCCGGTGAGAGCGATGGCAGCGCTACGCCGCCGGGCTGGTATGGCTGGTTGCACCACTCGACCGATATTCCGCCCACGGACGAAACATACGTCGCGCGCGAGTGGGAGATGCCCCATCAGCCTAATCTGACCGGCACGGCTGACGCCTATCGTCCGCAAGGCTCGATCCTGAATTCAGGCGTGCGGCCAGAGGCGACGGGCGACTACAAGGCGTGGACGCCGGGCTCCTGATCCCCTTGCCTGAACTCTTTGCCTGCCCCCCCGTTGCCTGAACGCACAGCAATTCGCAGGAAGCGCTCCCGATGAGATTTTTTACCGCCGCTGCGGTCGCCGCCCTGTTGGCCCTCACCACGTTGGTGGCCTCGCCTGCGCTCGCCCAACAGCGCCCCGACGACTTCGCCGCCGCTTGCATGAAGCGCGGCGTGCGCGAAAGCGCGTGCACCTGTCAGGCGAAACTGGCGCGCGGCCAACTGGACGCAGTCGAGCGCCGCGCCGCCATCGCCGCCATGACGGGAGGCCAGCCGGCCATGCAGCGCGAGGTCGCGCGCATGGGCGAAGCAAAAGCTAAAGCTTTCGCGGCCAAGATGCAGCGACTCGGGCAGCGGGCGAAGGCGCAGTGCGCCTGACCGTCATTGATTCGCCCGTTTTGAAGCAGACTCAGTCCCTGCGGCTGAACAAGTCCCAGTTGGCGCACCGCGCTGGACCCATGGTATAGGCAGTCGATCGGCGGGAGCCGGGGAGTCGGATTCGGAATGATCGCGCGCACGCTCACCTTTGGCTGCCTTGCCCTCTTCATGGCGGCTGCGCCTGCTTTTGCCGACAAGATCGCTCACCCGACCGTCGTGTTCGCCGGGCTGGACAAGATCACCGGCCGAATCATTTCCTTTGAAGCCTCGATCGACGAGACCGTTCAGTTCGGCTCGCTCCAGATTACGCCGCGCGTCTGCTTCACCCGCCCCGCCACCGAAGCGCCGCTCACGACGGGTTTCGTAGAGGTCGAGGAAGTCAGCACCGAAAACCAGTTCAAGCGCATTTTCGGCGGCTGGATGTTCGCCGCCAGCCCCGGCCTGCATGGCATTGAGCATGCGGTCTATGATGCGTGGCTCACCGACTGCAAGGGCGGCAAGGACATCATCCGCGACGAGATCGCCAAGGCGCCCGAAGTGATCGAGCCAACGCCGTCCGCGCCGCCGCCGCCCAACGCCAATCGGCCCCGACGCCAGCCCACCCAGACGCAGCAGCAGCAATTCCAGCAGCAACAGGCGCGTCCGCAGCAGCCGCGCCCGCAGGATGTTGGCCGTCCTGTCGATGTCGGCGCCGCGCCCGGTGGGCTGCGCCCGCCCGGCAACATCCCGCAGCAGCAGCAGCGCCGTGCGCCCTCGCAGCAATACTTCCCCACGAACCAGCCGCCGCCGCCCCCGCCGGGACGCGGGCCGTTCGGCCTGTTCTAGGCTTTCCTTCTCTCAAGGCGGGCCAGACCCAGCAGGGCTAAGCGAACGCGAACAGGGTTAAGCGTCCGGCGCCGCCTTGCCGCTCTCGCCCCGCACGATCTCCAGCGCGCGCGCGCCATTGACCTGTCCATCCTTCGGCCAGACCAGAAAATTCGCGGGCTTGCCGATCGCCTTTTCCAGCATGCGATGATACTTGCGCCGGCTCACCGCGACCGCGCCAAGGGTCGCCAGATGCTCCGTCACGAATTGCGTATCCAGCAGCGAGAACCCGCCCGCGCGCAACCGCGCAACCAGATGCACGAGGCACACTTTCGAGGCGTCTCTCGCCGTGTGGAACATGCTCTCGCCAAAGAACGCCGAGCCGATGGCCAGCCCATACAATCCGCCCACCAGCACGCCGTCCTGCCACGCCTCAACAGTGTGGACATGGCCCTGCCTGTAGAGGTCGTAATACAGCTTGCGGATGCGCTCGTTGATCCACGTGCTGGGCCGATACGCGTCGCCGCCCGCGCAGCCATCCATCACGCCGTCAAAATCACTGTCGATGCGGATTTCATACCGGTCCGAACGCACCACCTTGGCCAGCGACTTTGAAACGATCAGCCCATCAATCGGAAAAATGCCGCGCTCTTCGGGATCGACCCAGAACAATGTCGGATCATCCGCGCTCTCGGCCATGGGAAACATGCCGATGGAATAAGCGCGCAGCAGTAGCTTTGGCGTAATGTCGTAAAGCTGCCCTACACCCGCCATTCGCCAAGCCTCAGGTTCGACGTTTTGAAGACGTTAAACGCTTCAGCGCCAATGCGGTTTCCATTTCACAGGAAACCCTTCACTTCGGCGGCTCCATGCCTCCCGTCGCCAGAAACTTCTCCAGCCAGTGGATATCATAGGCGCCGTTCTGGATGTCCGCATTGCGCACCAGCGTGCGGAACAGCGGCAACGTCGTATCAATGCCGTCGACAATGAATTCGTCGAGAGCGCGGCGCAGGCGCATCAGGGCTTCGTTGCGCGTGCGGCCGTGGACGATGAGCTTGCCGACGAGCGAGTCATAGTTCGGCGGGATCGTGTAGCCCTGATAGACGGCTGAATCGACGCGGATGCCGAGGCCGCCCGGCGGGTGGTAATACGCAATCTTGCCCGGCGAGGGCCGGAAGGTCGCGGGATGCTCCGCATTGATGCGGCACTCGATGGCGTGGCCGCCAAGCCGGATTTCATCCTGCGTCAGCGACAGCGGCGAGCCGGACGCCACGCGGATCTGCTCGATCACAAGATCAAGGCCGGTGATCATCTCCGTCACCGGATGCTCCACCTGAATGCGGGTGTTCATCTCGATGAAGTAGAAATTGCAGTCCTCGTAGAGGAATTCAATTGTCCCGGCGCCCAGATACTTGAGGCCGCTCATGGCGTCAGCGCACACCTTGCCGATCTCTTCGCGCTGCTGGTCGTTGAGGGCGGGCGAGGGGCCTTCTTCCCACACCTTCTGGTGGCGGCGCTGTAGCGAGCAATCGCGCTCGCCCAAATGGATCGCATTGCCCTGTCCGTCGCCAAAGACCTGAATTTCAATGTGGCGCGGCTTCTCAAGGTATTTTTCCAGATACACCGCGTCGTCGCCAAAGGCGGCCTTCGCCTCGGTCCGTGCGGTGGACAGCGCGTCCGACAGGTCTTCGCGCGTGCGCGCCACCTTCATGCCGCGCCCCCCGCCGCCCGCTGCGGCCTTCACCAGCACCGGGTAGCCAATCTCGTCGGCCACGGCCAGCGCTTCAACGTCGTCCGTGATGCCGCCCTCAGAGCCCGGCACGCAGGGAATGCCAAGTCCGCGCGCTGTCTTCTTGGCCTCGATCTTGTCGCCCATAATGCGGATATGCTCCGCCTTGGGGCCAATGAACGTCAGGCCGTGATGTTCGCAGATGTCGGCGAAACGCGCGTTCTCCGACAGGAAGCCGTAGCCCGGATGAATGGCGTCGGCGCCGGTGATTTCGGCGGCCGCGAGCAGGGCGGGGACGTTGAGATAGCTCTCGCGGGCGGGCGGCGGGCCAATGCAAACCGATTCGTCCGCCAGCTTGACGTGCATCGCGTCGCGGTCCGCCGTCGAATAGACAGCAACCGTTCCGATGCCGAGTTCCTTGGCGGCGCGCAGGACGCGCAGCGCAATCTCTCCGCGATTGGCAATGAGGATTTTGTCAAACATCAGCGTACATCATTCGATGACGACGAGGGTCTGGCCGTATTCGACGGGCTGCCCGTCGTCGACCAGAATGGATGTGATCGTGCCCGAGCGCGGCGCGACGATTTCGTTGAACGTCTTCATCGCCTCAATGAGCAAAATCTTCTCGCCCGACTTCACCTGGCTGCCCACTTCGATGAACGCCTTCGCGTCGGGGCTGGGGCGGCGGTAGGCGGTGCCCACCATGGGGGACTTCACAGCGCCGGGGTGATCAGCGGGCGCTTCTGTGGGGGCTGCAGGCGCGGCTGCGGCAGGCAGGGGCGCAGCGTGGGGCGGGGGCGCAATCACGCCGTGGGACTGAGGTGAGGAGTAGACCGTCTGCGAGGCCGCCAGGAAGCGCGTCACGCGAATGCGAAGATCGCCCCGCTCAACCTCGACCTCGGCCAGATCAAGCCGCGCCAGCACTTCGCCCAGCGCCTCGACAGTGGCGACGTCAATCTGCTGGCCAGTCACGGCAGGCGCTTTGGCGGCAGACTTCGCACTCGTAGTGGATTGCGCTTTTCGTGCAGGGGCGGCTTTCGCCGGGGCGGGCTTCGCTTTCTTGGCCATCTGGGTGTCAGCTCTTCTGTTTGCCAGCGGACGCCAGCAGCCCTTGAAGGGCAAGGTCATAGGAAAAGGAGCCAAAGCCGAGGATCACGCCACGCGCGACGGGCGCAATGAGCGATCTGTGACGGAAATGCTCTCGGGCGTGAACATTGGAAAGATGTACTTCAATGACATGGGCGCCTGACCCTGAAATGGCGTCCCGCAGGGCAATGGATGTGTGTGTATAAGCCCCCGCGTTCAAAATGACGCCGGCCCCCGCGCCGCCAGCCTCCTGAACCCAGTCGACGAGATCGCCCTCGTGGTTCGATTGCCGGAACTGGATCGAGACCTTGGCTTTTGCGGCGATCTCCGTCAGGCGTAGCTCAATGTCGACCAGCGTTTCGCTGCCATAAACCTCGGGTTCCCGCGTTCCCAGCAGGTTGAGGTTTGGACCGTTTATGACGTGGATGAGGTTCATCTGCGCCGGTTGAAAAGTAGGGCGAGTTCACAGGCCCACCGGGCGGCGTTCTTATCCCGCCTCGGCCTCGCTGCAAAGCAAATACCGCGTGGCTGCCCCGGCAAGTCCATCCCGACTGGGGAAAAAGTCATGAAACTGCCGTCAGTCGCAGGTCCCCTTTCCGCATTTGCGGATGTTCATGATCCGACCCTGAAGCGCTTCCAGCCCGACGGCGCCCACAACGATATCCTTGCCGATAACATACGACGGCGTGCCGTTGATGCCGAGCGCCTCGGCCAATTGCATCGATTCCTGAATGCCCGCCTTGACGTCTGCGGTCTCGCTGTCGCGGGCTGCCCGGGTCATGTCGGCGTTAAACTCTTTGGCGACGGCAAGGGCCTGCGCTTTGCCAATTTGTCCGCGGCTGCTCATGAGCTTCTGGTGGAAGCCCCAGAAGCGATCTGGCGATAGCTGCAATTTCACAGCGGCGGCGATGTGCGCAGCCTCGATCGAGCCCTGTGAGAGAACCGGAAAATCTCTCAGAATGACGCGCAGATCGGGATTGATCTTGATGAGCGCGCTGAGATCGTTCAGCGCCCGTTTGCAGAAGCCGCAATTGTAATCGTAAAATTCGACCAGCGAGATCGTCCCCTTCGGGTTGCCGATGACGACCTGATGTTTTGAGTTGAAGATCTGGCCTTCAAGCCGCTCCACGGCCTGACGGCGCTGGGTGTCTTCTTCCGACTTGGCGCGGCGATCCAGCTCGACAAGCGCCTCGCGCAGCACTTCGGGATTCTTGATCAGGTACTCGCGGATAACTGTTTCGATGTCGCTGCGCTGCTGGCCGGTGATCTGGGCGCTCGCAGGCGCGAATGCGCCAAAAGAGGCAACGGCCAAGAATACGGCAGAGCCAAAAGTGCGCAGGGAGCGAAGTGAGAACAGGTTCATCAAGATTCTCCAGAATGCGGCGGTATATCGTCTGTCGGGCTCGCCGTCGAATGGCGCCTCACCGGGATGGGCGGTAGGTCATGATGTCGTCGGCTTTCAGCCAGATCGGCGAGTTCTCTGGCACAAGCTTTTTCACGCGGTCGGCCTGCGTGCGCGCCTCCACGAAACGACCCATGAGCATGAGTCCTTGCGCGGCGGAGATCATCGCCTGGGGCTGGTTCCCCTTCTTCTCATAGGCCATGGCCAGATATTGAAAAGCCTCGGCGTAATCGGCCTCTCGCTGCGTAACCCGCGCCAGAATCGAGATCGCCTGATCGACATTCTTCGGATTGTTCGATGACAGCAGCGCATGACCGAGCATGACTTGAATCGGCGTTCCCCCCGGCACAAGCGCGGCTGCGCGACGCAATGGCTCCACCGCTTGGTCGGGGCGGCCAGCTTCCAGCAGCGCCTGCCCGCGCAATTCATGGAACCAGGGATTGTTGGGTTGCACGGCGATCAAGGCGCTGATCTGGGCCAGTCCGTCGTCGAGGCGGCCGAATCGATAGGCCGCGATAGCGCGTCCATAACGGGCGGGCATCGACGCATCCGACAGCGGATAGCGTCGTGAGGTTTCGCCTGAGTTTGTTGTGAAGCCGACCAGCTTGGCGCGCGCCATGTCATGGCGCAGCTGCAGCGCAGGCGGGTCAGTCCGGTCCCAGTGAGGGCCTTTTTTCGAGAGTTGCTCGAGATTGGAAATGCGTTCGCGGGGCAGGGGATGGGAGAGCAGATAGGGGTCGATGGACGATGTCTTGAACAGCGAATCGTTCTGAAAGCGTTCCAGCGTCGCCAGAAGCCCCCGTGCGGACTGTCCCGTCGCGTTAAGGTAGTTCACCGCAGCAATATCGGCTGCCTGCTCCTCGCCGCGCTGATACGACAGCAGGGCGCGACGCGCCATTTCCTGCGGACCCAGAATTGCGCCAGCGACGCCTGCGGGATTGCTGCCGACGTTGCGGTTACGCGCTGACACAGCGACCGCTGCGCCGCCCATCAACATGCCGGCGACAGCGAAGATCGTGGCGTTGGCAAGCTCCATGCGCAGCCGCGCGAGATGACCGCCTGCGATATGGCCGGATTCATGCGCGAGAACGCCAATCAGCTCGTTGGGCGTCTTCGATTCCATGATGGAGCCGACATTGACGAAAATCTTCTGGCCGTTTGCGACGAACGCGTTAAACGACCGATCCCCGACAATGATGACCTTCGCTGCGCCCGAGCGTATGCCCGCCGCTTTGAAAATCGGCGCCGTGTAGTCGCGCAACAATTGCTCGGTCTCGGCGTCGCGAATGATCGACAACCGCTGCGGCGTCTGGGCCGCGGCGGGCGCCGCCTGCGCAACGATGACAAGCGATGCGATGACAGCCGCGGTGCGGCGCCAGCCTGCGAATACTGGCGTAGCCTTTCGGCTCCTGATACGGCAGGCGTGGTTGGCGTCGTCGGACGTTTTAGCTTCCTGCATCGTGCGCTCGCTGCACGCCTCCGGGCTCGGCTGCGGTCCAGTCATGGAAAGATGGGCATTATGGCGACAGAACGGCCGACGCAACAGGTTCTTCATGCAAAGGGCGCTGGCGTGACGCCAAGCCTGCGCAGCGCCGTCGCCCCGTTCCTCGCAATGGAGACATTCAAGGAGGCCGCGACGCTCGCTGCGTCGGGGCGCAGCATCGTGCGGCTTGAAGCGGGCGAGCCGGGCGCTCCAGCCCCGCGCACGGCCCTTGAAGCGGCGCGCCGCCTGCTTGATTGCGGCCGCATCGGCTACACCCAGACCCTTGGCCTCCCCAGCCTGCGCGAGCGCATCGCCCTCCATTACCGGCAGGCCTATGGCGTGTCGGTCGACGCGGAGCAGGTGGCTGTGACGACGGGTTCGTCAGGCGGCTTCGTCCTTGCGTTCATCGCGCTGTTCGAGCCGGGCGCGCGCGTCGCGATCGCCGCGCCGGGATATCCGGCCTATCGCAACATTCTTGAGGCGCTGGGCGTAGAGGCTGTCGTCATCGAGACGCGGTCGGAAGACCGCCATGTCGTGACCGCACAAGCCATCGAGGCCGCCCACGCTCAGGCGCCTCTGAATGGCGTGTTGTTGATGAGCCCGGCCAACCCCACCGGCACGATGACGCCGGACGCCACGCTACGCGAAGTCGCCGTCCTGTGCCGCAAATTGCGCCTGCGGTTTATCTCGGATGAGATTTATCATGGCCTCACCTATGAGAGGCCAGCGCAGACGGCGCTGGCGTTCAGCGACGAGGCTGTGATCGTCAATTCATTCTCCAAATATTATTGCATGACAGGCTGGCGTATCGGCTGGCTGGTGCTGCCCCATTCCCTCGTGCAGACGGTCGAGCGTCTTGCGCAAAGTTTCGCGATTTCTGCGCCGACGATCAGTCAGGTCGCCGCGCAAGCCGCGTTCGACGCCGTGGAGGAACTGGAGGCGGTGAAGGCGGGCTATGCGCGCAGCCGCGCCATGCTGGCGCAAGAATTACCGGGCATTGGCCTTGGCGACTATTTCCCGGCTGACGGCGCGTTTTATGTGTATGCAGACGTCAGTCGGCTGACGAACGATTCAATGCAGTTTTGCAAGCGGATGCTCCACGAGGCGGGTGTCGCCGCAACGCCCGGCGTTGATTTTGACCGGCAACGCGGCGCGCGTCATGTGCGCTTCTCCTTCGCCGGCGCAGAAGCTGACGTGCGCGAGGGGCTCGCGCGCTTGCGGGCATGGTTGCCGAAGGTTTGAGCGATTTGGAATCCGGGAAGGGTGATGCAGGCGGCATGACGAACGCACAAGAAACGCCGCCGCAGACTGTGTCGCAACTTTCGCCGCGCGATGTCCGGTCGATCATGTACGGGCTGATGATCGTGATGATGCTCGCGGCCCTCGACACAACGATCGTCGCGCCCGCGATGCCTACGATTGGCCGCGAGCTGGGAAACATCGAATATCTGCCGTGGATCGCCACCGCTTACCTTCTCGTTTCGACCGCGCTCTCGCCGTTGTATGGCAAGCTTGCCGACATCAAGGGTCGGCGCGTCGTCATCATGTTTGCGCTGGTTGTCTTCCTTATAGGCTCCATCGCCTGCGCGCTGGCGCCGACCATGCTGACGCTCGTCCTGGCGCGCGCGCTGCAGGGCGCCGGCGGCGCCGGCATTTTCGCGATGACGCAGACGATCATCGGCGGCATCGTTCCGCCCAAGCAGCGCCCCCATTATCAACTTTATACGTCGACTGTCTGGATGCTGGCCAACCTCGCCGGGCCGGTAATTGGCGGCGCGATGGCCGACTACACGCATTGGTCGATGATCTTCTGGATCAATATTCCCATCGGCCTTGTCGCGATCTGGCTGGTCAGCGACCGCCTGAAGAAAATTCCCCGCTATGAGAGGCCGCACAAGATCGACGTGATGGGCGCCGCCTTTATGATGTTTGCATCAGGCTTGCTGCTTCTGGCGCTGAGCTGGGGCGGCCATACCTATGCGTGGTCGTCGTGGCAGGTGGTCGGTTTGTTTATCGGCTCGGCCCTGTCCTGGGCGCTGCTGGTGTGGCGGCAGATCTCCGTCGATGAGCCGCTGATTCCCTTGCTCGTGCTTAAAAATCAGGTGGCGCTGATGTCCACCATGTCCATGTTCTTCATGATGGGCGGATACATCGCACTGAACATTTATCTGCCTATCTACTTCCAGACGATTGGCGCCATGAGCGCCAGCATGTCAGGCCTCGCGCTGATCCCGCTGCTGGTGTTCACGTCAGCGGGCGCCTGGGTTGCATCACGTCTCATGCCCCGCACGCAACACTACAAGCCTTTGCCGATAGCGGGTTTGATCGCGTCAGCGCTGGCGGCGTTTGCAATGGCCATCTGGCCGTTGATGCCAATCGTCGGGGTGCTGGGAGCAACAACGATCATTGCAACCGGCACGGGCACGGTGTTCCCGATTGTCAGCGTTGCAGTGCAGGCCTCTTCGCCGCGTCATTTGCTTGGGTCAACCATGGCGTTGTCGTATTTTGTGCGCTCGCTCGGCGCCTCGATTTCGATTGCCGTGTTCGGCGTTATCCTGCTCGGCGGCGCAGGGCTTGGCGTTGAGGCCATCGCGCACGGCGGCGTGCCCGACACTGTCGACCGCAACGAACTGGCTCGCAGCTTTTCGATCTGCTTCGGACTTGCAGGCGTCTTCTTTCTTCTAGCCGCGGGCTTCTTTGCTGCGATGGAAGAGCGACCGCTGTTTGGCGAGCAGCCGGAAGGGTAGGGTCGCTCAGTTTATTTGAAGCGGTAGCCCGCGTGGCAGCCAACGCAGGCCGCCGTGACCCGCGCCAAGGCGGTCAATGCGGGTTTCATGTCCCCGGTGACGCCGGCGTCGGTCGCGATCGTCGCGAACTGGCTGGCCGCCCGGTGCATCGCTGTCCCTGCATCCTGCATCCCCCGGGGCATGAATTTCGCGACTTCGTGCGCTCCGTGAAGTCCAAGCGAGGACATTCCAAGCCGCTTTTCAGCAATCTGCGCCGCGGCGTCAGTTTGGCCCATGCCGAGGTGCTCCTGAATCTCCTGAAGCGCGGCGAGGTGGTCCCTCATGTTCGCAAGCGTGTGCTCAATCAGCGGCTCGGGAAATTTCACGAATTCACGCGTGTCCGTTGCAGCTTGCTGCCCATGAGGCTGCGAGTGCGGATGATGATCGTGTTGTGCAAGTCCAATCGTTGCAGCACTTGTGAAAGCTGCGACAAGCGCCGCCGTGATGATCCGAGACATGAACCGCTCCTGAGGTTGCCGCCTCTACTAGCCCGTTAGGCAGGGAACGCATATGATCGCAATCATATGACGACGACATCGAAGCATCCTGATTTCCTTTCGCTTTTCGCAGATGACGTGCGGCGGCGCATGACCGAACGCGACTATGAGCGGGGCGAGTTACTGTTTCGGCGCGGCGACCCGCCAAAATACATATTCTGGATCGTCGCAGGAGAGGCGCGATTGGTTCGCCATTCGCCAGCGGGCATGGAGGTGGTCTTCCAGCGTTCGCGCGCAGGATTTCTTGCCGAGGCGAGCTTGGATCAACCAGCGTACCATTGCGATGGCGTAGCGGTGATGAAAACGCGCGTCCTGGCGATACCGATCGCAGATTTTCGCGCCGGTCTGTCAGTGGAAAAAATTCGAACAACGTGGCTGCTTCACATGAGCAACCAGCTTCGCCGGGTGAGGGCGCACGCCGAGCGATTGGCGCTTCGCAGCGCCCGTGATCGCATAATTCATTACATCGAATGCGAAGGCCGACACGGCGAACTCCTGCTGACGGAAACCCGCAAGAGCTGGGCATCGGAAATGGGCCTGACCCACGAGGCGCTCTACCGCGCGCTCCGCGTCATGGAGCAGTCGGGACTTGTCGCCATCTCGGGTCAGCGTATATCGCTTCTCCAAAAATGAAAGAGGCGCCCGGAGGCGCCTCTGACATGCTTGAACGGAGCGTCTCAGCCGCCGGTGATCTGCGACTTGGCGCGCTGCCACCAGCCGCCCTTTTTCTCGCTGGGCGCAGGCGCTTCGGGAAGCGGTTCGACCTTCACGGGCTCCACCTTCACGGGCTCCACCTTCGCAGGCTCGACCATAACAGGTTCGCTGCGGACGGCTTCGACACGAGCAGGTTCAACCGGCGCCGGCTCGCGCTCGGGAGCGGGAGGCGTGTAAATTGGCGCCGAAACCGCTTCGGGCGCCGTCTCGGCCGGGGCGACGCGTGGAGTAAACTCCTCGACGCGCTGCGAAGATGCGGGCGCACGGTCATCATTCGAAGCAAACTTCGAACCCTGCTCACTGACAAAACTTGCTACAGCAGGCGCGTCGGGAGCAGCAGAAGCCTGGGGAGCAGCAGAAGCCTGGGGAGCAGCAGGACTTTCCATCGGCGCGGTATAGCCGGTCAGGTCAACAGGCTCGGGCCGCGCGTCAAATTCCGGGTCGCTGTAATCGGCTGTGCGAACCCATGAGCCCTGCGCAGAGCGGCCGCCCGGCTGGGCTGCCTGCTCGTCTTGCTCGGGGCGTTCACCCCGACGCCCGCCGCGACGCGACCGGCGCTTGCGGCGGCCGTTCCGGTCGCCCTCGACGTTCGCCTCGGCCAGCGTCGCGTCGCCTTCCTGTTCGGCCTCGAACTCGTCAACCTCGCCGTCGCCGACAATTGCATTGGCGATCGGGAAACTTCCGTCTGTGGGCAGCAGGGCGGCGAGCGAATCGTCCGATGGCTGGGGACCGTCGGCATCGATGCCGGACGGCTCACGCTCGCGCCCGCGCCGCCGACGGCGGCGCTTGCGCTTGCGTCCGTTTTCGCCCTGCGCATCTCCGGCGCGATCTTCCTCGCCATCCTCATCCTCGTCGCCGTCAGCTTCCGCCTCGACTTCCGATTCAGCTTCAAGCTCCGGCTCGATGTCCTCGTCCTCGATTTCGGGAAGGGCCAGCGAGTCGACCTGAATGAGGCCAAGACGGGGAGGGGCGGCGGGCGGCGACGCAAGGTCGCCCCGCTCGAGCACGTGATAGACCGAGCCCTGCAACGTGTCGTCTGCAGAGATCACGAGGGTGACGCCGAAACGCTCCTCGATCTCACGCAGATGCGCGCGCTTCTGGTTCAACATGTAGAGCGCCACGACGCTGCGCGTGCGCACGTTGAGATTGTATTGCGCGTTGCGAACCAGCGTGTCCTCAATGACGCGCAGGATGTGCAGCGAGAGCGAGGCGGTGGAGCGCACCGTGCCGGCGCCGCCGCAATGTGGGCACACGATGCTTGAGCCTTCCAGAACGCCTGTGCGCATCCGCTGGCGCGACATTTCGAGCAGGCCGAAATGCGATATGCGTCCAACCTGGATGCGCGCGCGATCATTCTTCAGCGCCTCTTTCAGGCGGCGTTCGACTGCGCGGTTGTTCTTGTTCTCCTCCATGTCGATGTAATCGACGACGATGAGACCCGCCAAATCGCGCAGGCGCAACTGGCGGGCCACCTCGTCCGAGGCCTCCAGATTGGTCCGCAGCGCGGTGTCCTCAATGTTGTGCTCACGAGTGGAGCGGCCCGAGTTCACGTCGATTGCGACAAGCGCCTCGGTCTGGTTGATGACGATATAGCCGCCGGACTTCAGCGTGACCTGAGCCGAGAACATCGCATCAAGCTGTGCTTCGACGCCCATGCGGGCGAACAGTGGCTGGTCTTCGCGCCAATGCTGGATCTTGCGGGCATGCGTTGGCATCAGCATGCGCATGTAGTCGCGCGCTTCCTTGAAGCCCTGATCACCGGCGACGACGATGTCGTCGATCTCCTCCGAGTAGAGATCGCGAACCGTTCGCTTGATCAGCGAGCCTTCCTCGTAAACGAGGGTGGGAGCTGTGGATTGCAGCGTGAGTTCGCGCACCGATTCCCACATGCGCAGCAGGTGTTCGAAGTCGCGCCGCACTTCCTGCTTGCTGCGGGAAGCGCCGGCGGTGCGCAAGATCACGCCCATGCCTTCCGGCACGTCGAGAGCCTGCGCGATTTCCTTCATGCGGCGACGGTCGTCGCCATCCGTGATCTTGCGCGAAATGCCGCCGCCGCGCGCAGTGTTGGGCATCAGCACCGAGTAGCGGCCCGCCAGCGACAGATATGTGGTGAGCGCAGCGCCCTTGTTGCCGCGCTCTTCCTTCACGACCTGCACGAGCAGGACCTGACGGCGGCGTATGACTTCCTGAATCTTGTACTGGCGACGCGAACGCGTTGCGCGAACGGGCATTTCTTCAACGTCGTCGCCGCCGATCTGCTCGACCTGGTCGTCTTCGGACTCTTCTTCGGAATCTTCGTCGTCGTCGTCGTCTTCGTCGTCAGAGGAATCTTCGTCGTCATCTTCGTCCGACTTGTCGGTCTTGCGTGCGTCGGCATTATCATCGTCGGCATTCTGAATCTCGAACACCTCCTGAGATGCCACCTCAAAAACGGGCTGAGCGAGAGGCGCGGGGTCCGCAACAGCGACAGATTCGGGGGCGCCAAATTGGCTGGTCTCCGCCCCCTGAGTCGACGCGGCCTGTCCGTCCCCGCTCTGATCAGCGGAGGCAACAGACGTAATTTCGTTTATATCAGAGTAGTTTGTAGTAAATTCCTCAGGCCGCGCATCATCCGTCGCAGGCGTTGCCCCGTCTTCGGAATCAGCAGGCAGCGCAGGCGCCTCGGCACTGACGCTGTCGCCATTGCGGCTGCGACGCTCGCGACCATTACGGCTGCGGCGCTTGCGGCCTCCCTTGCGCTGGCGGGGCTCTTCGTCCTCGTCCTCGCTGTGCGCGCGTTGCTCTTCCTCGAGCAGCGCCTGACGATCCGCAACGGGGATCTGATAATAATCCGGGTGAATTTCCGAGAACGCGAGAAAACCATGACGGTTTCCGCCGTATTCCACGAACGCGGCCTGGAGCGAGGGCTCGACCCGCGTCACCTTCGCCAGATAGATATTACCGCGGAGCGGCTTCTTGCTTGCTGATTCGAAATCGAATTCGTCGATCCGATTACCGCGGAGCACCACCACCCGGGTCTCTTCCGGGTGAGATGCGTCGATGAGCATCTTGTTGGCCATAGGGAGATTGAACTTTCTTTAGCGAGGCTTGCATCGCCGCCGCGCGGCCAGGCCGCGGGAAAAGCCTTGTCCCGCCGTGCTCGGACTGGCGGTCGGGCGAAGAAGCCTCTGGATGGGATTGGGAAAAAGGCGAAGGAGCGCCGCCGGGACTGACCCGGCCAGCGGATATGAACCGCATACGAGAGCCGCCGCTGGCGGGCCCCGGACGGTTGTTAAACTTGAAGAAAGAGCTCAGTCCCGCATCCGACGATAAAGCGTCCGGACGCTCGGCTATAAAGGCGACGAGGCCGGAGTTGCATCCATCAGACATGTTGCCGACGCATACGCCTGTTGTTGGCGTGGGCCCCGGAGCGGGAAAATTCATTGCTTTCACACCTGCGCGTCGCCGCGCCTTGCGCGCCGCCAGCCTCGGCAGAGGTCAGCGGTCCATCCCGGAGCGAGCAGATGTCTTCTTCAAGAAGCTGCGGTCTTCGACGCGAACCCCGGTTTACGGGAGGCGCCTCATCCTGCTGCTTCCGTCGCTGGCGCGACGAAGTTGACGTCTCGTCCGGATTGGACCCTTACTTATTATGACGACAAGCCCCGGCATGCAAGTAACGCGGCCGTGTTGCCCAATGGCCACGCTTTCACGTAATCTCCGCCACGTGACTTACTGCGCGTTAACCATCACGGCCCTATCCATTATGTGAACCTGGGTTCTGCTGCGCCATTCGCCGGGCTTCGCTGGAGTTTTATATGTCAGGCCGCCCAAGCGACCGACGATTTTCGAGAGGCTGCGGCGACAAAACGGCTCGCGATGGCCTCCTTGTCGGGGCCTTGGCGCTGACGGCTTTCTTTACGACAATCGACAGCGGATGCGCCAACGAGCCGGATCGGCCTGCCTTGAAGCCGTCAGTTGGCGGCGAATCGCCCCCCGCGGCGCTTCCGGTCGCGTCCGCAATTCGGATCGTCCGGTTTGGAGAAACGACCCGAATCGCTTTTGACGTCACCTCGCATCTGGATGTGCGCGCCTTCGTCATGGCGGAGCCAGACCGGGTGATCGTGGATGTGCCGGAGACAATTTTCGCCATCGACTCGGAGGCCGGCCAGCGAAAGACGCCCGTTCGTGGAAAGAAGCCCGCGTCGGGCGACGCCGCGCCGTCAGGCCTCATCGGCTCTTACCGATTCGGAAAACTGGGGCCCGGTCGTTCACGCGTAGTCATCGATCTGGATCGCCCCGCGCGGATCGCCAAGGCGGAAACGGAAGTGTCCGAAGAGGGGCGCTTGCGCCTGCTGGTTGATCTTGTTCCCACCGACCGCGCGGCCTTCACCGCCGACGCGGCCGATGCGGCGCGCGAGAACGCCGCGCCATCGGCCATGGGCGTCGCCATTGCGCAACCCTCCGCAACCACAAAGCCGGTGGTGGTGATTGATCCGGGCCACGGCGGGATCGACTCTGGCGCTCTGGCCAATGGGCGCGCGCCGGAGAAGGAAATCGTTTTCGAGTTTGCGCGGGCGCTTGAAGCCGTGCTCGTGCAAACAGGGCGGTATCAGGTCGTCATGACGCGGACCGAAGACGTCTTCGTGCCGCTCGGTCAACGCGTGCAAATCGCACGAACCGCCAACGCTCAGCTTTTGCTGTCCATTCATGCAGACACACTCAACGAGGGCGGCGTTTCGGGCGCCACTGTCTACACAGTCTCGGACAAGGCCTCCGACGCCCATGCCGCGCGTCTTGCCGAGAAAGAAAACTTCGCCGACAAGGTTGCGGGCGCCGATGGCGTGGAAGAGGGCGGCGGCGTCTCGGATATCCTGTTCGATCTGGCGCGTCGGGAGACACGGGCCTACAGCCACGTTTTCGCACGCACGCTTGTCAGCGTCTGGAAGGATGCGGCGCGTCTCAACAAGAATCCGATTCGTTCTGCGGGCTTCACCGTTTTAAAGGCGCCGGATGTTCCGTCGGCGCTTCTCGAATTGGGTTATCTTTCAAGTGAAAAGGATTCGGCGCTGTTGAGCGACCCTCAATGGCGCGCCAAAACCGCAAAGGCGGTGGCGAATTCAATTGATCGCTTTTTCGCCATGCGTTCCCCAGGCAACACTGCTGAGGATAATGCAGGGGTTGCTTCAATCACGCCGTGATTTGAGCGTCTTGGCGGAGTTCGTGTTGGCGGCGCCGCTAAAACAACACAAAGAGCCTTCAGGGCTTGGTTGCAAGTTGCGGGGCTGACGAGTTCGTAGCATCGTGTTATCCGGGGTTTTCTGCACGCTGTATTAACCCGGCGTCTTCGAGGCAGAGATTACATGCGCCGTATCGGCAGATTTTTTGGATTTCTTTTCGCCACCGGCGCGATCCTGTTTGTGATCGCTGCGGCCGGGGTTGGCCTTGTCGTCTGGCATTACGAAAAAGACCTGCCGGATTATACGACCTTGCGCGACTACGAGCCGCCGGTGATGAGCCGCGTCCATGCGGCCGACGGCACGCTGCTGGCCGAATATGCTCGCGAGCGGCGTTTGTTCCTTCCCGCCGCCGCCATCCCGCTAATGGTCAAGCAGGCCTTCTTGTCAGCGGAAGACAAGAACTTCTATTCGCACTCGGGCATCGACCCTGAGGGCATTCTGCGCGCTGTCATGATCATGGTGCGCGGCGACAAGCGTGTACAAGGCGCTTCAACGATCACCCAGCAGGTCGCAAAGAACTTCCTGCTGACCAACGAGCAGACCTTCGAGCGCAAGATTCGCGAAGCGCTGCTCGCCTTCCGCATCGAGGCCGCATATTCCAAGGACAAAATCCTCGAGCTGTACCTCAACCAGATATTTTTGGGCCTGAACAGCTATGGCGTCGCCGCCGCAGCGTTGAACTATTACGGCAAGTCGCTGCACGAGCTGACGATATCGGAGGCGGCGTATCTCGCCGCGTTGCCGAAGGCGCCCAGCACGCTCAATCCGTACCGCAATCGGGACGTTGCCCTAGCCCGCCGCAACTACGTCATCAACCGTATGGTGGACGACGGCCACATCAAGGCTGAGCAGGGTGACGCGGCCAAGCGCGAGGGGCTTGGCGTCAACCCGCGCGCCATCTCGCCCAACGCCTATGTGGCCGGATATTTCGCCGAGGAGGTCCGCCGCGAACTGCTCGACCGCTATGGCGAAAAGAAGGTTTACGAGGGCGGCCTGTCGGTTCGCGCCACGCTTGATCCGCAAATGCAGGTCTGGGCGCGCAAGTCTCTCGTCGATGGGCTCGTTCGCTTTGACGAGGCGCAAGGTTTCAGAGGCGCGATCCGCGCCATTAACCTGATCGGGGATTGGGGACCGCCTTTGGCGGAAATTCCCGCGCTCGGCGACGTCCGTCCGTGGCAACTGGCTGTTGTCCTTGAGGTGAATGACACTGCGGCGCGCATCGGTTTGCAGCCGGCCAAGGAAGCTGGCGGCGAAGTGAGCCGCGAGCGCGTCACAGGCGTTTTGCCGGCCGAAGGCATTCGCTGGACCAATCGCAAAAGCCTGCGGCAGATCATGCAGCAGGGCGACGTCGTTTACGTCGAGCCGATTGAAGGAAAGCCGGGCAACTTCCGCCTTCGTCAGGTGCCTGAAGTGTCCGGCGCAATGGTCGCGATGGACCCGCACACAGGCCGCGTACTGGCCATGGTTGGCGGCTTCTCCTTCGATCAGTCGGAGTTTAATCGCGCAACGCAGGCATGGCGTCAGCCCGGGTCGTCCTTCAAACCCTTCGTCTATGCGACCGCGCTCGACAACGGCTACACGCCTTCGTCCATCGTGCTCGACGATCCGATTGAAATCGATCAGGGCAACGGCGAGATATGGCGGCCTGAGAACTACGACGGCAAACCGACTGGCCCGCGTACGTTGCGGTATGGTATCGAGAATTCGAAGAACCTGATGACTGTTCGCCTTGCGCGCGATGTTGGGATGCCGCTTGTCGCGGAATACACCAAGCGTTTCGGCGTGGTCGATGAGATGCCGGCATTGCTCGCCATGGCCCTCGGCGCAGGCGAGACGACGGTCCTGCGTATGACGGCGGCGTATTCGATGTTCGCCAATGGCGGGCGGCGCATTCGTCCGACGCTGATTGATCGCATTCAGGATCGCTGGGGCGCGACGATCTTTCGGCACGATCAGCGTATCTGCCAGGGCTGCGAGGCCGAGAAATGGGCCAGCCAACCCGAGCCGCGCCTGATCGACAAGCGCGAGCAGGTGCTTGATCCGCTGACCGCCTACCAGATGACGTCGATCATGGAAGGCGTCGTTCAACGCGGTACGGCGCAGGTTCTGAAATCCGTGGGCAAGCGCCTCGCGGGCAAGACCGGCACGACCAACGAAGCCAAGGACGTCTGGTTCGTGGGCTTTGCGCCAGACCTCGCCGTGGGCGTGTACATGGGTTACGACCGCCCGCGCTCACTGGGCAATTCGGCAACCTCCGGACGTTACGCAGCGCCGATCTTCCGCGACTTCATGGTGCAGGCGCTCAAGGGCAAGCCCGACGTTCCCTTCCGCGTCCCGCCGGGAATCAAGCTTGTGTCCGTCGATCCCCGCTCTGGGACGCGCTCGTCTGACGGCGGCTCGATCCTTGAGGCGTTCAAGCCTGGCACCGGCCCGCCGGAAGGTTGGGGGGGCGACGGCGCGCGCACGAGCGGCGGCCCGGTCTCAGACCGCACAATCGGCTCAGGGACCGGCGGTCTTTACTGACGATATCATCGGACGACGCGACGCCGCGTTCGTCGAACGGGCCGTTTACACGTAGGCCACGCGCCTCTAAATAACGCACTGAACGCCATCTCTATCGATGAAAGAGCCGGAGCATCATGCGCGCCGAAGCAGAATCGCTGGTCGAACAGATCAAGCAGTCCGTGGGACTGCTGAGGAGGCATCTTTGACGTCGATACTGCAACGCGTCGCCTCGCCGAACTGAACGCCAAAGTCGAAGATCCCAACCTCTGGAACGACGCCGTCCTCGCGCAAAAAATCATGCGCGAACGCACGGACCTCGAAGACCGGCTTGGCAGCCTCAAGCGTTTCGAGCGCGAGCTTGATGACGCGGTGACCCTCGTCGAGCTTGGCGAGATGGAAGATGATTCCGCCACTGAGCAGGAAGGCCTGCAGATGCTCCGCGGCCTGGTCGCGGAGGCCAAGCGGCGCGAAATCGAATCGTTGCTTTCAGGCGAGGCCGACAGCTTCGATACGTATATTGAAGTCCATTCAGGCGCTGGCGGTACGGAAAGCTGCGATTGGGCGCGCATGCTTTCACGCATGTATGGCCGCTGGGCCGAACGCCGGAAGTTCACCGTCGAGCTTCTTGAAGAGACGCCCGGCGACGAAGCCGGCATTAAGTCCGCGACGCTCATGATTAAGGGCCACAACGCCCACGGCTGGGCGAAAACTGAATCGGGTGTGCACCGGCTTGTGCGCATTTCGCCCTTCGACTCCAACGCGCGCCGCCATACGAGCTTCGCCTCGGTGTGGGTCTATCCGGTCGTCGATGACACGATCCACGTCGACATCAACGAATCCGACTGCCGCATCGACACCTATCGCGCGTCAGGCTCCGGCGGGCAGCACGTCAACAAGACCGATTCTGCGGTGCGCATTACGCACATCCCCACCGGCATCGTCGCGGCTAGTCAGCAGGAGCGCTCGCAGCACAAGAACCGCGCGCAAGCGTGGGACATGCTGCGCGCCCGCCTGTACGAGCGCGAACTCGAAATCCGGGAAGCCGAAAAGAGCGCGGCGGCCGCCTCCAAAACGGAGATCGGCTGGGGGCACCAGATCCGCTCCTACGTGCTGCAGCCCTATCAGATGGTGAAAGATCTGCGCACGGGGCACACGTCCGGCACGCCCAGCGATGTGCTCGACGGCGATCTTGACGATTTCCTGCAGGCGTCACTGGCCCAACGCATCAATGGCGGCGGACCGGCGAACGTCGAGGATGTCGACTAGCGGCAACGCCTCAGGGGAGGGGCTGGCGCGTTGACAATCCGCGCCGGCCTGCCTAACCCCCAGATTAGACAAATTCACTCCTTGTAACCCGCATTTTGAGCCTCGATCCGCTCTGGCGTCGGGAGCGCCGTTTCCCATGATGGACAAGACCTTCGATCCTGCCTCCGTCGAGGCGCGCATGTCGGCTCTCTGGGAGGCGGAAGGCGCCTTTCGCGCTGGCCGCCCCGAGCGACTTGGCGCTGATACATTTTCGGTCGTCATTCCGCCGCCGAATGTGACCGGCTCGCTGCACATGGGCCACGCGCTCAACAACACGCTGCAGGACATCCTCTGCCGCTTCGAGCGCATGCGCGGCAAGGACGTGCTGTGGCAGCCGGGCACGGACCATGCGGGCATCGCGACGCAGATGGTTGTCGAGCGGCAATTGTCCGAGCGCAAGGAGCCTGGCCGCCGCGAAATGGGCCGCGAGAAATTTCTCGAGCGCGTGTGGGCCTGGAAGGCGGAGTCTGGCGGCACGATCACCGATCAGCTGAAACGCCTTGGCGCCTCCTGCGACTGGTCACGCGAACGCTTCACCATGGACGAAGGCCTGTCGACGGCCGTCGCGAAAGTGTTCGTCGAACTCCACCGGCAGGGGCTGATCTACAAGGACAAGCGCCTCGTCAACTGGGACCCCAAACTGCTGACCGCGATCTCCGATCTCGAAGTGCAGCAGGTGGAAATGAAGGGCCATCTTTGGCACTTCAACTATCCGCTGGAAGGCGAGACCTACGACGCGGAAAATGCCGCCACCTTCATCACAGTAGCGACGACCCGGCCCGAGACGATGCTGGGCGATACGGCGGTCGCCGTTCACCCGCAGAATGAAAAACTGGGCCATCTCATCGGGCGCAATGTCATCCTGCCGCTGGTCGGCCGGCGCATCCCGATTGTCGGCGATGATTACGCCGATCCCGAAAAGGGCACCGGCGCCGTAAAAATCACGCCCGCCCATGACTTCAACGACTTTGAAGTCGGCAAGCGCCACGACCTGCCGCTGATCAACATCCTTGATCAGGAGGCCAGGCTCGTCCTGACCCAAAATCCGTCATTTTTGGAAGGCGTCGACGAGAGCGAGGACCTGTCTGCAACCATCGCCGCTTTGGACGGCATGGAGCGAGGCGCCGCGCGCAAGCTCATTGTCGAAATGATGCAGGCGCTCAACTGCTGCCCAACGATCGAGCCTTACACCCACACGGTGCCGCACGGCGACCGCTCGAACGTCGTCATCGAGCCGTGGCTCACTGACCAATGGTACGTTGACGCCAAGACGCTGGCGCAACCAGCGCTTGCAGCCGTGCGCGATGGGCGCACCAGTTTCGTCCCGAAAAACTGGGAGAAAACCTATTTCGACTGGCTGGAAAACATCCAGCCGTGGTGCATCTCGCGTCAGCTCTGGTGGGGTCACCAGATCCCGGCATGGTATTCGCCGTGGGGCGGCGTTTATGTCGCCGAGAGCGAAGAAGAGGCGTTCGCCGCCGCGCTGGCCGATGGCGTTGAGCGCGACGCTTTGACAGTTGCGGAAGCTGAAGCGCTCGCCAACGATCCCGTCAAACTCGCCGAAGTCATCCGCCGCGATGAGGATGTGCTGGATACGTGGTTCTCGTCGGCGCTCTGGCCGTTCTCCACCATGGGCTGGCCGGAGGAGAACGACCCCGCGCTGGCGCGTTTCTATCCGACCTCGGTTCTGGTGACCGGCTTCGATATCATCTTCTTCTGGGTCGCCCGCATGATGATGATGGGCATCCACTTCATGAAGGAGGTTCCGTTCCACGACGTCTACATCCACGCCCTCGTCCGCGACGAGAAGGGCGCCAAGATGTCGAAGTCCAAGGGCAATGTCATCGATCCGCTTGTGCTCATCGACCAGTACGGCGCAGACGCGTTGCGCTTCACGCTGGCCGCGATGGCTGCGCAGGGCAGGGACATCAAGCTCGCGACAAGCCGCGTCGAAGGCTATCGCAATTTCGCAACCAAGCTTTGGAACGCCGCCCGCTTTGCCGAGATGAACGGCTGCGCGCGGCAGGCCTCGTTTGCGCCGGGCGCCGTTGAACACACGCTCAACAAGTGGATCGTCGGCGAAGTCGCGCGCGCAGCCAGCGACATCACGATTGCGCTGAACGCCTACCGTTTCAACGACGCTGCTAACGCCGCCTACAAGTTCACGTGGAACGTGTTCTGCGACTGGTATCTGGAACTCGCCAAGCCGGTGCTGCAGGGCGCTGATGGGCCGGCAAAGGACGAGGCTCGCGCGACCGCCGCATGGGTACTCGACCGGATCGCCAAACTCCTGCATCCGTTCATGCCGTTCATCACGGAAGAGCTGTGGGAGATCAACGGCCGTTCAGGCCCGGCGCGCAAATCAATCCTCACACTCTCGTCGTGGCCTATCCATGACGATCTCGAAAACCTTGCGGCTGAGGCGGAGCTAGGCTTTGTCGTGGACCTGATTTCCGAAGTCCGCTCGGTGCGTTCTGAAATGAACGTGCCCGCCAGCGCGCTGATGCAACTCGTAATTGTTGGTTCAGGCGCCGAATTGCGCACGATGCTTCAGCCCTGGCTCGACACGATCAAGCGGCTCGCCCGCATGTCCGACATCGCGTTCCAGATACAGCCGCCCGCAGAAAGCGCGCAGATGATCGTGCGCGGAACCACGGTCGCGCTGCCGTTGGCGGGCGTCATCGACATCGCCGCTGAGAAGGGGCGTCTCGCCAAGGAGATCGGCAAGGAAGAGAAGGAAGTCGCCAAGGTCGACGCCAAACTCGGCAACGCCGACTTCATCAAGCGCGCGCCCGAAGACGTGGTCGAGGAAAACCGCGAACGCCGTCAGGACGCTCTCGACCGCATTGGCAAAATGAAGGCGGCGCTCTCCCGGCTGGGCTGACGCCGCTGCGTCTGGCCTCAATGACAGGGACGGCTGACAAGGGCTGTCATTCCTTCAAATTCGTATTGGCGAGGCGGCGATGACAGCCGTCGGAGGAGCGATTCATGCTCAGGCGGCAAGCGCGCGCCCGTCCCGTCAAGCGCAGCGAGCGTAGGCATGTGGCGCCCTGGCAACAGCCTTGGAATCATTCTTTTCTCGCCACCTACAGCCACCGAGCGCGCCACGTTTGTGCCATAAACCCAGCGCTAATTCCGATTGCTTACAGTGTGGGAGGCGAAACCGCTTTCCGTCTGCGAGAGTCGGCAAGCGTCCGGCAGCGCGGATTGAACGAGGGTTCTTTTGAACCTAAGTCACAGCTGACGGCAGGGGCGATCGGCAACGTTCGCTCGATGGAAGTTCGGGGTAACGAAGGTTCATGACAGCGCGTTTTGACAAGAGCAAACTTCCCAGCCGCCACGTCACGGAAGGTCCGGCCCGTGCGCCGCATCGCTCGTATCTGTACGCCATGGGTTTGACGCGCGAACAAATTCACCAGCCGCTGGTCGGCGTCGCTTCCGCATGGAATGAAGCCGCGCCGTGCAACATCTCGCTCATGCGCCAGGCGCAGGCCGTCAAGAAGGGCGTCGCGTCCGCTGGCGGAACCCCACGCGAGTTCTGCACGATCACCGTGACGGACGGCATCGCGATGGGCCATCAAGGCATGAAGTCGTCGCTCGTGTCGCGCGAAGTGATCGCCGACTCAGTCGAACTCACCATGCGCGGACATTGCTACGACGCGCTCGTCGGGCTTGCCGGTTGCGACAAGTCGCTTCCGGGCATGATGATGGCGATGGTGCGCCTCAATGTGCCGTCGATTTTCATTTACGGCGGCACGATCCTGCCCGGCAATTTCCGGGGCCGTGAGATCACGGTGCAGGATATGTTCGAAGCCGTCGGCAAGCATTCCGTGGGCGAAATTTCCTCGGAAGATCTCGACGAGATGGAGCAGGTGGCCTGTCCGTCTGCTGGCGCGTGCGGCGCGCAGTTCACGGCCAACACGATGGCGACGGTCTCCGAGGCCATTGGCCTTGCGCTGCCTTACTCGGCCGGCGCCCCCGCGCCTTACGAAATCCGCGACCGGTTCAGCATGGCCGCTGGCCAGATGATCATGGACCTGATCGCCAAGAATATCCGCCCGCGCGACATCGTCACGCGCAGAGCGCTGGAGAACGCCGCAGTCGTTGTCGCCGCTTCAGGCGGCTCCACCAACGCCGCCCTCCATTTGCCCGCCATCGCGCACGAGTGCGGCATCAAGTTCGATCTTTTCGACGTCGCCGAAATCTTCAAGCGCACCCCCTACATCGCGGACCTGAAGCCCGGCGGCAAATATGTCGCCAAGGACATGTTCGAGGTAGGCGGCATCCCGCTGATGATGAAGACGCTGCTGGATCACGGCTTCCTGCATGGCGACTGCCTGACGGTCACAGGCCGCACGATTGCGGAGAATCTCGCATCGGTGAAGTGGAACGACCTGCAGGACGTGGTTTATCCCGCTAACAAGCCGCTCACCGTGACGGGCGGCGTCGTTGGCCTCAAGGGCAATCTCGCTCCGGAAGGCGCCATCGTGAAGGTCGCCGGCATGCCTGCTGAAAAGCAGCGTTTCCGTGGCCCCGCGCGGGTGTTCGACACGGAAGAGAAGTGTTTCGAGGCGGTCACCAAGCGCAACTACAAGGAAGGCGATGTCCTCGTCATCCGCTACGAGGGGCCGAAGGGCGGACCGGGCATGCGCGAAATGCTCGCCACCACAGCTTCTCTCTACGGGCAGGGCATGGGCGACAAGGTCGCTCTCATCACTGACGGCCGGTTTTCCGGCGCGACGCGCGGCTTCTGCGTCGGTCATGTTGGGCCCGAGGCTGCCGTGGGCGGTCCGATCGCGCTGCTCAGGGATGGCGACATGATCGTGCTCGACGCGATTGACGGCATCCTGTCGGTTGAATTGAGCGACGAAGAACTGGCCGAACGCCGCAAGTCCTGGAAACCGCGCGAGACCGAATTCGGCTCGGGCACGATCTGGAAATATGCCCAGACGGTGGGTTGCGCCCGCGATGGCGCGGTCACCCATCCGGGCGCCGCAAAAGAAGTTTCAATTTATGCGGATGTCTGAGGCTCGAGTTCCCCATCGCAGGCTTGGCGTTGCGGCTTTCGTCGCAATCGCCGCATGCGCCTTTGCGCCCGGCGCGTCCGCGCTGGAGCCGCAGACCGGGGCTGCAACTGTCGCCGTGGCGCCGATCTTCAAGGATCCGCGCGCGGCGCTACGTCAGGGAATTCAGGGCTATCAGAACGGCGACTTCGCGACATCCGTGAAGGCGCTAAAATATGCCGCCGACGAAGGCCAGCCATTGGCGCGTTGGAAACTCGGGCAGATGTACGCCAGCGGCGATGGCGTCCCCAACGATCACATCAAGGCCTACGAATACTTCACCCAGATCACGCGCGCGTTTGACTTCGACAGGTCCGATCCGCGCGAGCGCAGCATCGTGGCGAGCGCGTTCGTCTCGGTTGGCGTCTATGACCTCAGCGGAATTCCCAACAGCGGCGTGCGCCGCAATGCGGACCGCGCGATGGAGATGTTCCACTTCGCCGCGACAAACTTCGGCGACGCCCACGCGCAGTACCAGTTGGCCCGGATGTATCTCGACGGCAACGGGGTCAAGCGGGACGGGCGCATCGCGTTGCAATGGCTGAGCACAGCGGCCGACAAAAACCATGTCGAAGCGCAGGCCGTCTTGGGCAACCTGTTATTCGTTTCAAAATCAAGCCCATCAGCCCGCCGGGCGCGCGGTCTCATGTATCTGATCCTCGCCCGCGAGGCCGTTGGCGCAAAGCCGGAAGAGCAGTGGATCGTCGATCAATACGAGACAGCGATGGGGTCGGCGTCTGAGCCTGAAAGACAGCGCGCTCATGAAGAGCTGGGCGCCTTCCTGAAGCGGCGCTCGCGCTAGGCTCAGGTTACGTTTGCGGTCACGATCCGCCCGGATTTTTAGCTGCCTCTAGCGCGGGCGTGAGCCCCGCAAGCCGTCCCTCATAGAAGGCCGCATAGCGCGCTCCATCACCCGTCGCACACGCCGTGGCGATGGCGGCCGCTGCTGTTGGCAGGCGCTGTTCGATGGCGATCAACGCATCTACATGTAGTTGCAAAAAACCCTTGAATTCATGTGTTTGATCTGACTTTCTCGCGTGAAGAGCGAAGACT
>CANMLK010000008.1 GCA_947498445.1 Beijerinckiaceae bacterium
CCGGGTCGCTCAGGGCGTTGTTGAACGCCGTCCGAAGAATGGCGAGTCTGTCCACAGGCACATCCCGGCGCGTGAGGAAAGGCCGGCCGATGTCGGATGCCGCCGTCAGCAGCCGGACCATCTGCTTTTTTTCCTCAGTCGGCGCCAATTCGACCGCCCACGGAATGTCGGGAGACATGCCAACCGGTATAAACTTGGATGAACGCATCATGTGAACGATGCGCCCGGACGCATTCCAGTTTTCTGGCACGCTGGACCACTCGCCGCAGTCGCCATCCAGCTCGCCCCGTTCAATGGCAAGCTGCTTGTCCTTCGAGCCCGGATAGCCGGCGACCTGTTTGAGGTTCACATCGAACACGCCCTTCATCATTGCCTGATTGAACCATGAGGATGAGCCTACGCCGGTTACGCCGTAGATGACCTGCTTGCCTGTCTTGGCCAGCTCGAGCGCGTCCTTCACGCCGGGATACCGGTCCTTCCAGACGTAGCAGACGGATACGTCCTTGTTCATCGAACCGATCCACGCATAACGGCGAAAGTCGAGCTCCATGTTTTCCGGCGGCATGACAAGCGAACTCGTGATCTGACCGAAGTTGAAGATGACGATGGCGGTGCCGTCGTTCGGCGCGTTCGTGTCAAGGTATTGGATCGAGCGACGGCTCGCCGCGCCCGGCATGTTCTGCACGACGATCTGCGGATTGCCGGGGATGTGCCTTCCATAATAGCCTGCAAGCAGGCGCGCGTAGGCGTCATATCCGCCCCCGGCGCTAAAGCCGACCACGATGTTGACTGTCTTTCCGCGATAGAAGCCCTGGTCTTGAGCTAAAGCATTTGTAGCTAGCGCCGAACTCAGAAAAAGCGCAGCTCCACCGATGTATCTGTGGGCTGAAACCTTCATCGTCTCCCTCCGATTTTATTGTTTCGCACGCGCTGGAGACGAACCTGCCCTCGCGCCCGCGCATGCTGGGTCCGCCTGAAATGCCAGCGAACGTTATCCGATACTCGCCAGATAAACGCCGCTCCAATGGAAAACTGATCTGGATTTGATATTTACGCAAGCCTCTGCGTCCTGCGCGACGCTGGCAGCTGACATGTTATTCCCGGCGAGAGGTTACGCCTGCATTGTTAGATAGACGTTTTCACCGGGGCTGCAATTCTGTCGATTGCACTTTGGCAACCAATTGACGCAGCCGTGATCGCAGGCCCTGCGCGCCAGGCGCTTCAGCAGAGTGTCTACTTCTTGAGGATTTCTCGAATGCTATCAACGATCGCATCGGGCGTTTGCTCTATCCGGTCGATGAGGCGATGCATTTCCTCGCCACCGACAGGATTGATCAACAGGCTGACCTTCTCCGCGTCCCGCAAAAATGCGGGATCTTTCATTGTTGCGTCGAAGGCTGCTCGCAGCGCGGCTACCCTGTCCTTCGGCGTGTCCGGCGGCAAGGCGTAGGGGCGCGCCAGAATAAACTTGGAGGCGATGAATTCAAGCAGCTGCCGCGCCTCTGCATCGGGCGCGAGCTCGATGGCTGTGGGAACGTCAGGAAGGTCGTGCAAACGCGTCCCGCCGAATTGAACGAGGATATTTACTTTCCCGTCGCGCACCCAATCTGCGCGGTTGGCCATGAGCGTCGAGTGCGCAGTGCTGATGCCGTGCACTTCGCCCCGTTCTGCGGCCAGGAATACATCGTTCGGTCCCTTGTAACCAAGCACGATACTCATGGTCGTCCCAAAGACGCGATTGATGATGGACGGCAGCGTGTGATTGTCAGCCCCAACTGCCGTGCCGCCCATGATGATCTTGGCGCCGCGCAAATCGGCAATCGAACGCACACCACTTGTGTGCCACACCCACATAACTTGCGGCTCCTGGACGGGAGAGCCGATCCAGTTGAAGCGCGACAAGTCGAACTGGACGCTGCTGCCCTGCTGCGACAGAAGCTTCAGCCTCGCTTCGAGGAGAATGTTGTTGAGGGGAGCGCCGATGACTGACCCGTCCCGCCGCGCGCGATTGTAGAGATGGTTGGTCATGATCAGGCTGGAGGCGCCCGGCATGTTCTCGACCGAGATCGTCGGGTTGCCGGGAATGTATTTGACGATGTGCGTCGTCAATGTCCTGCCGGCGAGGTCGTAGGACACACCCGCGTTGCCGCCGATGAGAAGCTGGATGTTTCGACCGCGATAAAAGTCGGCGACAGTGTCCGCCACTGCAGAGCCGCATGCGAGCGCCATAGCGACGCCTATCATGAGCGCGTGCTTCATTATGCCCTCCCGTTCAGCTCTTTTTATAATGGGGCAGCCGGTCTTTTTTCGTCGGGCGGCCCGGACGTTTTCTTAATTTGCGTAGTCGGGATATTTTGCCTCAACCAGCGACATCAGAGCGGGCCAGTCACGCTGGCCCAAAGCGCGATTGCCGCGGTAAAACTGGGCGGCTCCCTTCTCGCAGACTTCAGGAGGCGCTGTGCTGTAGGGCTGGTTTGACGCCAGCACGGACATCTGCGTCTCGCAGCTTTTTTCAAGATGATACATGAGGTTGAAAGCTTCGGCGCAATTTGCGCCAGCGGTGAGGAGGCCGTGGTTTTTCAGGATAAGGACCTTGTGTTCCCCAAGGTCGCGGACGATGCGGTCGCGCTCTTCAAGGTCGTGCGAAATGCCCTCATGACCGTGATAGCCAACACGCTTGTAAAAACGCAAAGACCCCTGATTGAGCGGCAGAAGGCCACAATCCAGAGCCGAGATAGCTTGACCGGCAACCGTGTGCGTGTGGATCACGCAGTGCAGGTCTGTGCGCGACATATGGACCGCGCTGTGGATCACGAAACCGGCGCGATTGATTTCGACGGGCGTCTCTTCGAGGACATTTCCGTCAACGTCGATCTTGACAAGCATCGACGCCGTAATCTGCTCGAAGAGCGGACCGTACGGATTAATAAGGAACTGATCACTGGTTCCAGGAACCCTCAAGGTAATATGATTGTTGATGAGGTGGGTCCACCCATGGTGCGCCACCAGACGGTACGTCGCGGCCAGCTCAAGCCGCGCGTCCCACTCTTCTGCAGAAACGCGTTCGCGCTTCGAAGGCGTTTCCTTCAGGAACTCGATGGCCATGCTTTCCTCCCGTCCGCAGGTCACGGCCTGCAGCTCGTTGCGAAGTCTAGATCGGTTGAACCAGCTGTCAACGACGCATCGTCGTGCGAGCGTCAGTGACAGCCCGAAGTCCTGGCGCGCAACGCCAGCAAGGGCGCAACGATATCGAGTGTGGGCGTTGCGACGCCCGCCTGCCGCGCCAGATCTTGCAGGATCAGGTATGCGCTGTCGATCTCCATGATACGGCCTCGTTCGAGGTCCTGCAACATGGACGGCTTATGGTTTGAACGGTTCGGATTGGCGCGGGCCGTCTCGATGTCAAAGCCCAGATCCATGAAGCCGTGCGCTTGCGCCACAGCGTGCGCCTCGGAGGCGAGGCCGAGTTGAACAGCTTGCACGGCGGGGTCCGCATGGACGGCCGCGATGGGCGCCCCAGTCAACGCGCAGGTCGCGAAATTGCCGACGACGCTGAGGGACTTCTTCCACATGTCGACGCGGATATCGTCGCTCCAGCTCAAAGTCAGTCCAAGGGGGCGTACTTGCGTCACCATTGGGGCAGCTGTCTCGCGTGCGGCCTCAAGAGCGGCGCCGATGATGAATTTTCCATCGACGCGGCTTGCCTCCACAACGCCCGGCTCGCGTATCTCGCCGCCCGAAATGCAGACAATCCCCAAGGCCTGAGAGGGAGGAATTGCCGCGTGTAAGGCGCCGCCCGGATCGAGACGCGAAAGATCCAAAGCCTTGCCGCCGGGCGTGAAGCCGTCACCGTAGAACCAGAAAATCCCGTTGACGGCGAAGGCGACAAAAGTGTTCTGCGAAATAAGGGGCCCGATCCTCGCCGCAACGTCAGGCAGGGAGGGCGTTTTCGTGGCGACGATCACGAGATCCTGGGCTGACAATTCACCGGGGTCGGCCACAGCGCGGGGCCGCGTGACCTCAACGCGTCCCGGCGCGCGAACAGTCAA
Source organism: Beijerinckiaceae bacterium (assembly GCA_947498445.1). GTDB lineage: Bacteria > Pseudomonadota > Alphaproteobacteria > Rhizobiales > Beijerinckiaceae > Terripilifer. The sequence goes on from CANMLK010000008.1 coordinate 4,050, forward strand.
CCCATTTTGCTGAATGGCTTCCAGATGCTTGCCCCGGGCGATGACGCTGACGTCATGTCCGGCGCGCTGAATCGCGCTCGCAAGAATGCCGCCAATCACGCCCGCTCCATACACGCAGATCTTCATGAGTCCTCCAAAAGTCTTTTGGCGACTTAGCGATCCGCCGCACTTTTTTCTCGACTAACATAGCTGCTCCAAATTGAAGAGCAAGCTGGCTATGTTAAAGTGAGGTTCTCCAATCGAAATTCCGATTAAAATGCCCAAATACAAATTGTGTTCGATTGAGACAGAGCGCTACTTTTCCATGATTAGCCCAAGGTGTGATTTGCGCCCCGATCCCAAATGCTCCCCACGAGACAAGTTGGCATGATTCTGGCTTTTTTTTTAAACTAGATGCATGATCAAGTCACAATGGGAGGAGCGCCAATGCTGCGGATTGTTGGACGAGGGCTGAACTTGTTCCGTCGGGGTGCTTCTGCCCTTTTGCTGGGCGGCGCGCTGGCGCTTGCAGCGCAAGGCCCAGCTGCCGCGCAAATCGACTACAAGGGAAAGAGTATCGCCATCTCCATCGGTTACGGCGTTGGCGGCAGCTATTATTTTCACGCGCAGCTGTTTTCACGACATCTGGGGCGGCATTTGCCCGGAAATCCAAACATCATCGTGCAGTCCAGGCCCGGCGCCGGCGGTGTGCGAATGCTCAATGAAGCGGCCGTGCGCATGACGACCGACGGCACAAATCTCTTCCTGCCGCCTGACACAATGGTCGTGACGCAATTGTTGCAGCCCGAGGGGCTGGCCTATGACGCCCGAAAGTTCAACTATATCGGCACAGTAGATCAGCAGAATACGTTCTGGGTTCTTCGCCGCAGTCCAAAGGCCTCGCTCGAAGGCATGCGCGCCGATGTTGTCTTCATGGGCAGCTCCGGCAAGGGCTCAACAGGCTACATGATCCCCGCTCTCGCTGGTCCATTGCTGGGGTTGAAAATCAAGCAAGTCGACGGCTACGATTCATCGCGCGAGATGATTCTGGCCATGGAGCGTGGCGAGATCGATGGCACGCTTCAGGCATGGTCCGTTTGGGAGCAATCGCGTCCCCAATGGTTCACGCCCGATGGCCTTGCGACGCCTCTCATCCAGGTTGGCGCCAGCGCTGATCCGGACGCGCCTGCAACGCCTCTTTTGCGAGATCTGGTGACGCCTGCTGATCGCCCGCTGGCAAGTCTGTTCGATACGATTGGCGTCATCGGGCGCAGCCTTGCTGCGCCGCCCGGCACGCCCCCGGCAGTTGTTGAGTTGATGCGTGAGTCCTTTGTCGCAATGCTCAAGGATCCCGAATATCTTGCCGAGGCCAAGCAGAGCAAACTGCGCATTCTGCCGCGCACAGGCAAGCAATTGCAGGACGCGATGCAAGCGGCGTTCGACACCAGCAGCCCAGAGGTCATTCAGCGCGCCAAGACGCTCATGCAATAAGCGCGTATGCAAAAAAAACGACACCGTTAGAAAACAGCAGTGACGCAGACACGAGGAGAGTAGAATGAGCCAGGATGTAGTAATGGAGAAGGTGATCGCGCGAAACCAGGAATATGTTCATAAAAACCCACGGCCAATGGCGTCTCCTGCCGACTCGATCAAGACAACTGGAATTTTGCATTTCACCATCGGCGTGCGCGATCATATCGCCGCTGCAAAATTTTATTCCGAAGTCCTGGGTTGCAAGCATCTGCGCAGCAACACGCGTTACTCATTCATGGAATGCTGCGGCAGTTTTTTCGTACTGGCGAAAATGCCCGATCACGTGAATCCTAACAAGCCAGACGAAGACGCCCATCACCACGCCTTTATCGTCGAGGCCGACGAGTTTGACCGTGCGGTGGAAATCCTCTTCGCGCGCAAAATCCGGCTCGTGAAATATTCCGATGAAGGGCACCACAGCTTCCCCGGCCGCCACGCCTATTTTCATGACGCCGACGGCAACGGCATCGAAATCATCACCCTGTACGAAACAGGCGAGCCCCCGGTTTGACGCGCTGAAGTCTGGCCAGAGACGGGGCATTGACAGGCGCGCGTCTTCGCGCGAGGAATCTTGACTGCAATGCGCTCGTCCAGAAGCGCGCACGGGAGGTTCCCATGAGATCGTTGTTCCTGTCGCTGGCGGGCCTCGCCGCGATGATCGCATCCGCCGGTGCGCAATGGCCGCCCCAACCGCAGTTGGAGCAGCGCGAGATTGCGCAGAACGTCTGGACGATGCAGCATCCGCTGGGTTCGAGCAACTCGACATTCATCGTCACAGATGAGGGCGTGTTTGTCTGGGATGCTGACGTGCGCACCGCCGATCAGGTGCTGGCCGCCATACGGCGCACAACCGACAAGAAGGTGCGCTACGTCGCCTTTTCCCATGCGGCAGGCGATCACGCGACGGGCGCCTGGCACTTCCGCGAAGACCAGCCTCACATCATCGGCACGCGCAAGCAGATGCGCGATCTCTATATGCAGGAAGCCGAGCAATTTGCAGAGCGCAAGGCGTCCGACGATGTGCGCTTCGCATCCTTCCGGGCCGCGCGTCTGGCCATCCCGGACATCGCGTTTGAAGGGTCGCTCACGCTTCGCTTGGGCGGGCTGACGCTGCAATTAACCGAAGAAGGCGACGCCCATTCAAACAGCGACGTCACGCTCTACATTCCGCAAAAGCGCGTGTTTCTCACCGGCGATCTTCTGAATACCGAGATACATCCCGGACAGGGCGAATCCGCAAACGTCTTTTTCTCGAATACGAAAAACTGGGTTGCGGTTCTGGGCAACATCATTGCCCGCGGGCTTCCCGTCGACACGTATGTGCCCGGGCATGGCCCGGTTCATCTGGGCAGGGGCGTTGCAGACATTGAGGAACAGCGCCGCTATTTCCTCGTCATGCGCGACCAAGTTTCCAAGCTGATCACGGCGGGAAAATCCGTCAGTGAGGTGCAGGAAGAAATCAAGTTGCCGGCCGAGTTCGCGCACTACCGCAGTCCCGGCCGACTCAAGAATTACGTAAACCTGTTCTATCATCAGCTTCTGGAGCAGGGTTACTGGCCCTGATCCGAGCGGATGCTTGGAAGGCTGAAGGGCGTCTGAGCCGTTCAGCCTTCGCGTCCTCTCAGTCAGCTGCAGCCTTGGCTTTTTGCACGAGTTCCTTTGGGAACTTGTAGATCTTTTCGACGATCTCGCCTGCTTCCTTCCCGTCTACGGGAAACACGGGCAATCCCTCTTTCTGCGCTTCAGCGAGGAAAGTCTTGTCCTTCATCGTCGCGTCAAAGCCTTGACGCAGAGCATTCACCCGATCAGCGGGCACGCTTTTTGAAACGATGTAGGGGCGGCCCAGTTCGCCAGCAGCGGTAAGGATCTGCAGGACATTCTTTTGCTCTTCGGTCTTGGCGAAATTCGCAATGAACGGTATGTCGGGCATGTCCGGCGTCTTGACCGGTGAGAACATCACAAAGACATTGATCTTCTTGTCGCGAATCCAGTCATCGCCAATGCTGCTGAATGAGCCGCAATCGCCATCAAGCTCGCCGCGCTCGATAGCCAATCGTTGCTCTGCGCTGCCGGGGAAGCCGAGGATGTGGCGAATTTTCGCGCCAAAGACGTTACGCAGAATCGCGCCATTGACATAGGAGCCGGTGCCTTTGGCCGTGCCGCCGAAGATCAATTCCTTGGCGTTCATCACATCGTCCCAGTTCTTTTCTTTCTTTTCGCCCCACAGATAACAGACCCGAAAATCGCGGGTGATCGAGCCGATGTAGGTCACGTCTGTGAAGTCGAATTTGGTGCGCTCAGGCTCCGTGACGCCTTCAGTAATGAGCGCGGGATTGAAGGTTACGATTGCAGTGCCGTCCTTGGGCAGATTGGCTTCGACGCGCCGGACCGCTGTCAGGCTGCCTGCGCCCGGAGCGTTCTGCACAACAAAATTAGGGTTGCCAGGCGTGTACCTGCCGATGTGGCGTGACAGGAGTCGGGCATACTGGTCATAGCCGCCGCCGGGCGTAAAACCGACCAGGATGTTGACCGTCTTGCCTTTGTAAAACTCCGCCGGCGCCTGTGCGCGGGCGTCCATCGCGCCAGTCAGGCAGACGGCCATCGTGGCCGCGCTTGCGATTTTCCGACCCTTCGTCATTTTTCGGTTCCCTTGTTTTTGCTTTGATATGGCCTCGGCGATCAGACTCCTAAACTCCGCGTCATAAGGCAAGCCGTAGTTTCCCGTACAGCTTGATTGCTGGCGGCCGACGTCACGGGACAGGTGTGGCCGCTCGGAACGTCCCGGCGCCGATCGCGTTTGCTGCGGAACATCCAGGCCCATCAACGGAGCGGTCCCATGCGGCAGAAATCCAGGAGCCCCGAACACTCGGTCCAGTTGGGCACGGAATACGCCAGGTCCCTCGCGCGCAATCGTCCGCGGGGCCGCAAATACAGATCCCAATCATGGACCAGCTATTTCGATCATCCGCTGGCCCCGGTCCTTGCCTTGGGGATCATCGCGGCGGGTGCGTTGATCCTGTGGCCGCGACAGGCGAACGGGATTTGGCGCGAAGAACATGACGGCGATGTGGATTATGCCGATTATCCGCCGCAGGGGCGCATGGCGCGAAGCGGCCGCGGGCGCACGAAAAATCGCACAGCTACATAGACTAACCGCGCCGCAAGAATAGCGCGCTTATGAAGATCGCCACCTTTAACGTCAAAAGCGTCGTGCGGCGTTTGCCCAATCTGGTTGCCTGGCTGAAAAGCGCCAAGCCTGATGTGGTCTGTCTGCAGGAACTGAAGGCGGACGAGACGATGCCGCCGCGCGAAGCGTTAGAGAAGGTCGGATATCGCGGCGTCTGGCGGGGCCAGAAAACGTGTAATGGCGTGCTCGTCGGCTGCCTCTATTTGCCCAACGGCAATCCACAGCCCCGCCCAAAGTTCGAATACAAGCTCGCGTGGTTCGAACGCCTCATCAAGCACGCGCGCGCATTGAAAAAATCAGGCGCGCCTGTCGTTCTTGCGGGCGACTTCAATGTCGTGCCGACCGATGCGGAGATCTATCCAACAAAGTCGTGGGATGACGACGCGCGACTCCAGCTTGAAAGCCGCGCCGCTTACAATAGGCTGCTGCGACAGGGCTGGGCGGATGGCCTGCGTGCAATTCATCCCCATGCGCCGATGTATGCGTTCTGGGACTACAAACGTCTTCGCTGGCCCCGCGATGCAGGCTTGCGGATAGATCACCTGCTTCTCAGTCCAGACCTTGCAGCCCGCCTTGTGGAGGCAGGCGTTGATCGGCATGTGCCCGGAATTGAAGGCGCCAGCGACCATGCGCCCGCATGGATTGTGCTTAAAGATTTGCGCTGAGATCAGCCTTCGTCTTTGCTGTCGCGGTCGCCTCTGCTAAAAGGCCTCGCAAAGAAAACACGCGAGGAAAGCCATGCATCCCAACGATCCCTCCCTGCGCTCTTTTGTGGACGTGGCCAAGGACAGCGGCTTTCCGATCCAGAATCTCCCCTACGGCGTTTTTTCCACCACAAGCGATTCACGCCCCCGCGTGGGCGTCGCCATCGGCGACTACGTACTTGATCTGGCCGCGGTGGAGGAGGCGGGCATCATCCCGCGCATGTCCGCGCAAAGCGTGTTTCGTCAGCCTTCCCTCAACGCGCTTATGGCCTCGGGCGGCTATTCGTGGTCCATCGCGCGCAAGCACATCAGCGCTATTTTGCGTCACGACAACGCAAAGCTGCGCGATGCGAGCGCGCTTCGCAACCGCGCGCTGATCCAGCTCGACAAGGTGACGATGCACTTGCCGGTGACTGTCGCCGGTTACACGGATTTTTATTCGTCGCGCGAACATGCCACCAACGTCGGCACAATGTTTCGCGGACCCGAGAACGCGCTGAATGAGAACTGGTTGTGGATGCCCATCGGCTACAACGGCCGCGCCAGCACGATCATCGTCAGCGGCTCGCCGGTGAAGCGCCCCAAGGGCCAGATCAAGGGCCCCGATTTTCCCAAGCCGATGTTCATGCCTTCGCGCCGTCTCGACATTGAACTGGAGATGGCGGCTATCGTGGGCGCCAACACACCCGTTGGCTCTTCGCTCACGATCGATCAGGCGCAATATTCCATCTTCGGCTTCTCGCTGCTCAACGACTGGAGCGCGCGAGATATCCAGCAATGGGAATACGTGCCGCTGGGCCCGTTTCAGGGCAAGGCCTTCGCCACCAGCATCGGCGCGTGGGTTGTCACCACCGAGGCGCTTGAACCCTTCCGCGTCGCAGGGCCAAAGCAGGAGCCCGCCCCACTGGATTATCTGACGCAAACGGGCGCTCATAATTATGATATTCAACTAGAGGTCGAACTCACCCCAAAGGGCGGCAAGCCCACGTCTATCAGTCATTCCAACTTCAAGCACATGTATTGGTCCACCGCGCAGCAGATCGCCCACCATTCATCGTCAGGCTGCGCCATGCGCATTGGCGACGTCATCGGCTCGGGCACGATTTCAGGCTCCGACAAGGGCTCTTACGGCTCTCTGCTCGAACTCACATGGGGCGGCAAGGAGCCGATCACGCTGGCGGACGGCGCAAAACGCACCTTCCTTGAAGACGGCGACACGGTGTCGATGCGCGGCTTCTGCCAAGGCGAGGGCTATCGCATTGGCCTTGGCGAAGTGACGGGCGAGATTGTGGCGGCGGATTAAACCATAGCTTGGCATTGACGATTTAAGCGCTAGCATGTGAGCCAGCTTGGAAGACGCCAGGAGGCTCATGTGCTCAATCTCATCCCCGGCTGGTTGACAAGATTGTTGGCGGCATTGGCGAAGCGCTGGCCGGCGCTGGCCAGCTGGATAAATCATCGGATGATCAACGGCCTTGTCGAGTCTTGCCGCGCTCGACCGCACCCCTGGAGCACAGCGCACCCTTACACGAGTTGGACAGCGCTCACAGATCAGTCATGGAGCGCGCGCCATCTCGCGCCGGTCAAACGCGAATCGCTTCCCGATCCGGCGGAAGTTCAGCAGCTCTTCGAGCGGAATGGGGACGAGCAGCAGTACTGCAAGAAGTCCACCTGTCTTTTCCCGGCATTCGCCCAGTATCTTACTGATGGTTTCATCAGAACTGTCATGCCGAGCAGGGAGGAGCCCCCAGAGCTCCGCCTGCGAAATTCTTCCAATCATCAAATCGACATGTGCCCTCTGTATGGGCGCTCGCAGATGCAGACGGATGCGCTTCGGTTGAAGTCCGGCAAGCGTGGCGAACGAGGTCGGTTACTTTCGCAGCAAATGAGCGGCGGAGAAGAATACGCTCCCTATCTGTTGTTGCCTGATGGGTCCGCTGATCCGCGCTTTGCGGGAATTCTCGATGAACCTCTTGGGATACGGGACGTGACGGATCACCGTCGAGCGCACATTTTTGCCTTCGGAGGCGATCGCACAAACGCTGTTCCTCAGGTCGCTATGCTGAACACTCTATTTTTGAGAGAGCACAACCGTCTTGCAGGGAAAATCGAACAGATCGAACCTTCATGGGACGACGAGCGCGTCTTCCAGGTCGCAAGGAATACGGTGATTGTAATCTTCCTCAAGATTGTCGTCGCGGAATATATCAATCACATCACGCCATCGCCGTTCCGTTTCATCGCCGCCCCGAAAGTTGCGTGGAAGGCGCACTGGAACCGCCCGAATTGGATTACGACGGAGTTCAGCCTTCTGTATCGATGGCATTCACTGGTTCCAGATTCGATGAAATGGAACGGGCGCGTCGTGCCAACGTCCACGACGAGCATGGACAACAGTCTTCTCACGTCCGCCGGGCTTGCCGCGGCTTTTCTGAATCACACAGACCAGCCGGCGGGCAGGTTGGGAGCATTTAATACGGCGCCATTCCTGACGCCAGTCGAGACCCGTGCAGTGATGCAGGGCAGACTGGCTGATATTGCGCCTTATTCTGAATACCGGGAGTATGTTTCTCTTCCACGGCCTTCGGATTTCTCGGACGTTTCAACGAATTCGAAGACGCAGCGACTGCTGAAATCGTTGTATCGCAATGTCAATTCTGTCGAGTTCTATCCCGGACTGTTTGCGGAAGACACCGTGCCGAACTCACCATTGCCGCCATTGATATTAAAATTTGTGGCGGTCGATGCGTTCTCTCAAGCGTTCACAAATCCCCTGTTTTCACCGCATGTCTTCAAGGAGGAGACATTTTCGCCGGTCGGCTGGGATGCGATCCATCGCACCTCGACGCTCGCGGACCTGGTGGAGCGCAATACGCCGACTGGTTTGCAAGGTGCGCGGCTCAGCATGACGCGAGCAGACTGGACGCCCGTTTCGTAGTTGGGTCGCCGGCTGCCTTGCCGCCATCCCTCCCTTCGCGCTATCATTCGTCGAAATTCGTATGGGAGGACGACACATGGCCTACACGCTTCAGCAGTTCTGCGCCGACTCGAAAGACGCTCTCAAGTCACAGCCGCTCGACAACGCATTGAAAGCCATTGCCGCCAAACTTGGCGAGCTTCTGAACAACGAGGGCTTCGTCAAGGCGACGTTCAGCAACGACACGCCCGCCGGCAAGCGCGAACTCTTTCACGATTCCGAACTCGATTTTTATGTGCTGGCTCATGTGCAGGACGGCGGCAAGCGCGGCACACCGCACAGCCACGGCAATTCCTGGGCGATTTACGGCAACATCGACGGGGTCACGCAGATGACCGAATACACCCGCAAGAACCCTGAAGGCGAGGAAGCCGCGATCCTCGAAGTCGTGGACACCTATGGCGTTGGCGCAGGCCAGACGCGCGGCTATGGGCCGGGCATGATCCACTCGACAGCCCATCCTGAAAAGTGCTGGGTCATCCGCATCACCGGAACCGATCTTGACGTCCTGCCGCGCTATAAGTTCCGCAAGTTCCGCGATCAGATCATCGAAAAGGCGGCCTGAGCCGCCGTTTCATCAGCCAAACCTGAGCGCGCCTTTGGGCGCGAGCCCGTGAGCGCTCAGGAAGCGGATCATCCCCCGGTCGAACCCGTTCGGGTCTTCGATGCAGCAGGCGTGGCCCGTGTTGGGCAGCACGAAATGCTCTGCGCCGGGCGTCAGGGAAACAGTGACCCGGCCAGCCGGCAGGGAGCCGTCGTGTTCCCCGTTGATGACCAGCACAGGCGGCTTCATCTCGCCAAGGCGCGGCGTCATGTTGCAGGTCGCGCGGGCGCGGAAAATGTTGCCGATACAGGTCTGGTTGAGGTTCGCTGAATCCTCCACAAAAAGGCGCAGCAGCCAACCGCCCAAAGGCGTGTCGCCAAACCCCGGCGCCACGTAGCTGCGCATCAGCGTCAGCAAATAATCGCCGAGATCTTTCCCCTCGAACCCGGCAAGTATTTTCTCGACGTCGCGGGGCCCGCCGCTCGACCCTCCCACCAGAATCGCCGCCTCCACCATCTCCGGGTGATCCAGCGCGGTGAGCATGGATATTCCCGACCCGACGCTGACGCCCGCAAAAATCGCCCGTGTGATCCCCTCGTCTGCGCAAACGCCCAGGACGTCGTTCTTCATGTCCGCGAGCGTGAACGGCGTATTCGGCTTGTCTGACAAACCATAGCCGCGCAGATCGACCGCAATAACGCGGTAAAACGCCGAAAACCGCGCCACCTGAAACATCCACAGCCGCCGGTCGAACGGGTTGGCGTGGATCAGCACCATGGGCGGCCCATCGCCGTGAACTTCGTAATGGATGCGCAGGCCGTTGCGGGTGCTGTAGGGCATGGAGGCGCCTTCTAATATTGCGCTGCAGCAAAGCTCGCGCGTGTCTCGTTTAGCATGAACCGCTTGCAAACAAGGGCTCCGCTTTACGCCGTGTCACCGAACTGTATAGATAATGTCACCAGTCTGTCATCCAGCCTGAAGCTAGGGCCTCACAGTGTTGCGTTCGCATGTTGCGTCTCTGCGGCAGGGGGTGGGCGCAAATGCGCCTGCGCCCGGTGTTGGCGTGCGCGCAGTCGCGCGCAAATGGGCCTTTTCGGCGACGCTTTTGCTTTGCGCGTTGGCTCTGTTCGCCATTGAAGGCGAAATCATGCCGCGCCTACTCGTGGCGGCTGTTTTCTTCGGCTCTTTCGCTGTCGTTTTCGCGCTGACCGGTCGGCGGTGGTTTTCGCTTTCGCTGGTCGTGCTGTTCAACGTCACTGTGTTCCTCTGCTCCATGCTGAAGTTCAGCATGGTCGCGATGAACCTGCACGCATACGACGCGCTGTTCTACCTGTTCAGCCTCGCGCAGTTGAACTTCTTCTGGCAAACATTTCCGCTCTACGCAGCCATCGCGATTGTGGGATTGACGGCGCTTGTTGCGTTGCTCCTCACGCTTTGGAGGCGTGAGCGGCCGGTGTCCATCGGCGGATTACGTTATGCCGCGCTTGGCGTTGCGGGCCTGGCGGTGGCCGGAGGCAGCGGCGCGGCCATCGCAGAGCGCGGCGCCACGTTCTTTGACCCCAATCGCCATGTCTTTTCGGCTTTCATCTCATCGCTCGCGGACATTCCGCAATTGCTGAGCGCGCGCGGTTATCTGCAGATCACCGCTCAGGCGAGTCTGGCGCCGATTCCCGCTGACGCCATCGTGTGCCGGCCGGATGGGACGCCGCCGGACATCGTTCTCTTTCTCGACGAGTCCGTGATGCCGTCCGGCGTCTATCCGCAGATCACGTACCCCGAAGAGGCGAAACGGTTCTTCTCCTCGTTCGATGGCCGGACTCATAAATTGCGCGTCGAAACGTTCGGCGGCGGAACTTGGCTTACCGACTTCTCAGCCCTCACGGGCCTGTCGACGTCCATGTTCGGCACCATGCGCAATTTCGCCGCGCAATTGACGACGGGACGTTTGCGCCACTCGCTGCCGCAATATCTTAAGGCCTGCGGTTACGACACGACGATCATCTATCCGTCGCTGGCGGAGTTTGCCGGTTCGGCGAAGTTTTACCGCTCCATCGGGTTTGACCGCGTGATCGATCGCGCCGTCCACAAGGCGCCGGACGAGCGCCAGCGCGATGCGTTTTACCTGAACGAAGTGCGCAGGGTGGTGGACGCGGCGGGCGCTGGCGGACAAAAGCGCAAGCCCCAGTTCATCGTCGCTTCCAGCATGTCGCCCCATTCCCCGTGGAATTTTCGTTTCGCGCCCGAGGCTGTAAAGCCGGGTGAAGTCACGCGCTGGAACGCAGATCCCGAGATCGATGAGTACCTCTGGCGCATCGTGCTGGCCAAGCGCGACCGCGACGCCTTTCGCGCTGACTTGAAGCGCGCCTATCCTGATCAGCCCTTCCTGTTCGTGAACTACGGCGACCATCAGCCCGCGCTCACGCGCCTGCCGCTCGCCAACGCGCAGGACATCGCCAACACAGGCGCATGGCAACTCGATCTCACGTCCAGGGCCTTCACGACGTATTACGCGATCAATGCGCAGGGCTTCACGCCGCGCATAGAAATGCCCAAGGCGTCGATCCTCGAAGTCCCGCACCTGGCGACACTCACCATTGCGGCCGCTGGCTTGCCGCTCGATCCGGTTTACGCGCGCCGCCTTCGCTTGCTGGAGCATTGCGACGGCCTATATGCAACATGCGCAGACCGTGGAGCGCTGATGGCGTTTCAGCGTTGGCTGGTCGAAGCCGGATGGATCGCGCAGCGCTGACAGACGTTGTCTGAGGCGGACGCGACAAAGGCGGAAACTCAATGGACATTTCGTACGCCCAGAATCTTGAAGACTATGTTCTCTGGCGCGCGTTGGGCGAAAAGGCCGACGGGTTTTACATCGATGTGGGCGGCGGGCCTCCGGTCGCCGACAATGTTTCTTGCTGGTTTTACCTGCAAGGCTGGCGCGGGCTCATTGTTGAGCCGCAGGAAAATCTTGCGCGCGCCTATGCGTTCGCACGTCCGCGCGATTCCGTTTTTTGCGGCGTCGCGGGCGCACAGTCTGGCGAAGTTGAATTCCATCTTGTCGACCGCCTGCATGGCTTTTCATCCGTGCATGCGCACGCCATGGCCCTCGCGTCGCAGTTTGGCGCGTCCCATCGCATCCAGCGCGTTGCGATGTCGACGCTCAACGAACTCATTGCGCGCGAGGGCGTGCGCGACATCGACTTTCTGAAGATCGATGTTGAAGGCGCGGAGGCCGATGTTCTGGCCGGGCTGGACCTGTCGCGCTATCGCCCGCGCGCGCTCTGCATCGAGGCCGTCGCGCCTGGAGACATGGCTGAGAACTGGAGCGGCTGGGAGCCGGGGCTACTCGCGGCGGGCTACGACTTCATGCTGTTTGACGGCCTTAATCGCTATTACGCGGCGCGTGAAGCGGCCGACGTGGCGGCGCGCTTCCCGCGCGTCAAGTCGGATTGGGGCGTCGTGCCGACGTTTGGGATATGGGAGCGCGCGCCCACCAATCCTGCGCACCCCGATCACGCGCTGGCGCTGCGGCTCGTGCGTGGATTGCTCTGCGCTTTGCCGCAGCTTGATCGCGCGCTTTTGCTCGATGTGCTGACTGCAGGCATGACGCAGCAGGACTTCGCCGCTGCGGCGACAGCGAGCGCGAAAGCCGCCGCGCTCGATCTTCTTTTGCCGGGCGCGCCGGCGCAGCAACTTCGTGCGCGCTTTGCTGCAATGGAGGCGGCGAATGTGAGAGAATTTTGCGACGCGGTTATGAGCAGTGACCATTACCGCGTCGCGCTCGCGCGCATCGCCATGAGCTACGACGGCGGCCAATTGGTGGAAGGCGACGCTATTTAGCCCCGCGCTTGGCCAGCCATTCGCGCATGAACTTGATTTCGGTTTCCTGCGATCGCACGACATCTTCCGCCAGCTTGCGGATTGCTGGGTCTTTGCCGTGCTGCAGCACGATTTTCGCCATATCTACGGCGCCCTGATGATGCGGGATCATGCCGCGCGCAAAATCCGCGTCGGCGTCGCCCGTGAAGGCTATGTCCATGTCCTTGTGCATCTTGTCGTTGACCGCGCGATAGGCTTTTGTGGCGGCGCTGTCTGAGGCATTTGGCTTTGCGGTGGAGTGCCCTGAGTGCGCGCCGTGTCCGGCGTGCTGGGCAAAGACGGACGCGCCCGGAAGGGCAATGCCAGCAAGGACGACGCCTGCCAGGGCGAATCCAGTGGCGGCGGCGATGGCGGCGAAGCGTTTCATTCAGTTTCCTCCATGAAAAAGAGGCGCGAACGCCTCTTTTGGAACTTGCCGCTGAAGTCGCGATTATTGCGCAGCTTGAGCGATCTGGCGGCTCTTCAGGTCGCTGATGATCTGCTCGGTCTTCATCACGTCGGCGTATTTGTGATGCAGGTCGAACAGATTCACCTTGTGCGAGATTTCGCTGCGATCGAAGCAGCATTCCTCGGCCATGACCATATGGTAACCGTGGGAATAACCGTCAACGGTCGAGGCGCGCACGCACCCTGACGTGCTCTCGCCGAAGATGATGATCGTGTCGATCCCCATCTGGGCCAGATGCGCGATCAGCGGCGTCCCGAAGAACGCGCTGGCGCGCTGCTTGAAGATAACAACGTCGCCGGGCTGGGGCTCAAATTCGGGGCGAATTTCGTAAACGGATGCGCTCTGCGAGGGCGATTTGCGATTGGTCGCCTTCACCGCGCCGGGCTTGGCTGCAGCGCGTGTCTCGCCGGTCGAGTAGAAAATCGGCAGGCCCGCAGCGCGCGCTGCGGCGAACAGGCGCTGGGTCGGCGGGATGGCGTTGAAGGCGTTGACGCCGCACGATGAGGGAAATTCCTTCGAGACTTCGCCAACGGGCTTGGGCCCACCCTGATAGGCCGATTCATACAGGTCGATCGCCAGCACGCACGCGTTCGGGCCGATGTAGAGATCGCGCTTGTAGTGCTTGTAGAGGTCGATGACGTCGGCGGGGATGATGTCTTTCCAGCAATGGTCTTCAAAATCGTCCTGCACGGAATCCTCCATTTTTGTAAGACCGCCGGGGCGGCCCGTCCTCGACAAGTTTTCATCATCTAATAAGATGTGTCCACCTTCGCAGAAAATCTTTGTGCAACAAGGGCGCCATCACCCATGCAGTCGACCACGCAGATCAGGCCGGGCGAAGAAACGGTCGAGACGCCCGGGTCGTTCGACGCCGGGGTCTGGTTCGTCGGCCGTATCCACACCCCATGGAAGACGCGGCGCGACTGTCCCCGCCGGGGCGATCTTGACGGTCCCGTCTGCCGGATCGAGGTCGACGCGCCCTGGCGCAAGGCGCTTGGCGGGCTGAGCCGCCACACCCATCTGCAGGTTCTCTACTGGATGCACGAGGCGCGGCGCGATCTGGTAACGCAGACGCCCAATCACACGGGCGCGGTGAGCGGCACGTTCTCCATCCGCTCGCCCAACCGGCCCAATCCCATCGCCTCCTCGCTCGTCGCCATCGTCGAAGTGCACGAGGATGGCGTCAGCGTGCGCGGGCTTGATTGTCTGGACGGCACGCCGCTCGTCGACCTTAAACCCGAAGCCTGCCCGCACGACCGCGCGCGGCCAGAGGTTGCGGGCGGCTGATGCGCGTCACGTTGCGACTTGATTTCGACGAGCGCCGGCACCTCGGCCACGGCAAGGTGCGATTACTCGAGCTTATCGACGTACATGGTTCCATTTCATCAGCCGCCCGCGCAATGGGCATGTCTTACAGGCGCGCCTGGCTGCTGACCGACGAAGTGAACCGCATGTTCGCCGAGCCGGTCTTCGCCACCAGGCTGGGCGGCAAGGGCGGCGGCAAGGCGCAGCTGACGGAGTTTGGCCATTCGCTCGTTGATCTCTATCGGCGCATGGAGCGTCGGGCGGAGGAGGATTTCGGCGCGGACATCGCAAAGCTTGAGGCAGCGCTTGGACCTGCGGGCGGTGTTGAAGACGCGCCTGGCGGCGCGGTATGAGATGCGGCTGTTTCGAGCGTTGGCCTGATACTTGGAAGGGCCTATCACTCGGGTCCGCCCGAAGGTGATTCTGCGAGGTCTGAACAGGTGAGCGTACCCGGCAAGCCGGAAGAAGTCGTTTCGGGCCCCATTCCGCCGGCGACGCCCCGGATATTTTTCCGTGTCTTCCCCTCGGTCATGCTGCCGATGTTCCTCGCCATGAGCGACCAGACCATCGTCGCGAGCGCGTTGCCGACGATCGCCGCCGCGCTGGGCGATGTGGAGCGCGTGTCGTGGATCGTCGTCGCCTATCTCCTCGCCGCAACGATCTCCGCGCCGCTCTACGGTTATCTGGGCGATTCGTTCGGCAGGCGGCGGCTGATGTTCATCGCATTGGCGATGTTCACGGTCGGTGCGATCCTTAATTCGTTCGCGACCTCAATGACGATGATCGCAGCGACGCGCTTCATCCAGGGGCTGGGCGGCGGCGGCCTCATGAGCATGTCGCAGGCGCTGATCGGCGAGGTTGTGCCGCCGCGTCAGCGCGGAAAATACCAGGGTTATCTGGCGGCGATTGGCGTCAGCGCCGCCGCGCTTGGGCCGGTCGCGGGCGGCTATCTCGCCGCGCATTTTGGCTGGCGCGCGGTGTTTCTCATGAACGTGCCCACGGCGATCATCGCCGGTCTGCTGATGCTTCGCCTCGCCTCGCGGCCCGGCGCCCGCAAGGAAGACTGGAATTTCGATACGCCAGGTCTTTTCCTGTTCGTCTGTTTTGTCGTGCCCGCGCTGCTTGCGCTCGAACAGGCGCGCCGCCTCGACCTGTCAATGATGCCTGTCGCTGGCGCGCTTCTGGTGTTCTCGATTGTTTCGCTCGTCCTGCTGGTGCGCCGCGAACGTGTCGCGCCCGCGCCCCTGTTGCCCATCAAGCTTATGCGCCAACGCGCCATCTGGACCGCGCAGGCCATGGCGGCCTGCCACGGCGCAGCGCTCGTGGCGCTCATCGCGTTCACCCCGCTTTACATGCGCATGACCGGCATCGGCGATCCCGCGCAAGTGACCTGGGCTCTCTTGACAATCAGTTGCTGCATCGGCGTGTCGTCCATAATTTCAGGGAGGCTCATCACGAGCACTGGCTACACGATGATCCTGCCTTCAGTGGGCTCGACCTGCACGACGATCATGCTTCTCTATCTGGCCACACAGGCGGGGCGGCAGACGTTCGACCAGTTTCTCGTCTGGGCCGGCGTCACATCGGTCTTTCTGGGCACGGTGATGGGCGTTGTGCAGGTGACGATCCAGACCGCGGCTGGCCGACGCATGCTCGGCGTCGCCTCCGGCTCGATTCAGTTTTCGCGCAGCGTTGGCGCGTCGTTTGGCGCGGCCCTGTTCGGTGCGGTTTTATTTGCGACAGCCGCTGCGAGCGATCCAGCTGCAGGCGCGCTGTTTGTCGAGATCTTGCAGAAAGGCCCCGCCGCGCTTGAAGGGCTCGATCCGGCGCGCAATGCGGGCTTGAACGCCGTCATCGCGCGCGGGTTCTCAAACGCATTTCTCATGCTGGCGTTCTTCACGGGAGTCGGGGCGTTGCTGGCCTGGATAAACCCGCAACGCCGGGTTTGACGCCGTACGTCAGTTCGCCATCAGAACGGGAATTTGCGCCTTCGCCAGAATGTGGGCTGTTGCGCCGCCGAAGATCATCTGCCGAAGTCGGCTTTGCGTGTAGGCGCCCTTGATGAGCATATCGCCGCCGAGGCTGTTCGCTTGGTCGAGAATGGCCTCGCCGTCTGGCCGCCCGTTTTTTGACCGGGTTACCGCTTCAGCGGTTACCCCGTGAAAGCGCAGCGTGCGCGCCAGCGTTTCGCCGGGCGGTCCATCGACGCCGAATCCCTCGGTGGTGAGGACGAAAACGCGTTTCGCCTTGAGCAGTATCGGCATCGCGAACGCAACCGCGCGCGCGGTTTCGGTGCTCTGGTTCCATGAAATGACGATGGTTTCGCCAAAAGATTTCACGGGGGTTGACGGGGCCAGCAGTACGGGCCGCCCGCTCTCGAAGATGGCCGCTTCCGCAGTGGCCATGCGCGGGTCGCCGCGATCGGAGCCGGGACGTCCCATGATCGCAATGTCGAAAGCGCGGGCGATCGACGCCGCCTGACTATCGCCGAGCGAATTTTCGCCCGACCACGAGCATGTGGGCGTCGCGCCGCCGCCCGGACCCCCGGGAGCATGCAGCGGCACGCCGTTTTCCATCATGAAGCTTTCGAACTTGCGATGCGCCTCGTCGGCGATTTCGCGCCAGGCGTTCTGGTCCGACACGGTCCAACTCACCGGCATATCAAAGGCGACAAGGTCTGGCAGGTCGGGGCCAAGCGGCGCCCCTTCAATGTTGCTTCCGAATTGCCGCGCCAGAAGCGCGGCTGTCCCGAGCACGCAATCGATCGAGGAATGCAGTTCAACCGGCACAAAAATGCTTTTCATGTTCCCCTCCACACCGCCTCTCCCGAAGGAGCACCCTGAAGCGGATGAACGTCCTATTATACACCATCGCCGCAGGCTTACCTTGTGTTCGTTTTCGCTTCATTGCGGAGCATGATCCGCAGTAGCAAGCATCCGGTTTGACGCTTGATAGGCCGGTCCCTAGATTGCCAGCCCGATCCACCAACGCGCACAGGGAGCCTCCCCAGCAATGACTGAAGCCTACCTTTGCGCCGGTGTGCGAACGCCGGTCGGGCGTTATGGCGGCGCGCTTTCGGCAGTCCGTCCTGACGATCTGCTGGCGCATGCGCTCATCGCCTTGCTGGCGAAGGCGCCGGGCCTTCCCGCGGCCGCCATCGAGGAGGTGTTTGCGGGCTGCGCGAACCAGTCGGGCGAAGACAATCGCAACGTGGCGCGCATGGCGCTGCTGCTCGCCGGTATTCCGCAGGAAACGCCGGGGACGACGATCAACCGCTTGTGCGGCTCGGGACTCGACGCTGTTGGCACAGCCGCCCGCGCCATCCGCGCCGGCGAGATGGATGTGGCGATTGCGTGCGGCGTCGAGAGCATGTCGCGGGCGCCCTTCGTCATGGGCAAGGCGACGGAGCCTTTCGCGCGTGACGCGCAATTGCATGACACGACGCTTGGCTGGCGCTTCATCAATCCAAAGATGAAAGCCATGTATGGCGTCGACGCCATGGGCGAGACTGCCGAAAACCTTGCCGCCGAACACAACATTTCCCGCGCCGATCAGGACGCATTCGCATTGCGCAGCCAGATGCGGGCCGCGCGCGCCATCGCGGCGGGGCGGCTCGCCAAGGAAATCGTCGCCGTTGAAATTGCCGACCGCAAGGGCGTGGTCACAAGCGTGTCGCGCGACGAACATCCCCGCGAAACGACGCTCGAAAAACTGGGCGCGCTGAAGCCGATCTTTCGCAAGGACGGTTCGGTCACCGCTGGCAATTCATCCGGCATCAATGACGGCGCCGCAGCGGTTCTCATCGCGTCGGACAAGGCGGTGAAGGCGTATGGCCTCACGCCGCTTGCGCGCATCGCGGGGCTGGCGACGGCGGGCGTTGCGCCGCGCATCATGGGCATCGGGCCTGCGCCTGCAACGCAAAAACTGATGCAGCGGCTTGGCCTGACCATCGCTGATTTCGACGTCATCGAACTCAACGAAGCCTTTGCGGCGCAGGCCTTGGCCGTCACCCGCGCGCTGGGCCTCGCCGATGACGAAGCGCGCGTTAATCCCAACGGCGGCGCCATCGCTATCGGTCATCCGCTTGGCATGTCCGGCGTGCGCATCGCGCTGTCCGCCGCCATCGAAATGAGCGAGCGCGGCGCCAGGCGTGCGCTTGCAACCATGTGCATCGGCGTCGGGCAGGGCATTTCGCTGGCGCTCGAGCGGCCCGTCTGACTGCGGAGAAAATGATGAAGGTCGCTCTCATTCAGATGAATTCAGGCCCTGACAAGGGCGCCAATCTTGCTGCGGCGCGCGATCTCATCGAGCGCGCTGTGGCTGAGGAAAAGCCCGACTGGGTTTGCCTGCCCGAAGTGTTCGATTTCATGGGCGGCTCGCGCGCGCAAAAGCAGGCGGTTGCGGAAGTGCTGCCCGGCGGGCCCGCGTGGACCATGTTGCGCGACCTGGCGCGCAAGCATGGAATTTTCATTCACGGCGGTTCGATCCTTGAGTCCATTCCCGGCGAGGATCGCGTCGGCAACACAACGCTCGTGTTCAATCGCGCGGGTGAAGAGATCGCGCGATACCGCAAGATTCACATGTTCGACATCACCGCGCCCGATGGGCAGCAATATCACGAGAGCGCGGCGATGAAGCCCGGCGACGGCGTTGTGACGTATGATTGCGAAGGCGTCACGATTGGCTGTTCCATCTGTTACGATCTGCGCTTCCCCGATTTGTTTCAGGCGCTGGTCGCACGCGGCGCGCAGATGATTGCGTTGCCCGCCGCCTTCACGCTGCAGACCGGCAAGGATCATTGGGAAGTGTTGCTGCGCGCCCGCGCCATCGAAACCGAAACGTATATGTGCGCGGCGGGGCAGACGGGGATGCACATGCAAGGCGCCGAGCAGCGCGCGACATACGGCCATTCGCTTGTCGCCGATCCATGGGGCCACGTTGTCGCACGCGCGTCTGATGGCGTGGGCTATGTTGCGGCTCGCATCGACCCCGCGCGCGTCGCCAAGGTGCGCGCAATGATTCCAGTCGCAAATCACAAGGTGAAACTGACATGACGAAAGCCGGTTCTCCACTCGACAAGCTCGATCTCGACCGGCTGTTCTCACCGGAGTCGAAGCGCTCGGCGGAGATGGAGGCCGTGTTCACCTTCGTTCAGGAGGAAGACAAGAAACTTCCTGACCAGTCGAAGATGACAATGGCTGAACAACGTAAGGTGCGCGCACTCTCGTCGAAGCGCTGGAACTCGGATTTACCAGCGGTGCGCAACGTCGAGCGTTTTACAATTCCCGGCCTCACCGAGGCGCCGCCGGTATCAGTTGAACTCGTGACCCCGCTCGACTGCGCGCCCGGATGCATCGTCTACATGCACGGCGGCGGCTGGACGTTCGGCGGGCTCGACTCTCACCCCAACATCGCCTTCAACCTCGCCATCGCCACGAAGACGCGCGTCTTGTCGGTGGATTATCGCCTTGCGCCGGAACATCCCTTTCCCGCCGGGCTCGACGATATAGTCGCCGCCATTCGTTATGTCGCAAAGCGCGGCGACAGCGACGCCGATTTTGCCGGCCCTATCGGAATTGCGGGCGATAGCGCGGGCGCCAATCTCGCCATGGCTGCAACGATGCGCGAAAGCGAAGCCGGCCGCAGGCGTCCCGATGTCGTGCTGGGATTCTACGGCGTCTGGGGATGCGACTTTGATACGCCGTCCTATCGCCGTTTTGGCGTCGGCCACGGCCTCAACGAAGCAGGCATGCGCAAGTTTCTGGACTTCTATGCGCCCGGCGGCGATGGCCCCGGTGCACTCCGCTACGATCCGCTCGTCTCGCCGCTCTATGCGAGCGAAGCCACCATCGCGAAATTGCCGCCCATTTATCTCAACGCTGCGGGCCTCGATCCGCTGCTGTCAGATACGATCTCTATGGCGCGCAAGCTGGAAGAGGCGGGCGCTGTTTATGATGTCAACGTGCATGAAGGCGTGCACCATGGCTTCATGCAGATCACAGCGCGCCTCAGCCAAGCGCGCAGCGCCTATCAACTGGCGGGCGAATTCTGGCTCAAGCACACGCGCTGATCGGCGTCAGGACGCCAGATCAGCGACGACCGAGTCGAGAACCGGGAAGCCTTCCTGTGAAACGCGGATGCGCCCGTCTGGCGCCTCCTCGATCATGCCGTCGTCCATGAGGTCGCGCACGCGCGCGCGATCCAGCTGGCGGCCACGCACGAGTTCGTAACGCGCCGGCAAAATGCCTTCCGACAAACGCAGGCCCATGAGCAGGAGTTCGTCGCCCTGCTCCTCCTGCGAAAGCGGCTCATCCTCGATCAGGCCATGGCCATCGGTCTCAACGCAGGTGAGCCACATCTCGGGATGTTTCTCGGTCGATTGCGCAAAGCGGCCGCGATTGGTGATGATGCGCCCATGAGCGCCCGGTCCCACGCCCGCGTATTCGCCATAGCGCCAGTAGACGAGATTATGCGCGCTCTCTTCGCCACGCCGCGCGTGGTTCGAAATCTCGTAACGGAAGAGGCCAGCCTTCTCAGTCACGTCCTGCGTCACATCCCACAGCGCGCGTCCGGTCTCGGGATCGGGCGTCACGAGTTTGCCTGCCCGCTCCAGGCGCTCGAACATCGTGCCGGGCTCGATGGTGAGCTGGTAGAGTGAAAGATGCCCGCCCGCGCGCTTGGACGCTTCGGTCAGTTCGGCGCGCCATTGATCGGGCGTCTGCCCGGGCCGCGCGTAAATGAGATCGAATGAAAAGCGCTCGAAAATGGCCGACGCTACGCCCACGGCGATCATCGCTTCGGCGGCGGTGTGCATGCGGCCAAGGGCGCGCAGATCCGGGTCATTCATCGCCTGCACGCCGAGCGACACGCGATTCACGCCCGCTGAGCGGTAACCTTTGAAGCGCCCGGCTTCCACCGACGTCGGGTTCGCCTCGAGTGTGATTTCGGCGCCGGGCTTGATGGTCCACGCCTCGCCGATCGCCTCGATGATGGCGGCCACGGTCTCAGGCTTCATGAGTGAGGGCGTGCCGCCGCCAAAGAAGATCGAGGCGACCTCGCGGCCTGGCGACAAGGCGGCGCGATGGGCGATCTCGGCGCGGAAGGCGGCGATGTAGCGCGCCTCATCAATGCCCGTAGTGCGCACGTGGCTGTTAAAGTCACAATACGGGCACTTGGACAGACAGAATGGCCAATGGACGTAAACGCCGAACCCGGGGTCCGACGCGCTATTCTGGCCTTTTACGATTCGTGACGCCATGTCCCGCTTATGGCATGGCGGGCGGGCGCGGTCACGCGGGAGACGACAAAAGGCGGGAACACGATGAATTCCCTCCAGGCCCGCCGAGGTTACCGAAGACCCAAGAAGGAAAGAACGACGAGAACGACGACAATCAGGCCGACAATGTAGATGATGCTGTTCATGATTCTATCCAATGGCGGTTCGGGAGCCCGTTTTTCTTTCACGTCCCCAGCACGTTGATCCTGCGCCGCAAACGCGGCGCAAACAGGAAAGGTTCCGGTTGAGTTTCAACGACCTGCCATCAGTGAAACGTCCGGTCCTCCATCGGGTTCTCGGTTTCTGGCCGCTGGCGCTCTATGGGGTCAGCGTCATTGTGGGCGCTGGAATCTATGTGGCGATCGGCGAGGTGCAGGCCCGCGCGGGCTCGTCTGCGCCCTTGTCGTTCCTCATCGCCGGCATTGCGGCTGCGCTCACGGGATTGAGCTACGCGGACCTTGCGAGCCGGTGGCCTCATTCGGCGGGCGCCGCCGCCTTCGTGGAGCAGGGTTTGGGCTCGCCGTGGCTCGCTCGGGTCGTGGCGCTGGCGCTCACACTGGCCGTGTGTGTATCGGCCGCCTCCATCGCCAGTGGTTCGGTGAAGTATTTTGCCCTGATCGTGGCGCTGCCCGATTTGCTGATCATCTCGATCCTGATCATCGGCTTCACGTTACTGGCGCTGGGCGGCGTGCGCCAAAGCGTCGGTTTCGCTGCGGCCTTGGGACTTGTGGAAGTTGGCGGCCTTCTGGCGGTGATCGCTGCCGGTCTTGTGAAAGCGCCGTCATACGATGTGATGGCGCTCACCCCGACGCTGACCCAATGGCCCGGAGTCATTGGCGGGGCGTTCATTGCCTTCTTTGCTTTCATCGGCTTTGAAGCGCTGGCCAACATGGGCGAAGAAACAAAAGACCCCACGCGCACCTTGCCGCGCGCGATCCTTGCAGCGGTGGCGCTCAGCATCTTTCTTTATGTCGCGGTGGCCACGGCGGCGGTTTGGGCCGGGCAGTCGGGCGCAGGCAATCCCTTGCTGACGTTGTTTACGGGAGAGGCCGCGTTCGCGTTCGCGCTGGTGGGCGCGCTGGCCATTTCAAATGGCGTGCTCGTGGAAATCATCATGCTCTCGCGGCTGTTTTACGGCATGGCGTCACGCGGCCACGCGCACTCAATGCTGGCCAAAGTGAACGAGCGCACGCAGACGCCTGTCGTTGCGACGCTTCTCGCTGGCGCACTGGTGCTGGCGATCGCGCTGTTCTTTCCGTTCGAGCGGCTTTTGTCGGTAGCCAACTTGCTGACGCTCGCCGTCTTCACGATGGTCAATTACGTGGCCATTCGCGTGCGCGCCAATCCCGCCGCGCCGCAAAGTGGCGTCTGGGCCCCGGTGTGGGCGGCGCCGCTAGCCATGGCGATGACGCTCTGCCTTGCGCTGTCTGAATTTTTCTGACGCGCCTTCCCATAAGCCTGTGCGCAGGCTTACAAGAGATGCGCGGGCGCACACGCCACTGCGGCTAACGGAGGACGAACGGGAGGATGGCAGCCAGCGACATCAAATACCGCTTGCTGATCCCGTTTCTTCTCCATTCGGCCCTGTTCCAGATAGTCACTTCGCTGACGCGCGTCACGGTCTCCTATCGCGCCATCGAGCTTGATTTGCCTATCACCTGGTACGGCGCGATCTCGTCGGGCTATGCGCTGCTGCCGATTTTCGTCGCTCTTCCGCTTGGCCGCTGGATCGATACGGGCCGTGATTCGCAGGCGATATGGGCTGGTTCGGCACTCACGCTCGCGGCCAATCTCGGCCTCTGGTTCGCGCCCAATTCGCCGTGGCATCTGCTGACGTTCACGGTGATTGGCGGCATTGGCCATCTGTTCCTGATGGCGGGACACCAGATGTTCGTGCTGCGCTGCACCGGGGCGGCGGGCCGCGAATCCGTTTTGGGCCATTACATGGTGGCCCTCGCCATTGGGCAGATGATCGGGCCGCTCATCGTGGGTTGGTCTGCGGGGTCCGCGGCAGTTGCACCCACCGCTGCCCTGTTTGCGCTGGCGCTGGCGCTATCGGCCGTCGCGATGGTAGGCGCGTTCGCCATGCCGGCCTCAAAGCCGGATCCTGCAGAAACCAGGCGCCACACGCCCGCCTCGGTGGGCGAATTGATGCGCGTGAGAGGGCTCGTGGTGGTGATCCTCGCCAGCGTGATGACCGTCGCGTCGATGGATCTGTTCATGATCTACATGCCGCTTCTGGGCGCCGAACGTGGCATCGGCGCATGGCATGTTGGCATGCTTTTGACGACACGCGCGCTGGCCTCCATCGCCTCGCGCCTGTTCTATGCGCACATGATCGCCGCGCTGGGCCGCGCCAATCTCACGCTGGCGACGATGGTCTGTGGCGCCGTCGGTTTCGCGGTCCTCGCAGCGCCTGTTCCGCTGCCGGCGATGTATTTCGCCGTCGCCTGTATGGGGTTCGGGCTGGGTCTGTCGGTTGTGCTTTGCCTGTCTAACGTGGTCGAACTGGCGCCGACATCGGCGCGCGGCATCGCGATGACCATGCGGCTCACGGGCAATCGCATGGGCCAGTTCATCTTCCCGTTCTTTGCCGGACTGCTCGGCGCGGCGGCCGGCGTCGGCGCCATTCTGGGCGTCACATCCGTGGCGCTGCTGGCTTCTGCAGTGGCGACGTGGCGCAGTATAGCGGCGCGCAAATCGTCATGACGCTTTCAGCTTGCCCTCGGCCCCGTTTTCCGCGATTTCTGTGCGAGGAAACGCTAAAACAAACACACGAAACAAGACGCTTGAATCAACACGCTTGAACATGGGGCGAGCATGAAAGCCGCAATCTTCCACGAATATGGTCCGCCGGATGTCCTGAAATATGAGGACGTGCCCACGCCTGAGCCGCGCGAGGGCGAAATCCGCATCAAGGTGCGTGGCGCCACCGTCAATCGCGTGCTCGACGTGGCGCTGCGGCGCGGCGCGCAGATGCAGCGCAAGGCGGCCTTGCCGTGCATTCCCGGCGTTGATTGCGCCGGAACGGTGGACGCCATCGGCCCCGGCGTGACGCGCTGGAAGGTGGGTGACCGCGTGGTCGCCGCCGGCGGCATGCCGCTCGATGTCGTGCGCGAAGACGAGACGGACTATAAGGGTCCGCAGGGCATGATGGGCATCAGGCGCCCCGGCGGTTTTGCCGAATATGTCTGCGTGCCCTCCATCTCCGCAGCGCCTTTGCCGGAAGGTATTTCCTTCCACGAGGCGGCCGTCGTGATGCGTCACTGCCCCACGGCGTGGAACCTGCTGATCAACGTCGCAGACCTCAAGAAGGGCGAATGGGTGCTCATCATGGGCGCCAGCGGCAATCTTGGGCAGGTCGGCATCCAGATCGCCAAGAACGTCATTGGCGCCAAGGTCATCTGCACGGCAGGCTCGCGCGCCCGCGCTGACAAGGGCCTTGAACTGGGCGCCGATTTTGCGATTGATTATTCCACCCAGGACATTCTCGCCGAGATCATGAAGATCACCGACGGCAAGGGCGTCAACGTGATCTACGACAACATCGCCAATCCCGATGTGTTGCCAAAGGCGTTTCATGGACTGGGCGAAAATGGCCGTCTTGTCACAGCTGGCGCGCATGGCGGGCCGAACGTAATGATCGATTTCTTCCATCTTTATGATCGCAAGATCACGATCAAGGGCCAACCCGGTTCGAAGAAGGGAGATCTGCCGAAGTGTTTCGCCGCTGCGGCGGAAGGCAAGATCAAGGCGCCCGTGGCGCATGTTCTGCCTCTCTCGCAGGCCCGCAAGGCGCACGAGATGATGGAGTCCGACCCCGGCATGGGCAAGATCGTGCTCGATCCCACGATGGGCTGAGCGTCCCGCAAAGCAAAAAAGCAAAGAGCCCGGAGCAATGCTTCCGGGCTCTCGCATTTTCGACTGGCCGAAAAACTATTCGACTGTCGTGATCTTGCGCATGCGCTCGATGGTCGCTTCGTCCACGGCGAGCGTGTCGGCGATGATCTTGGCGAGCTCTTCGCCGGTTGCTGGCTCGAAGTCGAGCTGCGCCTTGCTGACTTCAGCAAGCAATTCCGGATCCTTCATCGTCGCATTGAAGGCTGTGCGCAGCGCCAGAACGCGATCGGCGGGAACGCCCGGCGGCGCAAGGAAAGAACGTCCGACTTCGGCGCTCGACAGCGCGAAGGTGAGCAACCTGCGGTCAGCGTCGTTGGTCATGAGTTCGATCGGCGTGGGAACGTCCGGCAATTCCGGCGAACGCTTAAGGACGTACTGAATGGGCAAAAAGGCGCGCTTCTCGGTGAGCCAGTTCATGCGCGTGCTCTTCATCGTGTTCCACGATGTGAGTGCGCCGTCCATCTCGCCCCGCTCGACGGCCAGCAGGCCATCGGTCGATCCGGGATAGCCGCGGACCACCTTGTACTTCGTGCCGATTGTCGCATTGAGCAAGCGGGCATAGCTGTCGGAAGGTGAGCCGGGGCCCGTGCTGGCGACCGGCGTTTCATGCTTCTTGGCGCCTTCGATCGTGTGTCCCGGCGACTTCGTCGAGAGAACATGGATTTCGATGTTGGAGGTTGCGCGGCCGATCCAGGTGAATTCGTTGGACTTGTACTGGACCGCCGTGTTTTTCAGCGCTTCCTCGATCGCCACGTTCTGCGTGATGATCGCCATCGCGGTGCCGTCTTTGGGCGCCACGCGATACATGAAGTTTGTCGCGGTGAGCCCGCCGGCGCCCGGCATGTTGGAGCCGATCACGGTCGGATTGCCCGGGATGTGCTTGCCGATATGGCGCGCGACCATGCGGCCGAAGAGATCGTACGTGCCGCCTGCGGAGAAGGCGATGTAGATCGTGACGTTCTTGCCCTTGTAGAAATCGGCGACCGATTGCGCCTGCGCGCTGGCGCTCGCAGCAATCATGGCTCCAGCCGCCAAAATCGTGGTGTGAAGTTTTTTCATTTTCTCCCTCCCTTCCAGGGGGCCCGTTCCCGGGCGGTCCTCCGATTAAGCAAGCGCAGCCTCAGATGCAAGCTCTGCAGGCGCGAACAAGCCCCGCCAAGCTTCTTGGCGGGACGCCCGCGTCAACTTGTCCGGCTTCCTGCGACGCACTCGCAGCCGCGTGTCGGTAGAGGCGCAATGGGGTCACTCTCGAATATTGCAAACTGCGCCAGGCCTTACAGCGCACTTGTTGCGCTCTTCGCCGAGCCTCTATAGTCCGCGCACTTTGCGCACGGGAAAGCCCGGCGCAGCCCGGGCGCCAAAAACGCGCTCTTTTCGGGAGGGGATACGAATGGAAGGCATCCGAAACATCGCCAGCGCGGCGGCGACAGCGGCGCTGGGCGTCCTGCTGGCGGCTCCAGCCTCGGCGCAGTCCGTGGCCGATTTCTACAAGGGCAAGACCGTCAACGTACTTATCGGCGTCGGCGTCGGCGGCGAGTACGATCTGCACGCGCGCCTTGTCTCCCGCTACATCGGCAAGCACATCCCCGGCGCGCCGGTTCTCGTGCCGCAGAACATGCTGGGCGCGGGCGGCGCCAAGATGGCCGCGTATCTGGCCGACGTCGCGCCCAAGGACGGCACGAACATTGGCATGATCGCCAACAATTTCCCCGCCATGCAGGCGGCGGGCGTCGAGGTGATCAGGTTCGATCTTGGCAAGTTCCAGTGGATCGGCTCGATCTCGCCCACCGTCGAGACGATGACTGTGTGGCGCACCGCAGGCGTCAGCACGATTGACGAAGCGCGGCAGAAGGAAGTCGTCGCCGGCGCCAGCGGCAAGGGCGCGATCACCTATTCCTTCCCGGCCATGCTGAACGATTTCCTTGGCACGAAATTCAAGATCGTCGTCGGCTATCAGGGCGGCAACGCAATCAATCTGGCCATGGAGCGCGGCGAAGTGCAGGCGCGCAACAACACCTGGTCCAGCTGGAAGGTGACGAAGCCCGACTGGCTGAAGGCGGGCGACATCAAAATCCTTGCCTATGCGGGCCCCACGCCAAAAGACCTTCCCGGCGTGCCCGCAGTGCGTGATCTCGTGAAGAACGAGGATGACCGGCGCATTGTCGATCTCGTGGTCTCCGGCACCGAGCTTGGACGCCCGCTCGCGTTTGCAGGCGGGGCGCCAGCTGATCGCGTGGCCGCGATGCGAAAGGCCTTCATGGACACGATGAAGGACGCTGATTTCATGCAGGAGGCCGGAAAGCTTCAGATCGAGATCGATCCCGTCAGTGGCGAGCACATGCAGAAGGTGATCGAAAACGTGCTGGCGACGCCGAAGAGTCTGGCGATCCGCGCACGCGCTTTGATCGAGTAGCGGCGCTCTATTTGCCAGTCGCTTCACGCTCTATCATAAACTCAACCCGGCCGCGTTCGCGCGGCCGCATTCACATCGGGAATATGCAATGAGCGTTGAGTTCAAGGGCAGGCGTGAGGACTATCGGCTCGTCACGGGGCAGGGCAAGTACACGTCTGACTGGTCGTTCCCCGATGAAGCGTCTGGCTTCTTCCTGCGGGCTGATCGGGCGCATGCGAAAATCATATCGCTCGACGCGACTGCGGCCCGCGCGCACCCCGGTGTGCTGTGCATCCTCACCGGCGAAGACGTGCGCGATTGCGCGCCCATTCCCCCGCTCGTCAAATATCCCGGCGTCGGCGGCATGGCGCTGCGCCTGACGGGTCGCGACATTCTTTGTCGCGACCGCGTGCGCTATGGCGGAGAGCCTGTCGCTTTCGTTGTCGCAATCACGCTTGCCATCGCCATGGACGCGGCGGAATTGATCGAGGTTGAATACGAAGACTTGCCTGTCGTACTGGACGCTGAGAAAGCGCTGCAGCCCGGCGCTCCGCTTCTCTACGACAATATCGAAAACAACCTCGCCTTCGATTATGAATACGGCGACCGCGCCAAGACCGAAGAAGCGTTCGCGCGCGCCGCGCACGTCACCAAACTCACGCTCGACGCCGCGCGCATCGCCGGCAATCCGATGGAGCCCAAAGCCTGCGTCGCAAAATATGACGCGTCCAAGGACATGTTCGACGTCTACGTGCCGACGCAGGGCATCACACTGATGCGCCCCGGTCTCGCCATCGCAGCGGGCGTGCCGGAAGAAAAAATCCGCGTCTACGCGCTGGATGTGGGCGGCGGCTTTGGCGTTCGCGGCGAGGCTTATCCTGAATTTGTCGCCTGCATGATTGCGGCGCGGAAAATCGGCAAGCCGGTGCGCTGGGTGTCGACGCGCTCGGAAACAATTTTATCGGATCATCATGGCCGTGGCGCCAAGATGACCGGCGAGCTTGCGCTCGACGCCGATGGCAAGTTCATCGGCCTGCGCATTCAATGGATCGTCGATTGCGGCGCGCATCTTTCGGGCCCGGGCCCGTTCATCAACACGATGGCGCCCAGCGTTCACGCGGCGACCGTTTATCAGATCCCCGCGCTTGTCGGCCTGCATCGCCTTGTGCTGACAAACCGCACGCCCACAACGGCTTATCGCGGCGCCGCGCGTCCCAACGTCAGCTATCTCATGGAGCGCCTTGTTGAAGAGGCTGCAGGTGAAACCGGCCGCGACCGTATCGAATTGCGCAAGAAAAACCTCATCCCCAAAAAGGCCTTCCCCTACAAGACGCCGACCGGCTCCGTGTACGACAGCGGCGATCCAGCGGGCCTGCTGGCCGACGTGCTGAAAGAAGCGGACTGGAAGGGCATTGAGAAGCGGCGCAAGGCCGCGCAGAAGCGGGGCATGCTGTATGGCGCAGCGTGTTCGCTGTTCATCGAGCCGTCAGGCGGCGGCGCCGCGCCGCGCGAGGAAGCCGCGATCCGCTTTGGCGACAATGGCAACCCGGTTCTCTACACAATGTCCGGTCCTTCGGGCCAAGGGCATGAAACTGTGTTTCCTGAAATCGTCGGCCGCATTTTCGGGGTGGACCCGGAGAAGATAACCTTCCGCGCCAGCGATCCCGATGGCCCCGCGCTCATCGGCCTTGGCACCATCGGCTCACGCTCGATGATGACCCACGGCAGCGCGTTGTCGAACGCCGCCAACACTGTGATCGTCAAGGGCCGCGAACTGGCCTCAAAACACTTTGAAGCGGCGCAAGCCGACATCGAATTCAGCGATGGAAACTATCGCGTGCGCGGCACGGATCTTTCCATCGGCCTGCTTGATCTCGCCAAGAAATACGCAACCGGCGGAGAGAACCCGCTCGATACAATCGACTCCCATCCCATGACGTCAAACTTCCCCACCGGCGCGCACATCGCCGAAGTGGAGATCGACCCCGAAACTGGCGTCATCGACATCGTGAAATACGTCGCGGTGGACGACGCGGGCGTGGTGCTCAACCACACGCTGGCGGAGGGCCAGGTGCATGGCGGCATAATGCAAGGGCTCGGTCAGGTGATGGGCGAAATCTGTATCTACGATGAGACCAGCGGGCAGATGCTCACCGGCTCGTTCATGGATTACTTCATGCCCCGCGCCGACCTGCTGCCGCCGCTCGCCATCTTCGACCGCCCGATCCCCTCGCCCAACAATCCGCTGGGCGTAAAGGGCGTGGGGGAAGCGGGCACAACAGGCGCGGTGCCCACAGTGACGAACGCCATCATCGACGCCCTGCGGTCCTTGGGCATCAACGACATTGTGTTGCCAGCGGCGCCGCACAAGGTGTGGGGCATGATCAACGGGGCGGGGAGGTAATTGCGCGGAGGGTTACCCCTCATCCGTCGCTGCTGCGCAGCGCCACCTTCTCCCGCAAGGGGAGAAGGAAGGCGCGAACCTTCGTGATTTACTCCCTCCCTTCTCCCCTTGCGGGAGAAGGTGGCCTCCGCGAAGCGGAGGTCGGATGAGGGGACGCTGCCCTCCTCACCCCAAACACTTGCCGGCCAGCATCTGAAACGCCCGCGCGCGATGCGACAGCGCCTGCGATCCATCGGCCGGAATTCCGTGCTTTTCCTCTGAACTCATCTCGCCGAACGTCAGCTCGTGCCCGTCCGGCTGGAAGAAGGGATCGTAGCCAAAACCCTTCTCGCCGCGCGGCTTGTCGATAAAGCCGAACACCTTGCCCTCGAAGGTTTCCAGATGGCCATCCGGCCAGCAGATCGCAAGCGCCGAGACGAAATGCGCGCGCCGTTGTGCGGGCTCAATTGCGCCGCGCTCGCTGAGCATGTCGGTGATCCTGCCCATGGCGGAGGGGAAGTCGCCCGTCTCCTTGGCCCAGCGCGCGGAATAAATGCCCGGATCGCCGCCCAGCGCATCGACGCAAAGGCCTGAATCGTCGGCGAAAGAGGGCAGACCGGAGACGTCCGCCGCCGCGCGGGCCTTTATTTCAGCGTTGGCGAGAAAGGTCGTCCCCGTCTCGTCGGGCTCAGCCAGCCCAAGCTCGCCCGCCGATACGGCGGCGATGCCGTAAGGGGCCAGCAATTCCTTCATTTCGCGAAGTTTTCCGGCATTGTGCGTGGCGATGACCACGCGGCCTTCAAGCTTGCGATGTGCCGTGTGTGCGCTCATCATTGTTTTCCATCAAAGTCGAAACCAGTTTTGCCGCATTATAGGCGAGACAGCGCCTTGCGGCGAGCCAGCGGAAAGGGAGAACCACAATGACGTCCCACAGCGAAAGCCCCCTCGGCCTGCTCGAGCCTGCCCGGCTGGTGCCGCTCATCGCCATCGAGCGGCTGGAGGATGCTGTGCCGCTGGCCCGCGCGTTTGTGGAGGCCGGTCTACCGACGCTGGAAATCGCGCTGCGCAACAAGGTCGCGCCCCACGCGATCCGCGAAATCCGAGCCCATGTGCCAGAGGCCATTCCCGCTGCAGGCAACGTGATGACGCCGCATGATCTCGCCATTGCGCGCGAAGCTGGTGCGCGCTTCGCGTTCTCGCCCGGCTCCACGCCCGCGTTGCTGGAGGCGGCGGCGGCCATGACCGACTTTCCCTTCGTGCCGGGCGTCGCCACAGCGTCGGAATTGATGATGGCGATTTCGGCGGGCTTTCACGTCGTGAAGTTTTTCCCCGGCGCGGCGATGGGCGGGCCTGCGGCGCTGCGCTCCATGGGCTCGGCCTTCCCCCACGCCCGCTTTGTGCCGACGGGCGGCACAAACGAAGACGATCTTGATGACTGGCTGGCGCTGCCCAACGTCATTGCGGTCGGCGGCTCGTGGCTGGCCCCCAAGGATGAAATCGACCGACGCGACTGGGCGAGCATATCAGCCCGCGCCAAGGCGGCCGTGGCGCGCCATGGGGCGATTAGGCGGACAGCGTAAGCGCGGCGGGCCTCAGCCCACCGTCAGCTTCTGCAAGGCGACGAGTTCGCCAATGCCCTTTTTGGCGAGCGCCATCAGTTCGCCAAGCTGCGCTTCCGTAAAGGTCGCGCCCTCGGCTGTGGCCTGCACTTCAACGAGCGCGCCGCCGCCTGTCATCACGAAATTGCCATCCGTGTGCGCGCCGGAATCCTCAATGTAATCGAGGTCGAGCACGCTTACGCCCTGATAGACGCCGCAGGAGACGGCGGCGACGTGATCGCGCAACGGCATGTCGCGGATCATCGAGCGGCCGTGCATCCACTTCAGGCAATCGTGCAGCGCGACCCACGCGCCAGTGATGGCGGCGGTCCGCGTGCCGCCATCGGCCTGCAGCACGTCGCAGTCGATCACGATCTGGCGTTCGCCCAGCGCCTGCAAATCAACGACCGCGCGCAAGGACCGGCCGATGAGGCGCTGAATTTCCTGCGTGCGGCCAGAGGGCTTGCCGGAGGTCACCTCGCGGCGCGTGCGGGTCTGCGTGGCGCGCGGCAGCATGGAATATTCCGCCGTCACCCAGCCCCGGCCCTGTCCGCGCAGCCACGGCGGCGGCTTGTCTTCGAGGGAGGCGGCGCACAGCACATGGGTCTCGCCAAACTTGACGAGGCAGGAGCCTTCAGCAAATCGCGCGACATTGCGTTCGAGCGAGACGGCGCGCATCTGGTCGAGGGCGCGTTTAGACGGACGCATGTTGATCTCCGGCTTCAAAGTTGCGCGGGTATAATCCGAAACGGCTGTGGCGACAAGCAGCACGGGGTCACAGGAAGGCGGGCAGGGCAATATCTTTGCGGTCCGGCGCCTGGGCGCCCCGCCGTGCGCAGGTCCAGGCCGCGCAGGCGCCCGCAAAGGTCAGCCAGCGGCGAAGCGCGTCGGGCTCAATGGGCGCCGCGTCCTGGCCCAGCGCACCGGCCCGCGCCATTTCCGCCAGCAGCGCGGCGGTGAAGGCGTCGCCCGCCCCCACGGTGTCGGCCACGTCCACTGCCGGTGCGAGCGCATGACAACGCCCCTCCGGCGTAAAGGCTGTGACGCCCAACTCGCCCTCGGTGAGGATAGCGAGCCGGGGCCCCATCGCGCTCCAGTTGGCCATCGCCTCCAGCGGGTTGAGCCCCGGATAGAGCCATTTCATGTCCTGCGCGCTGGCCTTCACGATGTCGCTGAGGCGCACGCGTTCCTCCACGAGCACGAGAGCTTCCTCGCGCGCTGGCAGCACGCCGGGGCGAATGTTGGGATCAAAGCTCACCGTGGCGCGCCCGCGCGATTTCTCCATCAAAGCGAGCACGCCCGCTCCGGTTGGCGCCACGCAAGCGTGGAAGGACGAGACGTGCACATGCGCTGCGCCGTCTGGCAGAGCATCCGGCGCCAGCGCGTCCTCGTGCGCCGTGCCGGCCAGATACAGCGTGAAGGCCGGACCGTGCGCGCCTTCAGGCGAAACAAGCGCCAGCGGCATGGGCTTTTCGCTGTCGCGCAGCAGCGCGCAGTCGACGTCCTTTTGAACAAGCGCAGCGCGAAAACGCGCGCCCCAATCATCCCGCGACACGGCGCCCGCGAACATGACGCGCGCCCCAAGCGCGCCCAGCGCGCGGGCGGTGTTGTAAGCCGATCCGCCAAGCGCAGTTTCAAACCGCGATCCACCCGACGCAGTAGAGCTGACCGGCGTCATGTCGAGGATCGTTTCGCCCAGAACGAAGATGGTTTTCATCGAATATGCCCGGCGCGCCCCCGCGCCGACTACTGCATGAACTTCGCCACCCTGTCGATCACGCTGCGCGGTGTCGACATCAACCCCTTGATGACGCCTTCAAGTTTTTCTCCGGGCACAGGGTCAACGTCGAGCCGCAGCTTTTTGGCCTCCGACAAAAACTCCTGGTCCCGCATGGTCGCGGCGAACGCCTTGCGCATGATTTCGACGCGCGCCTTTGGCACGTCCGGCGGCATCGCAAACGGACGCCCGATGGCCTGGCCAGCATAAAGAAAGCGCAACGCTTGCCGGTCCTCTTCGCTCTTTGCGAGCTCAAAGACAAAGGGCACGCCCTTCAGGTGCGGATTTGGTTCAAGCCCGCCGTGCAGCACCGCGTTGTATATGCCCTTTTCGCGCCAGCCCGGCGTTTTTACGCTGACGCTATCAAGGCTTTCGCAAATGCCGTCGACCTCGCCGCGTTCAAGCGCCAGGAAGACGTCGACAGAATTCTGAAAGCCCGAGACGATCTTGAACTTCGTGCCAAACAATCCGTTCAGCGCCCGCGGAAACACATAGGTGCCGGTGCCGGCTCCGGTGTCGCCGACAATCAGTTCGCGCTGCATCAGATCGGACAATGTCTTCACTGACGAGGTTCCGCGCGAAATGCAGACACTTGTTTCCGTCGTTGTGCTTCCTAGCCAGTTGAGCTTGGAGGGGTCGTAGCGAGCCTGAGATGGATGCATGATCGGAGCGAGCGGCGCGTCGCGTGTGATGAGGCCAAAGACTGATCCGTCGCGCGCCGCCACATTGTAGAGGTGCGCCGTGCCAGCGATGCCACCCGCCGCCCCCATGTTCTGGTTCACGATCTGCGGGGCGCCCGGAATGTGCCGGGCGATATGGCGACCGACAAGGCGGCCCCAGCGGTCATATCCGCCGCCTGCCGTCGCGGCGATGAGAAGGATCACCTGCCGGTCCGCGTAGAATTTTTCGTCCGCCGTCTGGGCCTTGGCTCCAGGAGCGTGGAATGTCAGAAAACCAAACAGGATCGCAGCTTGAAACGCCGCCGCCTCTCGCCATACTCGCATGGCTTTCCTCCCCGTCTTCCACCCGGTCTGCGCGCGGGCGTCGGAAGGATGATGAACCCTTGCAAACAAAACGCAAGCAGCGGCGCGGGAATGTGGCTGGCGAGCAGGCCAATCTCCCCCTCTTCCTCCTTGTCCCCTGTCGCGTCTCCTGCTAGAGAACCTGCGCCTGTGGGAAACTGCGGGCAAAACCGCTCGCCTTTTCCGGTCCGCGCTGGCCCGCCCTTGGATGAAATCCTCTGGCGGTGAGTCTCACAAGACGCCGGGCGAAGTCGAGCGCCACGCAACGCCAACCCCGCCGGCGCACGGTTCGATCGGATAGATCGGGCCTCTCAGGAGACCTAATGGCAAATACCCAATCTGCAACGTCGCCCACGCGCGATGATTTCGCCGCCATGCTCGATGCGAGCTTCGGCGAATCCGACGCTCTCGAAGGCTCGGTCATCAAGGGCATTGTTGTCGCCCTCGAAAAGGACATGGCTGTCATCGACGTTGGTCTGAAGACCGAAGGTCGTGTCGCCCTCAAGGAATTTTCCGGCCCCGGCCGCGACCAGATTTTGAAGGTCGGCGACGAGGTTGAAGTTTATCTCGAGCGCATCGAAAACGCGCTCGGCGAAGCGGTGATCTCGCGCGACAAGGCGCGCCGCGAGGAGAGCTGGGTCAAGCTCGAGAAGGCGTTCGAGGCCAAGGAAAAGGTCGAAGGCGTCATCTTCAATCAGGTCAAGGGCGGCTTCACGGTCGATCTCGACGGCGCCGTGGCGTTCCTGCCGCGCAGCCAGGTCGACATTCGCCCGATCCGCGACGTCACCCCGCTCATGGGCGTGCCGCAGCCTTTCGAAATCCTCAAGATGGATCGCCGCCGCGGCAACATCGTTGTGTCGCGCCGCACGGTCCTCGAAGAGAGCCGCGCCGAACAGCGCCACGAAATCGTTGGCAAGCTCGAAGAGGGCCAGGTCATCGAGGGTACGGTCAAGAACATCACCGATTACGGCGCGTTCGTTGATCTGGGCGGCATCGACGGCCTGCTCCATGTCACCGACATCGCATGGCGCCGCGTCAACCATCCGACCGAAGTGCTCAACATCGGCCAGACGGTTCGCGTGAAGATCATCAAGATCAACCACGACACGCACCGCATCTCGCTCGGCATGAAGCAGCTGCTCGAGGATCCGTGGCAGGGCATCGAAGAGAAGTATCCGCTCGAGGCTCGCTTCCACGGCCGCGTCACGAACATCACGGACTACGGCGCGTTTGTGGAGCTGGAGCCGGGCATCGAAGGCCTTATCCACGTTTCCGAAATGTCGTGGACCAAGAAGAACGTTCACCCCGGCAAGATCGTCTCGACGAGCCAGGAAGTCGACGTGCAGGTTCTCGAAGTCGATCCCGTCAAGCGCCGCATTTCGCTTGGCCTCAAGCAGACGCTTCAGAACCCCTGGGAAGCCTTCGCCGAGAAATATCCGGTTGGCGCAGAGGTCGAGGGCGAGGTCAAGAACAAGACCGAGTTCGGCCTGTTCATCGGCCTGGAAGGCGACGTGGACGGCATGGTCCATCTCTCCGACCTCGACTGGAAGCGTCCGGGCGAACAGGTGATCGAGGAGTTCAAGAAGGGCGACATGGTGAAGGCGCAGGTTCTCGACGTCGACGTCGAGAAGGAGCGCATTTCACTGGGCGTGAAGCAGCTTGGCGGCGACCCCTTCGCTTCTGCGAAGACCACGGAAGAGGGCGGCGCGGCTGGCGGCGAATTGCGCAAGGGCCTCGTCGTGACTTGCGAGATCACCGAAGTGAAGGAAGGCGGCCTCGACGTTCTGATCGTCGGCACTGATCTGAACGCCTTCATCAAGCGCAACGAGCTGGC
>CANMLK010000009.1 GCA_947498445.1 Beijerinckiaceae bacterium
CCAAGCACAATGAAGCCGGCAAAGAGCGTCACGAAAACGGCCGGACCGTCGCCTGCATCCGCAAAAGACAGGTCGAGCCCGCAATGGTCGCAGGCAGGCGCGATGGTCAGGAAACCCTTGAACAAGTGGCCTTCGCCGCATCGCGGGCAGCGGCCCGAAAGGCCGGTCGAGTAGGGCGATTGCGGAGCGTAATCCTCGTTCATCGGCATGTCCTTGGGTTCATGTCATCGCGAACGAAAAAGGGGCGGCCGACGGCCGCCCCTGAAGCATGCAGGCGGCAGCCGTCAGTGCGAGGCGACCAGAGCGCCCATGTTGCCCCACACGTAGATGGCGCCGAACAGGAACAGCCACACCACGTCGACGAAGTGCCAGTACCAGGCGGCAAACTCGAAACCGAGATGCTGCTTGGGCGTGAAATGGCCCATGTAGACGCGGATCAGGCAGACAATCAGGAAGATCGTGCCGACCAGAACGTGGAAACCGTGGAAGCCGGTCGCCATGAAGAACGTCGCGCCATAAAGCGAGTTCTTGAACGCGAACGGTGCAACCATGTACTCGTAGGCCTGCACCCCGCTGAACACCATGCCGAGCACGATCGTGAGAATGAGGCCCTTCTTCAAGCCTTCCCGGTCGCCATGCAGCAACGCGTGATGCGCCCACGTGATCGTGGTGCCGGAGGTGAGCAGGATCAGCGTGTTCAGCAGCGGCAGGTGCCAGGCGTCGAAGACGTGGGTGCCCTTCGGCGGCCAGACGCCGCCGGTGTACTGAACGCGGGCTTCCTGAATCGCCTCGTTGGCGAACAGGCTGGCGTCGAAGAACGCCCAGAACCACGCGACGAAGAACATGATTTCCGAGGCGATGAAAAGGATCATGCCGTAGCGATGATGCATCTGCACGACGCGCGTGTGGTAGCCGCTGTGCGCCTCGCGGATAACGTCCGTCCACCATGCGGCCATGGTGTAGAGAATGCCGAGGAAGCCCGCGCCAAACAGGTAGGGCCCCACCTGCATGCCAAAGATCGGCATGGCCTTCATCCACGAGATTGCGCCGACCGCAGTCATGAACGCGGCAATGGCCCCGATCAGCGGCCACGGGCTCGGCTCTACCAGGTGGTAGTCGTGATTGGGTTTCGAGTGGCCGTCAGCCATGTCCTACCTCGTTCGTCGTTCGGACCGCGCGTCTCGCACGGCCGCCCCCGGGGGCGTTTCGCCATCCGCCGCGCCCATTGTCAAGGCAGCGGAGATTCATGCGCCCGTTAAAGGCGCGGTTTGTTCGCATCCAGAGCCGCAAGGGGCTTGGGATTCTTCACAGACATGAACGTGTACGACAGCGTGACGCTGTGCATCCGTTTCAGGGTTTCCTGCTTTTCCAGAGCCGGATCGAGGAAGAACACGACCGGCATGTCCATGCTCTCGCCCGCGCCCAGCGTCTGCTCGGTGAAGCAGAAACATTGGATCTTGTTGAAATAGCCGCCGAACTGATCGGGCGTGACATTGAAGGTCGCCATCCCGGTCTGCGCGACCTTCGAGCGATTGGTGACGCGGTAAAAAACGGTCTTCGTTTCGCCGGTCTGCACGCGCACGGAGTCGACTTCCGGCTCGAATGTCCAGTTTAGGCCCGCACCCACATTCGCATCAAACGACACACGAATCGTGCGCTCGCCGCGAATGGCCGGC
Organism: Beijerinckiaceae bacterium; assembly: GCA_947498445.1. Classification (GTDB taxonomy): domain Bacteria; phylum Pseudomonadota; class Alphaproteobacteria; order Rhizobiales; family Beijerinckiaceae; genus Terripilifer. Next base: position 1,677 of record CANMLK010000009.1, read on the forward strand.
GCACTTTCGGCGACCATGGGCGTGCCGCCAAAGCCCGTCATCCGGCAGAACATGTCGTAGAGAGGCACAGCCGCGAAGCTCATGCCCAGCATGAAGAACGCGCCGCCCGCCACGGCTGCGGCCGTGCGCTTGTGACTGCGCGGCGTCGTATGGGGAGGGCGGTGCGCCGCTTCGTTCATTCCACGGCTCCTAGATTGAAGGCCGGACGACGATGCCAACGCCGAGTTTGACGATGGTCACGACGTAGAAAAGGGCAATGAGGAAACAAATGCCAAGGGCGATGGCGACGTTGCGCGACCGGCGGCTCTTCGCCTCCTCAGGCGTGAGACGTCGTCCGGGCTCGTGCGCGCCCTTTGGTTGATCGCCCTGCGTATCGTTCACTACAAACGAGCCTTCCATGCCGCGCCTCAACCAAACACCGCGCCGAACGCACGGACCAGCATCTGTGCTGGGCCGTTCTCGGCGACAATCGTCAGGAAGAGCGCAAAGAGATAGAGGATCGAAAATCCAAACAGCGACATGGACGCCTTGCGGGCGTTCGCACCCTCGGTGTCGCGCAGCACGCGCCAGGCGTACCAGATCATGCCCGCGCCGCCGGCCACCGCGATCACGCCATAGACGATGGATGCGAACCCCATGGCCCAGGGCAGAACGCCAACGGGCGCAAGGAGAATCGAATAGATCAGTATTTCAATCCGCGTGCGCCGTTCGCCCTTGGCGTTGGGCATCATTGGCACGCCGGCGCGGGCGTATTCGTCGCTTTTCACGAGCGCCAGCGCCCAGAAGTGCGGCGGCGTCCAGATGAAGATGATCGCGAACAGGACTATCGACTCAATCGACACCGAGCCGGTCACGGCTGCGCAGCCCACAACCGGCGGGAAAGCGCCCGCCGCGCCGCCGATCACGATGTTCTGCGGCGTCCAGCGCTTCAGCCACATCGTGTAGATGACGGCGTAGAAAAAGATAGTGAAGGCGAGGAGCGACGCCGCCAGCCAGTTCGACATGATTCCGAGCGTGAACACAGACAGCGCCGACAGCACGAGGCCAAACGACAACGCCTCACCCGCCGCGACGCGACCGGACGGGACGGGACGCGTCTTCGTGCGCGTCATCAACGCGTCTATGTCCGCGTCGTACCACATGTTCAGCGCGCCCGATGCGCCAGCGCCCACCGCAATGGCGAGCAGCGAGGCGAAGGCCAGCACGGGATGGACAGGCGCAGGCGACAGCATCATGCCCGCAAGCGCAGTGAGCACGACGAGCGACATGACGCGGGGCTTCAGCAACGCGAAAAAATCGCGCGGCTCGGCAAGCGAGAGCCGCGTCTGATCGGGGAAATCGTTTTGTCCGGTGACGAACGTCATCGTGTCTCGCAAACCTGCTGGTTGGCCGCGCGTCGCCGCGCTGGTGTGGAGCCCTCTTTGGAAAAGCGCGCGTCGTCGCTTTTCGAAGGAAGGCTCCGGCGGCGAGGCCGCCGGAGTATTGACCCTTAGTGGTTCGAGCCCGTGATGCGGGGCAGGGTCTCGTACTGGTGGAACGGCGGGGGCGAGGGCAGCGTCCATTCCAGCGTCGTGGCGCCGGGGCCCCACGGATTGTCGCCGGCAATGCGCTTCTTCGCGTAGGCCTCCCACACGATGTAGATGAACAGCAGCGCTGCAAAGCCGGAGAGGTAAGAGCCGTATGACGACACCTGGTTCCACAGCAGGAACGCGTCAGGATAATCGACATACCGGCGCGGCATGCCCGCAAGACCAAGGAAGTGCTGCGGGAAGAAGGTCACGTTCACGCCCACGAACATGAGCCAGAAGTGCGCCTTGCCGAGGGTCTCGTTGTACATGTAGCCCGACATTTTCGGGAACCAGTAGTAGAAGCCCGCGAACATGGCGAACACAGCGCCCAGCGACAGCACGTAGTGGAAATGCGCCACCACGTAATAGGTATCGTGGAAGTGGCGGTCGATGCCTGCGTTGGCCAGCACGACGCCTGTCACGCCGCCGAGTGTGAACAGGAAGATGAAGCCCACCGCCCACAGCATCGGTGTGCGGAAAGAGACAGAGCCGCCCCACATTGTCGCGATCCACGAGAATATCTTCACGCCCGTCGGCACCGCGATGACCATCGTCGCGAACACGAAGTAACGCTGCGTGTTGAGCGACAGGCCGACCGTGTACATGTGGTGCGCCCACACGACGAAGCCAACCGCGCCAATCGCGACCATCGCGTAGGCCATGCCGAGGTAACCGAACACCGGCTTGCGCGAGAAGGTCGAGATGATGTGGCTGACGATGCCAAAGCCTGGCAGGATCAGGATGTACACTTCCGGGTGGCCAAAGAACCAGAACAGATGCTGGAACAGGATCGGGTCGCCGCCGCCAGCCGGATCAAAGAACGCCGTGCCGAAATTGCGGTCTGTCAGCAGCATCGTGATAGCGCCGGCGAGAACGGGCATCGACAGCACGAGCAGGAAGGCGGTGATCAGCACCGACCAGGCGAACAACGGCATGCGATGCAGGGTCATGCCCGGCGCGCGCATGTTGAAGATCGTCGTGATGAAGTTGATCGCGCCCAGGATCGACGAGGCGCCGGCCAGATGCAGCGAAAGAATGATGAAGTCCATCGACGGGCCCGGATGGCCTGCGTTGGACGACAGCGGGGGATACAGCACCCAGCCACCGCCAAAGCCCTTCATGCCGGGCGCGCCTTCGACGAACATCGAGATGACGAGCAGCAGGAAAGCTGCGGGCAACAGCCAGAACGAGATGTTGTTCATCCGCGGAAAGGCCATGTCGGGCGCGCCGATCATGAGCGGCACGAACCAGTTGCCGAAGCCGCCGATCAGCGCGGGCATGACCATGAAGAAGATCATGATCACGCCGTGGGCTGTGATGAACACATTGTACATGTGCTTGGCGGCGTCGAGCGAGCCATCGCCCGCCAGAATGGAGGAGATCCAGGGGAAAACGCCAACGCCCGTGCCGGACAGCTCCATGCGCATCGCAATCGACATCGCGCCGCCGATGAGGCCCGCGAAGACGGCGAAATACAGGTAGAGCGTGCCGATATCTTTGTGGTTGGTCGAATACATGTAGCGGCGCCAGCCCGTGGGAATGCCATGGGCGTGGTCGTCGTGATGGGCCGCTGCGTTCGTTGCCATCTCGTTATTCCTCAGGCTTGATTCGTGTGTCAGCGGGTGGCGGTGGCGTCGGCGACGCGCAGCGGCTCGGCGCTGGTGGAGGCGAACTGCTTGGCGGCGCTTGCGAGCCACGCCTTGTAGGCGTCCTCGCTCACCACACGCACAACGATCGGCATGTAGGCGTGGTCCTTGCCGCACAATTCGGAACACTGGCCATAGTAAACGCCTTCGCGTTCAGCACGGAACCATGTCTCGTTCAGTCGGCCGGGGATCGCGTCAATCCGCACGCCCAGATTCGGCAGCGCGAAGGCGTGAATGATGCCAACGACGTCGGCCGTCACCTGCACGCGGATGTTCTTGTTCACAGGAACAACCGCCTCGTTGTCAACGTCCAGAAGACGAAGCTTGCCAGCCGGAAGCGTTGCCTGATCGAGCAGGCGCGACTGGAATTCGAAACCGCCGCCGCCTTCCTTGGGATAGGACCAGGTCCATGCCCACGACGAATTGCCGGTCACCTTCACCGTGACGTCAGCGTCAGGCAGAGTGAGCTGGTGGTTCAGCAGGCGGAAGGACGGAATGGCGATGATCAGGAGAATCACAACCGGAATGACGGTCCATGCGACTTCCAGACCGGCGTGATGGGTCGTGCGCGATGGCGTCGGATTGGCCTTCTCGTTGTACTTGTTCACAACGATGACGATCAGCGCCAGAACGAAGAGGCTGATCGCTGTGATGATAGGCAGCAGGATGGCGTCGTGAAAGAACACCATCTCGCGCATGATCGGGCTGGCCGCTTCCGACATTCCCATCTGGCCGGGGCGCGGCGCGCCGACAAATTGCGCGGAGGCGGCGCCGACAAGGGCCGCCCATGTGACCATCGTCGCTCCGGCGGTGGAAAGGATGCGCCGGGCGCTGGCGCCCTTTGACTTGAAAAGCATGAACACGTCGCTCCCGCTCGCCTTTCTGATGGACGGCCCCCTAGCCGCCCACGCGGGGCCATTTGCGTATGGTCCGCCGCGTCCCGTTCCAACCATAAAGCCGCCATGAGCGCAACACAGCCGTTCACTGCAATCTATGCGGCATAAGGGCGCGTAACTCTACGGATACCCCCCCCGAGGGGCCAATTTGCCTCGCCAATTTGCCAATCGCCGCATTCCGTCCATAAATTCGGACGATGTGATTCGGTCGAAAAACCATACTCGCCGATGCGTCGCGGTCTCACAGCCGCCTCGGCATCGTCGACAAGACCTCGCCGACAAGACCGGACCTACGGAGACGTCATGCGCCTGCTTTCGAAAAATCCGCTTGGAGCGTTGAGCCGCCGATTGGTCGGGCTTGCGCCGGTCGTGGGAGCGTTGCTGCTCACAGGGGCCGTCCAGCAGGCGGATGCGCAAGTGCAGGTTCGGGGCAAGTTCGGCGACTGGGAGATGCGGTGCGAGACGCCGCCCGGCGCCAGCCGCGAGCAATGCGCGATCATCCAGTCGGTCGCATCCGAGGAAAAGCCCAACATGAACCTTGTGGTTATCGTGTTGAAGACCGCGGACAACAAGTCCCGGCTTTTGCGCGTGATCGCACCGCTTGGCGTGTTGCTGCCCGCAGGACTGGGCCTGAACGTCGACGGGGCGGACAAGGGCCGCGCGGGCTTCGTGCGATGCCTCCCCTCGGGCTGCGTCGCCGAGGTCGTCATGGACGATAAGTTGCTGGACGAGTTGCGCGCCGGCAAGGTGGCGACGTTCATCGTCTTTGAAACACCCGAGCAGGGGACGGGCATTCCGCTCACACTGGCGGGTTTCGGCGAGGGCTTCGGCAAGTTGCCCTGATCAGCTGCCCTGATCAGCTAGGCGATCACGTGTGGGGCGCCGCTGGCGCGATGGCGTCTGCTGGTATAGGTTCCGCCACGCTGTTGCGGCGTACGGGAGGCCGCCGGGGTTCCAACGGGAACGTCGGCCGTATGGAGTTTTCGAATGCGTCAGGGAATTTCGTGTTTTGCCGCCCTCTCCAAAGGGGCGGTTGCCCTAGCGGCCCTTCTGGCTCTCTCGGGATGTGGCGGCGGCAGTTACGTCGGTTCCCTTTTTGGCTCCGGTTCATCAACGCCCTCGGCCCCCACCCAGCCGGTTGCTAGTGGGCAGGCGTCGGCGGACGGCCCGCCCCAGTCCGCAATCCTGCCCATTTTCAACACCGGCCCAACCGAACTGATGTGTCCGTTTGTGGATGTTCGCGAAGGCGCGGCCGCCCATCGCGTTTACGCGGGCCAACAATCAAATTCGAACGTTCGCTACCAGTATTCGATGGGCGAAATCGCCCGCGAGTGCCGCGTGTCCGGTAACCAGCTTGTCCTGAAAATGGGTGTCGAAGGCCGGGTGCTGTTGGGACCGGCCGGATCGCCGGGATCGTTTAATGTCCCTGTGACCATCGCCGTGCGGGATGAGAAAACCAGGCAGTTTGTGGCCAACCGCACCTACCGGGTCGCCGCTGGCATCGCGCAAGGCGCCTCCAACACGTCGTTCGCAATCGTGTCCGATGAAATCACGATTCCCTTCAAGGGTTTGGCGGCCAACGATGATTATACAATCTTCGTGGGCTTTGACGGCGCCTCGGCGGCGACCGGATCACAGCCCGCGCGTCGGCGCCGCTGATCCAGCGGTCGCGTTCGCCTGTGGAACGCTACTCAACGCCGCTTGACTTGGCGCTTGCAGCATCTAGTTTCCACTCCGTCAGACCAAGACCCACTGCGGAAGAGACCGACGCGCGCTAGCGTCGGCGCCGAAGGCGCAACCGCCCCGGAAACGCTCAGGCAAAATGGACCGCAGCGGGATGACACTCTGGAAAGCGGCTTAGCGCTCTCGCGGCGCTGGCCCACCGACGGGCGTAACTGCGCTCCTTGCTTCAAGGATTGCGTGGGAAATCTCTCAGGTCCCGGGACAGAGGGGGCGCGGACAGACGGCTTCGCACGCGCGGAGCGCGCCTGATTCGTGGCCTCCATTCGCGCCCGGGCGATCTGATGTCTGAAGCAATATCGAGCACACAAGAACTCGCCCTCACGCCGCTGCATGCGATGCACGTTGCGCTCGGAGCGCGCATGGCGCCCTTCGCCGCCTATGACATGCCGGTGCAATACCCCCTTGGCATCATGGGCGAGCACAAATGGACGCGCGAAAGCGCGGGCCTGTTTGACGTGTCGCACATGGGGCAGGTGATTCTTGAAGGCGTGGGCGCAGCCGCCGCGCTCGAAACCCTGCTGGCGGCCGACATTATTGGCCTTGCCGACTATCGCACGCGCTATTCGCAATTCCTCAACGCGGACGGCGGCATCCTCGACGATCTGATGACGACGCGGCTGCCTTCGCGCACACCCGGCGTGGATCGTCTTTTTCTTGTGGTCAATGCGGCCTGTAAGCACGCCGACGTCGCGCATTTGCGCGCAAAACTCCCCGGCGTTTCGATCACGACGCTCGATGACCGGGCGCTGCTCGCCATTCAGGGGCCCAAGGCTGCGGAGGTTGTCGCGGGCTTCATCCCCGGCGTTTCATCGCTGCCCTTCATGGGCTTCCTCGCGACGACCTACCAGGGCGCCGATATTTTTGTCTCGCGCTCGGGCTACACCGGCGAGGACGGGTTCGAGATATCGCTTCCTCCCGTCGCTGGCGTGCAGTTTGCGCAGGCGCTTCTCGCCGATCCGCGCGTCAAGCCGATTGGCCTTGGCGCGCGCGATTCGCTGCGGCTTGAAGCGGGCCTGTGCCTCTACGGTCACGACATTGACGAGACGACATCGCCAGTGGAGGGCGCCCTCACATGGTCCATCGGCAAGCGCCGCCGCGCTGAGGGGGGCTTTCCCGGCTTTGAGCGCATCGCGCGTGAATTGAAAGAAGGCCCGTCGCGCAAGCGTGTCGGCCTGTTGCTTGATGGCCGCCAGCCTGCGCGCGAAGGCTCCGAGATCGCTGACGAGAGCGGCGCTGTCATCGGCAAAATTACATCGGGCGGATTCGCGCCGAGCCTCGAGCGCTCCATCGCCATGGGCTATGTCGCCGCCTCTCACGCGGCTGTCGGCACGAAGCTCAACGCGCTGGTGCGTGGCAAGCCGCTTGCTTGCAGCGTCGTCGCCTTTCCCTTCTTCCCCCATCGTTACGTTCGCTAAGAGGACCGCGCAATGTCGACTGTTCGTTACACGAAAGATCACGAATACATCCGCGTTGATGGCGACGTCGCCATTGTGGGCATCACCGATTACGCACAGGCGCAGCTGGGCGACGTTGTGTTTGTCGAACTGCCCGCCATGGGCAAAAGCTTCAAGAAGGGCGAGCAGGCCGCTGTCGTCGAAAGCGTGAAGGCTGCGAGTGAGGTCTACGCGCCGGTGTCGGGCGAAGTGGTCGAGGTCAACAGCGAACTGGAAGGCGCGCCCGCGCTCGTCAACGAAGACTCCGCCGGCAAGGGCTGGTTCGTGAAATTGCGCGTCGCCGATCAAAGCGAGCTTGGCGCGCTCATGGATGAAGCCGCCTACGCCGATTACCTCAAGACGCTCGATTAAAGCATCGAACCGAAAAGTGTGAAGCGGTTTTCGGACGAATTCGATGCGTCAAGAAAACTCGTTCGCGACGAAGGAGATCACATTGCGCTACCTGCCGCTCACGCCCGACGACCGCGCCGACATGCTCGCGCGCATTGGCGCTGAAAATATCAACGCGCTGTTTGCAGCCGTGCCCGCCGACAAGCTGTTGCAGGCGCCGCCAGATCTGCCGCGCCACAAGAGCGAGATGGAAGTCGAGCGCATGTTGTCGCGCATGGCCTCGCGCAATGTGTCTGCGGGCTCTGTTCCCTTCTTCGTGGGCGCGGGCGCCTACAAGCATCATGTGCCTGCGAGCGTGGATCATCTCATCCAGCGCTCGGAATTTCTGACCAGCTACACGCCCTACCAGCCGGAGATTTCGCAGGGCACGTTGCAGATGCTCTTCGAGTTTCAGACGCAGGTGGCCAACCTCACCGGCATGGAAGTGGCGAACGCCTCCATGTACGACGGCTCGACGGGCTGTGGCGAAGCCGCGCTGATGGCGCATCGCATCACGCGCCGCCGCAAGGCGGTTCTGTCCGGCGGTCTGCATCCCCATTATGCGGACGTTGTGCGCTCGCTGTCGCAAATGACCGGCGACAGCGTCGTCTCCATGCCAGCAGACGCCCGCGCAAGTGAAGACCTGCTGGCACAGATCGACGACAGCGTGTCCTGCGTCATCGTGCAATCGCCAGATGTGTTCGGCAATCTGCGCGACCTGAAACCCATCGCTGACGCCTGCCACGCGAAGGGCGCGCTGCTGATAGCGGTGTTTACGGAAGTCGTGTCGCTCGGTCTTGTTGAGCCGCCGGGAGCCATGGGCGCCGACATTGTGGTCGGCGAAGGCCAGTCAATCGGCAACGGGCTGATCTTCGGCGGCCCGTATGTGGGGCTGTTCGCCACGAAGCAGAAATATCTGCGCCAGATGCCGGGCCGCATCGCCGGCGAGACGGTCGATGCGGAAGGTAAACGCGGCTGGGTTCTCACGCTCTCCACGCGCGAGCAGCACATCCGCCGCGAGAAGGCGACGTCAAACATCTGCACCAATTCAGGCCTGTGCGCGTTGGCTTTTTCGATTCACATGACGCTGCTCGGCGAAACGGGACTGCGCCGTCTCGCGCGGCTCAACCACGCCAACGCGGTGAAACTAGCCGATGCGCTCACCGCAGCTGGCGTCGATGTCGTCAACGAAACCTTCTTCAACGAATTCACTGTGCGCGTGAAGGGCGACGCTGCTGCGCTTGTCGAGCGCATGGCGGCGCAGGGCGTGCTTGGCGGCGTGCCCGCCTCGCGCCTGTTGCCCCACGCGGGCGTCGATGACTTGCTCATCATCGCGAGCACCGAAGTGAACACGGATGAAGATCGCGCCGCGCTTGTCGCCGCGCTGAAGCAGTAAGGGGCCACACATGCTGAACAATCAGGGCCGGCCTACACAGCCCGTTGAAGTCGCCGCGCCGCACGTGCGCAAGACGTTCACCGGCCATCGCGCGTTGGCGATGGAGGAAGCGTTGATCTTCGAAGTCGGCCGCGCCGAAGTCACCGGCGTCGATGTTGACGACGCGGGCGAATTCACGCCGCGCCTCGGCAAGCTGGAACGCACCACGCCCATCGATTTGCCCGGCCTCTCCGAGCCCGAGACGATGCGCCATTACGTGCGCCTGTCCCAGAAGAATTACGCCATCGATCTGGGGCTCTATCCGCTCGGTTCGTGCACGATGAAGCACAACCCGCGCCTCAACGAGCGCATGGCGCGCCTGCCGGGCTTTGGCGATATTCATCCGATGCAGCCGGTCTCGACCGTGCAGGGTGCGCTTGAACTGATCGACACGCTCGCGTCATGGCTCACCGAAATGACCGGCGCATCCGCCGTTGCCATGTCGCCGAAGGCTGGCGCGCACGGCGAAGCGTGCGGCATGATGGCGATCAAGGCTGCGCTTGAAGCGCGTGGCGAAGGCGCACAGCGCCGCGTCGTGCTGGTGCCCGAAAGCGCGCACGGCACAAACCCGGCAACAGCGGCGCTCATCGGCTATGACGTGCGCCCCATCCCCGCGCGCGAAGACGGCACGGTCAGCGTGGAAGCGGTGCAAGCTGCACTCGGTCCCGAGGTTGCCGCGCTCATGCTGACAAACCCCAACACATGCGGCCTGTTCGAGCCGGAAGTGGTGGCCATTGCGCAGGCCGTGCACGCGGCGGGCGCGTTTTTCTACTGCGACGGCGCGAATTTCAACGCCATCGTCGGCAAGGTGCGGCCAATGGATCTTGGCGTCGACGCCATGCATATCAACTTGCACAAGACGTTCTCGACGCCCCACGGCGGCGGCGGGCCGGGCGCTGGTCCGGTCGTCTTGTCGGATGCGCTGGCGCCCTTCGCGCCGGTGCCGTTTATTCGCAAGGACGGGCAGAAGTTCACGCTGGTCGAGCACACGCAAGGCACGCAGAGCTTTGGCCGCATGACCGCGTTTCACGGCCAGATGGGCATGTTTGTGCGCGCCATGTCGTACATGCTTTCGCACGGTGGCGACGGAATCCGGCAGGCGTCGGAAGACGCGGTGCTCAACGCTAATTATATTCGCGTCTGCCTGTCGGATGTGATGTCCGCGCCATTTGGCGACAAGCCGTGCATGCACGAAGCTTTGTTCGACGACCGTTGGCTCAAGAACACCGGCGTCACCACGCTCGATTTTGCGAAAGCGATGATCGACGAAGGCTATCATCCGATGACGATGTATTTCCCGCTTGTCGTCCACGGGGCGATGCTGATCGAGCCCACCGAATCGGAGAGCAAGGCGTCCATCGATCTCTTCATCATGGCGCTGCGCGATCTCGCGTTCAGCGTGCAGAAGGGCGAGACGGAGCGCTTCTCCGGCGCGCCGTATTACGCGCCGCGCCGCAGACTGGACGAAACCCGCGCCGCCCGCTCGCCTGTGCTGCGCTGGACGAAGCCAAAGCCGATTGCGGCGGCGAACCAGATTGCGGCGGAGTAGGGCGCGTTCCACAAAGCCGTCATGGTCGGCCGTCGCCGACCATCCACGAAAAGCCGCCCGTGCGTGGGGCTACCCCTCATCCGACTCGCCTTCGGCGAGCCACCTTCTCCCGCAAGGGGAGAAGGATTCTAGCGAGTAGCTTTGCGCTTCAAAAACATCACGGACGCCTTCCTTCTCCCCTTGCGGGAGAAGGTGGCCTGCGCGCAGCGCAGGTCGGATGAGGGGTGCGAGCAGGCTCAACGGCGCGCGTCACCCCACATCAATCACAACGCGCCCGCGCACTTTCCCGTCCATGATATCCCGCGCGGCGTCCATCACCTTGTCGAAGGGCATGTGCGTGGTCATCGCCTTCAGCACGCTGCGATCAAGGTCCGACGCCAGCCGCGTCCACGCTGCAACGCGTTGCGCCATGGGGCACATCACGCTGTCGATGCCGAGCAGCGACACGCCGCGCAGGATGAACGGCGCCACGCTGCCGGGAAGATCGAGCCCTTGCGCATTGCCGCACGCGGCCACGGCGCCGTGCATCTTTGTTTGCGCCAGCACATTGGCGAGCGTGTGCGAACCCACCGTGTCCACCCCCGCCGCCCAGCGCGCCTTGCCCAGCGCTTTGCCGGGCGCGGAAAGTTCGGCGCGGTCGATGATCTCGTCGGCGCCGATGCCCTTGAGATATTCGGCCTCCTGCGGGCGCCCGGTGGACGCGATCACATGCCATCCGGCTTTCTTGAGCAACGCCACCGCAACGGACCCAACGCCCCCCGCTGCGCCCGTGACGACGGCGGCGCCATCAGACGGCTTCACGCCGAAGCGCTCCAGAGCCTGCACGCTCAGCATCGCGGTGAAACCCGCCGTGCCGATAGCCATGGCCTCGTCCATGCCAAGGCCTGCGGGCAGCGGCACGAGCCAGTCAGACTTCACCCGCGCCTTCTGCGCAAAGCCGCCCAGGTGGCCTTCGCCGACGCCATAGCCCGTCAGTAAAACCTTGTCGCCAGGCTTGAACTGCGGCGAGGATGATTTTTCCACGACACCCGAAAAGTCGATGCCGGGGATCAGCGGAAAGCGCCGCGCAATGGGCGCCTTGCCGGTGATGGCGAGGCCGTCCTTGTAATTGACTGTCGTATGCTTGATGGCGACATCAACGTCGCCGTCCATCAGCTCGGCTTCATCAAAATCCGCCCATTGGGCGCTGGTTCCGGTCTCAGTCTTGTCAATGCGGACGGCGCGAAACGTGGACATGGCAAGCCTCCCGATGGCGTATGCAAAACTCTGTAGAGACAAGCCCCGCCGTGCTCAAGCGCGCCTTTCGGCTGGCTCACGCAGGCGCGGCGACAATTCGTTTTGGCGCCGGCTTCTCGACGATGGGTAGCGTGATCAGCGCCGACGCCACGCCGAAGAAGATCGACAGATACCAGCTTGCGTCATAGGAGCCGAACTGCTCACGCAGCACGCCGCCCAGCAGCACGCCCAGAAATCCGCCGATCTGGTGCGAGCAGAAGGCGAAGCCGTAGAGCATGCCGAAGTTTCCCGCGCCAAACATCTGGTTCACCATCGCCGATGTCGGCGGCAGCGTGGACAACCAGAGCAGGCCGCTCAAGGCGCCGAAGATGTAGGCGTTCATGGGCGAGGGCGGCAGCAGTATGAAGACGAGCGTTAGCATCGCGCGCGCAAAATAGATAAAGGCCAGCACATAGCGCCTCGGCGCCCATGAGCACATCCAGCCCGAAAAGATCGAGCCGAACACGTTGAACAGGCCGACGAACGCGAAGGCCCAATAACCAACCTGCGGCGTGAGGCCCGATTCCACGATGTAGCGCTGAAAGTGCACCGTGATGAATTGCAGCTGGAAGCCGCAGGTGAAGAAGCCCACCACCACAAGCACGTAAGAGCGATGCGTAAAGGCCTCGCGCAGCGTCGCCATCACGCCAAGCGTTTCGTCACCCGCCGCCTTGTTGGTTTCCGACAGCGGCTTGCTGGCGATGAAATAGCCCAGCGGCACGATGAGCGTCACCATGACCGCAAAGACAATGCACGCCGTCTGCCAGCCGAAATTGTCAATCAGCGCGCCACTCACCGGCGAGAACACGAACTGGCCGAACGAGGCGGATGCGGTGACGAGCCCGAACGAAAACGCCCGCCATTGCGGCGGCACAATCTTGCCAAAGCCCGAGACAACGAGGTTGAGCGAGCAACCCGACAGCCCCAGCCCAACAAGCACGCCCACCGTGAAGGTGAACGCAGCGGGCGTGGTGGAATAGGCCATGAGGCCGACGCCCAGCGCATAGAGCGCGCCGCCGCTGGCCAGCACGCGCATGGTGCCCACGCGATCGGCAATGGCGCCCGCCACGGGCTGAAACAGGCCCCACAGCAAATTCTGCAACGCGAACGCGAACGCGTAGGTCTGCGTGCTCCAGCCGTAGGTCTCCAGCACTGGCAATTGCAGCGCGCCTGCGGCCGAGCGTGGCCCCCACGTGATCATCGCGATCAGGCAGCCCGCGATAATCGCGATCTCGGGCGGAATGCGGCGCACGGCGCCAGCCGCTTTCGTCATGCGTTTCCTCGTTCTTTTTCTTGGCTTCAGGCGGCGACGGCGGCGGGTCTGTGAACCGGCTTTTCAACGATTGGCAGATTGATCAGCGCAGACGCCACGCCAAGCGCAATCGACAGCCACCAGACGATGTCATAGGAGCCCGTGCTTTCGCGCAGCACGCCCGCCAGCATCAGGCCGATGAAGCCGCCCACCTGATGGCTGAGGAACGCAAAGCCGAAGAGCATCGAGAAATGCTTCGTGCCGAACATGATGCCGATGAGGCCGGATGTGGGCGGCACGGTCGAGAGCCACAGCAAGCCGGTTAGTATGCCGAACGCGAACGCCGAGAAGGGCGTGATGGGCATCATAATGAACGCCAGCGTCACAAACGCGCGCGAAAGATAGATGAAGCTGAGAATGTAACGCTTGGGCACCTTGTCGCCCATGTACCCTGACGTCAGCGAGCCAACGATGTTGAAAATGCCCACCAGCGCAAACGCCCAATAGCCGATGTGCGCAGGCAGGCCCACTTCCACGACGTAGCGCTGAAAGTGAACCGTCACGAAGGCCAGCTGAAAGCCGCACGTGAAGAAGCCCAGCACCAGCAGCAGGTAGGAGCGGTGCTTGAAGGCCTCCGAAATGGCCTCGCGGAAGGATTGCTTGGGGGGGTCGCCCGCATGCTGGGCAGCCGCGCCATCATTGCGTATGGCCAGCGCCCACGACAGCGGGATGCACAGCAAGATGATGGCCGAGAAGATGAAGACCGTCGGCATCCATCCGTTGGCGGCGATCATCGATCCGGCGAAGGGCGAGAACAGGAACTGGCCAAACGAGCCAGCCGCCGTGCCAAGCCCAAACGCGAACGACCGGCGCTCCGGCGGCAACAATTTCCCGAACGCGCCAATGACCAGATTGAACGAGCAAGCGGAAATGCCGAGGCCCACCAAGACGCCCGCCGTGAGCGTGAACGAGAGCGGCGTGGAGGCCCAGGCCATCAGCGACAGGCCAAGCGCATAGAAGATGGCGCCGAACGTCAGCACGCGGCCTGTGCCGTACTTGTCAGCGAAAGCGCCTGCGAACGGCTGCCCAAGCCCCCAGAAAAGGTATTGCAGCGCCATTGCGAACGAAAACACGTCGCTGCCCAGCTCGAAATCGCCCAGAATGGGAAGCTGAAACTGGCCCACGGCGGAGCGCGGCCCAAAGGTGATCACCGCGATCAGGCACCCGGCGATGATGACCACCTCGGGCGGAAACTTCGAACGACGCGTTGGTCCCGCCGATGGTATTCCGGCCATTACCTGCTCCCGCTGATGCAAGCGCATCCTTGCGCAATTTGGCGCACCATAGCGGGGGCGCTTGCCCACGGCCAATCCGATTTTGCATGGCTCTCATGCGCCAGCGCATAATGGCGGGCTGATTCTCACACCGGGCGCCTTTCGCCCAAACGGACCTCATGGCCATCCGTCGCCTCGATCCCGTGCTTGTTGACCGCATCGCCGCTGGCGAAGTTGTGGAGCGCCCGGCGTCGGCTGTGAAAGAACTTGTGGAGAATGCGCTGGACGCGGGCGCCAGGCGAATTGATGTCGCCATTGAGGACGGTGGGCGCCGACTCATCCGCGTCACCGACGACGGCGCGGGCATGGATGCGGATGATCTCGCGCTCGCGGTGGATCGCCACGCCACATCGAAGATTCCCGATAGCGATCTGTCGCGCATCGCCACGCTGGGCTTTCGTGGCGAGGCGCTGCCCTCCATCGGCTCGGTCTCGGGCCTCGATATCGTGTCGCGACCGCCCGGCGCCGCGCAGGCGCATCGCATCCGCGTCGATCAGGGCCGCAAGCATATCGTGACGCCTGCCGCACATCCTTTTGGCACGCGCGTTGAGGTGCGCGATCTGTTTTCCGCGACGCCTGCGCGGCTGAAGTTTTTGAAAAGCCCGCGCGCCGAGGCGCAGGCCGTGGCCGACGTTGTGCGTCGTCTCGCCATGGCCAACCCGCATGTGCGATTTGCGCTGGGCGGCGACAACCTCTCGGGTTTCGACTGGACCGGCTGTACGCAAGACGCTGAGGGGCTTGCTGCGCGGCTGGCCCAAGCGATGGGGACAGAGTTTCGCGAAAATTCATTGCGCGTGGATGCGCTGCGCGAAGGCGTGCGCCTTGCGGGTTTTGCAGGCCTGCCGACATGGCATCGCGCCAATGCGCTGCAGCAATATCTCTTCGTCAACGGACGGCCCGTGCGCGACAAGCTGCTGCATGGCGCCGTGCGCGGCGCCTACATGGATTATTTGCCCGGTGATCGTCATCCTTCGCTTGCGTTGTATCTTGATCTTGATCCGCGCGAAGTAGACGTGAACGTGCATCCGGCGAAAGCCGAAGTGCGCTTTCGCGATCCCGGCCTCGTGCGCGGGCTTATCGTGGGCGCTTTGAAGGAAACGCTGGCGGGCGCGATGCACCGCAGCGCGTCGTCGGGCGTAGATGGCCTGGGCGCCATAGCCGCGCGCAACGCCGCACAGCCTTTCATGCGCACCGGCTGGCGCCCCGCCGCGCCCGGCAATTGGGATTGGCGCGCCTCGCCCTCTGCGCCCAAGTTTGGCGGACTTGCCGAGGCTGACGGACTTGCAGAGGGTGGCGGACTTGCGGACGCTGGCGCGCAAGGGTTTCTGCACGAGCCGCCGTCGGCCGACGCGCGCGCACACGCAATGCCCATCGATCCGCAAACGCTTGATGCGCCGCTCGGCGCCGCGCGCGCGCAGGTGCACGATAATTACATTGTCGCACAGACGCGCGACGGCATGGTGATCGTCGATCAGCACGCCGCGCACGAGCGCCTTGTTTATGAAAAGCTGAAACGCCAGCGCGCCGAAAATGGCGTCGCGCGCCAGATGCTGCTGATCCCCATCGTCGTCGATCTTCCCGCCGCGGACATCGAGCGCCTCATGGAAAACGGTGAGGCGCTGGCGCAATCGGGCCTTGTGATTGAGCCATTTGGCCCCGGCGCCGTAGCGGTGAGCGAGGCGCCCGCGCTCATTGGTAAAGCCGATCTTGCAGCCATCGTGCGCGATGTCGCAGACGCGCTTGCCGATGAGTCTCCCTCGGCGCCGCTGGAGCGTCGTCTCGATCAGGTGATGGCGACGATGGCCTGTCACGGCTCCGTCCGCTCGGGCCGCAGGCTCACCGTTGAAGAAATGAATGCGCTGCTGCGCGAAATGGAAGCAACGCCCGGCTCGGGCCAGTGCAACCACGGTCGGCCAACGTATGTTGAATTGAAGCTGGCGGATGTGGAACGTCTGTTCGGGCGCCGATAAAAAACCGCCGGTTTGATCTTCCCCCGCATGCGGACAGAAGACGCCCGAAGTGCAGATGAGGGCGCGCGCCGAGCGTTAACAGGCAGTTCGCAACGCTATGTGGCGCGATAACGTGGCGGTTAGAACGTTTGTCCAGCAACACGTGGCGGCAGCACGGCGCATGCGACAATTTCTTCCGCCGAGGCCAGATACGCGCCTGCCGAAAGCTCGGCTGGAAAGCCCGTGTCCTCGACGGTGAACACGTTCTCGCGCACGTTGATGTTCACAAGCGCTGGGTCGCGTTTGAACCCGCGCCCGATGGCCTTGAGATAGGCTTCCTTGGCGGTCCACATGTGCAAAAAGGCGCGCGCGCGCGCGTCGCCGGATAAACGCTCAAGCGTCTGGCGCTCGCGCTTGTCCAGAACGTCTTCAATGACCGGGCCGGCTTGTTCAACCCGCTCGAGATCGACCCCGACCGGCGATGACGCAACGGCCAGCGCGATGCGTCCACCCCTGCTGGAAACGGACACGAACACATCCGCCCCGCCCACGCGCGGCGCGCCATGTTCGTCGTAAAAAATGCGCACCGCGTCCGGCGCCGCGCCCGCGCATCGCGCAGCAAACGCGCGCAGCATGACGCGCCGCTCAATGAAATGGGAGCGCCCGCTGGCTCCGGGATAATGCGCGTCCGCCAGATCGCCCGCATGGGGCGCGACGGCCCGAAAGGGCGCAAGCGCAGGATCATGCAGATCGCAGATCAGCACGCGGGCGAACGGCGCGCGTGCGGGCGCGGCCTTGCTCGCTGCAGCGGCGTCGAGCCATTCGATTGTGAGCGCTCTGGCCATGCGCGTGTTCCCGAACTTCTCTCTCTGCTATATCACGGATGAGCAGGGCATAGCGCATGACAAGTTACATTCCCATCACGATGACAGGCGTACGGCAAGGCGTGCGCATGTGCCTGCCATATGTGCCCGGCTATTTCATCATGGGCGCGACGGTGGGGGCTTTCGCAGCGCAGAAGGGGCTCACCTTTACGGAAGCCGTGATGATGAATGCGTTTGTCTGCGCCGCGTCCGCGCAGATGGTCGCGCTGCAATTGTGGACCAATGAGTGGACATGGTTTCACATCGCCGCCGTCTCGGGCGTTGCGCTCATGGTGAATCTGCGCTTCGTCTTGTCTGGCGCGTCGCTGCGCCCATGGCTTGCGCCCGTGCCTGCGGGCTTTGTGTATCCGGTGCTTGGCGTCCTGACTGATCCGGCATGGGCGGCGTCGATCCGCTACAATTCCGAGGGCGGGCGTGATTTTGGCTTTGTTGCAGGCGCGTCGATTTTTCTGTGGATCACGTGGATTGTCGCGTCCACGCCGGGCTATTTCATCGGATCGCTGATCAGCGATCCGCGCGCCTATGGACTCGACCTCTTCATCGCGTTCACGTTCGCCGCCATCCTCACGCCAATCCTGTCGCGCTCGCGTGATTTCCTGCCCGCAATCGTCGGTGCGCTCGTCGGCGTCGCAGCGAGCCTTCTCATAGACGGCTATTGGTTCATCGCAATAGGCGCTGCGTCGGGCGCGATGGCCGCCGCGCTTGTGGGGCCGCGCGCATGAACGCGGCTTTTGAGATCACAAGTTACACAGCGATCTTCGCCATGGCCGTCGTGACGCTGTTGCTGCGCATGTCTGGCTATTGGATCGTCGGGCGCTTTGCGTTGACGCCGCGCGTGCGTCGCGGACTTGAGGCGTTGCCGCTTGCGCTTTTTGCAGCGACCATCGTGCCGCTCGCCATCAAGGGCGGTCCCGCAGGATTGATCGCGACGCCCATCGTGGCGGCCACCATGTTTCTCACGCGCAGCGAATTGCTGGCGCTGCTCGCCGGCATCGGCGCGGCGACATTGATACGCAGCGCAGGCTTTTAAGCCCGCGCGTCGCTCACATGTTGGGATAGTTCGGCCCGCCGGCCCCTTCGGGCGGAACCCATGTGATGTTCTGCGCCGGGTCCTTGATGTCGCATGTTTTACAATGCACGCAGTTCTGCGCGTTGATGACAAAGCGCGGATCGCTTTTGGCGACGTCATCGCCGTAGACGATTTCATACACGCCCGCCGGGCAATAGAGCCGCGCAGGCTCGCCATACACCGGCAGGTTTTCGCGCACGGGTAGGGCAGGGTCGGCGAGTTTCAGATGAACCGGCTGGTCTTCTTCGTGGTTCGTGTTTGAAATGAACACGGAGGACAATCTGTCAAACGACAGCTTGCCATCAGGCTTTGGATACACTTTCGGCTTCACCTGCGAGAGCGGCTTCAGCGTGTCGCAATCGCGCTTGCCATGGCGCTGCGTGCCAAAGAAGGAAAAGCCCGCCAGCGTGTTCGTCCACATGTCGAGTGCGCCCAGCGCGACGCCGGCCAGCGTGCCGAACTTCGACCACAGCGGTTTGACGTTGCGCACGGGCCTGAGGTCAGCGCCGATGTCGCCGTCGCGCCAGCTGTCTTCGTAGTCCATGAGTTCGTCGCCTGCGCGCCCGGCGCTAAGCGCTTTGGCAATGCTTTCAGCCGCCAGCATGCCGGAGAGGATGGCGTTGTGCGAACCCTTGATGCGCGGCACGTTGACGAAGCCTGCGGAGCAACCAATCAGCGCGCCGCCGGGGAAGACGAGTTTGGGCACGCTCTGGTAGCCGCCTTCGGTGATGGCGCGCGCGCCATAGGAAATGCGTTTGCCGCCTTCCAGCATCGGCGCAATCATTGGATGCGTCTTGAAACGCTGGAATTCATCGAACGGCGACAGCGTCGGATTCGCGTAGTTGAGATGGACGACAAAGCCCACGGAGACAAGGCCATCTTCAAGATGGTACAGGAACGAGCCGCCGCCCGTGCTGTTGTCCAGCGGCCAGCCGAATGAATGTTGCACAAGGCCGGGGCGATGTCTGGCCGGATCGATCTGCCAGAGTTCCTTCAGGCCGATGCCGTACTTTTGCGGCTCGCGATCCTTGTCGAGCGCGAAGCGCGCAATCGCCTGCTTGGACAACGACCCGCGCGCGCCTTCCCCAAGCAGCGTGTATTTGCCGCGCAATTCCATGCCGCGTGTAAACCCGTCTTTCGCTGCGCCCTCGCGCGAAACGCCCATGTCTCCCGTCGCGATGCCGCGCACGGCGCCCGCGTCGTCATAGAGCAATTCGGACGCCGCAAAGCCCGGATAGATTTCAACGCCCAGCGCTTCGGCCTTGGCGCCCAGATACCGGCAGACGTTGGCGAGCGAGCCGACGAAATTGCCGTGGTTGCTCATCAACGGCGGCATCAGCATGTTGGGCAGCCGCGCGCCGCCCGCGGGCCCAAGCCAGTAGAACCTGTCTTCAGTTACAGGAGTTTTCAGCGGCCGGTCAGCATCCTCGCGCCAGTCTGGTAAAAGCCGGTCCAGCCCGATAGGATCGATGACGGCGCCCGACAGGATATGCGCGCCGACCTCCGAGCCTTTCTCGACCACCACGACAGTGGCGTCAGGCGCGACCTGTTTGAGGCGGATTGCTGCGGCAAGGCCTGCCGGCCCCGCGCCCACAACGACGACGTCGTAGTCCATGCCTTCGCGTTCGGGCAGATCGGCTTTCTCGACCATGATGCTCCCAGTGGCTGCTCTTCTGTCGCCGCTGATTAAACTATTCCGCGGGCGGGGCAAACGCCGCCTTTCGGCGCGGGCCTCTCCCCTCTAGAATGGGAGCATGATGGACGCCGGGCAGATGACGCACCCCGAACTCGACGCGCTGCTGCGCTGGTACGAGGCGATGGGCGTTGACATCGCGGTGGACGATCAGCCCCACGACCGGTTTGCCGAGTTTGCTGCGGATGCGGCCAAACCCCGCGAGACGCCGCGCGACATGGCTTCCCAGCCCGCCCGCGCCGAGCCCGGGCGCAAGGCGCCCCTGACAGCGCCCACGGCCTTGTCCACATCAATGCGCGATCCCATCCAGAAAGCGCTCTCCGCCAGCGCGGAGGATGTGATCCGCGCCGCGCAGGAGGCTGCTGGCGCCGCAAATACGCTGGATGAATTGCGCGCTGCGCTGGAGGCGTTCGACGGCTGCGCCCTCAAGCGCACGGCGTCGCGCCTTGTTTTTGCTGACGGTAATCCTCAGGCCCGCATCATGCTGGTGGGCGACATCCCCGGCGAGGACGATGACCGAGAAGGCAAGCCGTTCTGCGGGCGCATGGGCGGATTGCTCGACCTGATGCTCGCATCCATCGGGCTGGACCGGGCGAAGGTCTATCTCGCCAACGTCGCGCCCTGGCGCCCGCCCGGCAATCGCGCGCTCACGCCTCACGAGACGGCGATTTGTTTGCCCTTCTCCCAAAGGCAGATCGAACTTGTCGCGCCCGACTATCTGGTCTGCCTCGGCGCTGGCGCGGCCCAGGCGCTGCTCGGCGCCAAGGACGGGATCGGCAAGGCGCGCACCCGCGCCTACGAATACGAGTTGGCGAGCGACCCCGCGCCGCGCAACATCCGCGCCTTTGCGATGCTGCAGCCCAGCTACCTTCTCAAACAGCCCGCCAGCAAGAAATACGCGTGGGCGGATCTGCGCGCGTTCAGGAAGCTGATCGAGCCGCAATAGCCACGCTGGCGCCCATCGACCTTGCGGCCTATTTGACCTGTGGGACTTGAGCGGAGCGCGACATGGGCAGGTTTGGCGGCTGGATTGCGGCGGGGGCGCTTTTGCTGCTCGCCTTCTTCGTGGCTGAACCCTATGTCGCCCGCCTCATGTATTCGGCGACCGAGCCGCGCGCCATTGCGCCGTCGGTCGGATTGTCGGTTACCGAACAGCACACGATCGACCTGTTCAGCAAGACGTCGCCCTCGGTCGTGCATGTCTATGCGCAGCCGCGCATGTCGGGCCTGCGCCAACGATTGGGCTCCCGCGAGGATGAACAGCAGCGCCAGTCTGGCACGGGTTTTCTGTGGGACGTCGCCGGGCACATCGTGACCAACAATCATGTGGTCTCTGGCGCGTCGTCGTATCAGGTGCGGCTTTCAAACGGCGAAATCGTCTCCGCGACGCTGGTCGGCCGCGCGGCGGCGTATGATCTGGCGGTGCTGCGGCTGGGCCGTGTGTCCGCGCCGCCGCCCCCGCTCGCCGTCGGCGCGTCGGCGGGCCTCAAGGTCGGCCAGTCGGTGTTCGCCATCGGCAACCCGTTTGGGCTGGATCAGACGCTCACGACCGGCGTGATCAGCGCGCTGCAGCGCCGCCTGCCGACGGACGACGGCGGCGAATTGTCGGATGTGATCCAGACCGACGCAGCCATCAATCCCGGCAATTCCGGCGGGCCGTTGCTGGATTCCAGCGGTCGGCTGATTGGCGTGAACACTGCGATCTATTCGCCGTCGGGCGCCTCCGCCGGCATCGGCTTTGCGATCCCGGTGGATGTGGTCAACCGCGTTGTGCCGCAGCTCATCAAGAGCGGCTCAGTGCCCACGCCCGGCATCGGCGTGCTGGTCGGCCACGAGGGCGTCACGGCGCAGATGGGCATCGACGGTCTGGTGGTGATGAGCACGGTGGAGGGCTCGCCCGCTGCGCGTGCGGGGCTGCGTGGCGTCGATCAGCGCAGCGGTGCGCTGGGCGACGTGATCGTTTCAGCTAACGGAAAACCCCTGCGGCGCCTCGCCGAACTGGCGCGCGCGCTGCAGGATGCGGGCGTGGGCAAAAGCGTGCGGATCGGCGTCCTGCGCGGGTCGCGCACCATCGAGATTGATCTCGACGTGGTGGATATTCGCGAGCGTTAGGGCGCGCCCCAAACGCAAAACCCCTCCGCGCAGGGCGCGAAGGGGGCTCTGTCTTGGAAAAGACAGTAAACTATTACGCAGCTTGCAAATTGCCCGCCGACTCTTTGCCCGAGCGACGATCCGTCTCGAGCTCGAACGAGACCTTCTGGCCTTCGTTCAGAGTGCGCATGCCAGCGCGCTCGACAGCGGAGATGTGGACGAAAACGTCCTTGCCGCCCTGATCCGGCTGAATGAAGCCGTAACCTTTTTCACTATTGAACCACTTCACAGTTCCCGTAGCCATGGGAATATCCTTCTTTAGATTTGCGCATGAAGCCCGCACAATAAGTGTGAGCCCCGGGTAGTCGAGTTTGGTAGAAATAGTCGTGCGCCGATCTTAGAAAGGCGAAGCAGCCAGGTCGTCCAAAGTTCGATGGCGAAGAGATAATGCAAAGAGGCGGCAAGATCAAGGTTCCGCAACGAAATTCGCCAAACAAGTCAGTAAATCGCGCCCACAAAGGCCCATTTTCGCAGTTCTACGGACTTGGCCCGCCGTATTTTCACGAGAGCTTTTGGGCCTCAAAAGCTCTCGCATTCCGCCAAGCTTTCGCTTGCTTCTACCCGCTGATCTTCGAGAAATCCGCGACGGTGTGGACGGCGCCGCGCAGCGCGTTGAGCAGGGCAAGCCGATTGCGCCGCTTGGCGGGGTCAGCGTCGTTGACCGTCACCTTGTCGAAAAAGGCGTCCACCGGCGCGCGCAGTTTGGACAGCGCGGTCATCGCTGCGGCGAAATCCTCGCGCGCCACGGCGCTGGCCGCTTCGGCTTGCGCCGCTTCAAGTGTGGCGGCGAGCGCGCGCTCTTCGTCGAGCACGAACGCCCTGGCGTCATAGCTGACGCCAAAGTCCGCGCCCTTTTCCTTCTTCTCTTCCGCCCGCACGATATTGGCCGCGCGCTTGTAGCCCGCGAGAAGATTTTTGCCGTCGTCGGTGTCGAGGAATGAGCCGAGGGCTTCGACGCGGCGAACGACCATAAGGAGGTCGTCGCTCGCGCCGCCAGCGCCCAATGCGGAATCGATAAGGTCATGCCGCGCGCCCTTGTCGCGGAGGTAGACCTTCAGGCGGTCGTGGATGAAGGAGAGGAGGTCGCTTAGTACGACCAACTCGTCATCTTGCGCAGCAGCGTTCAACCGAAGCCGCGCTCCAATTTCAGTTGCCTGGGCACCAAGTGAAGTTAGCTCCAAAGCAGACTCGCGATTATGCGCTGCCTGAGCCTTTGCAAGTTGTCTTTGCCGAGCGATGTTCATGTGGATGAGCGAAAATCGAAGCGGATGAACAAGCGTGGCGACCAATTGCGACCGAACGTCATTCTCCAGCACCAACCGGATCACACCCAACGCCGCTCTACGCAGCGCATAAGGATCCTTCGATCCCGTGGGCTTTTCATCAATCGCCCAAAACCCAACCAGCGTATCCAACTTATCCGCCAGCGCCACAGCCACTGACACCGCATTCGTCGGCGTGCGATCACTCGGCCCCAGCGGCTTGTAATGCTCTTCAATCGCCGCGCACACATCCGCGTGCTCGCCCTGCAGCTCCGCATAGCGCCGGCCCATCAGGCCCTGCGTCTCGGGAAATTCGCCGACGACTTCTGTCGTTAAATCCGCCTTCGCAAGTTCCGCAGCGCGACCTGCCAGCACGGGATCGGCGCCAACGAGCGGCGCGATTTCCTTGGCCAGCTCCTTGATGCGCTGCACGCGTTGTCCCTGCGTCCCAAGCTTTTCGTGAAACACGATGTCGAGCTTTTGCAGCTTCGCTAGCCTCTGGTCGAGCGGCTTGTCGCGGTTTGCGTCTGTGACGTAATCGGGCAGGGGGCCCTGATCGGTCTTCCAGAAATACAGCGCGTCAGACAACCGCGCGCGCACCACGCGGGCGTTGCCCGCTGCAATCGCCTTGCCGCCGTCGCTGGCGATGACGTTCGACACAAGAATGAACTTGTTGGCGAGTTTGCCGTCGGCGCCGCGCAGCACGAAACACTTCTGGTTTGCGCGGATCGTCGCGCGGATCACTTCGGCGGGAATGTCGAGGAACGCCTCCTCAAACTCGCCCATCAGCACGACGGGCCATTCCACAAGGCCCGCCACTTCATCAAGCAGGCCTTCGTCCTCAACAAGCTCAAGCCCGTGCGCCAGAGCAAGATCCTTCGCGTCGGCGAGGATGATCTGCTTGCGCCGTTCAGGATCGAGAACAACCTTCGCCTTCTCAAGCGCGGGGCCGTAATCGTTAAACCTGCGCACGCGGATGGCGTCCGGCGCCATGAAGCGATGACCAAAAGTCACATCGCCCGCAACAATGCCGTCGACATCGAAGGGCACCACGTCCGGGTCTTCCGTTTCCGGCCCAAACGTCGCGACGATGGAATGCAACGGGCGCACCCAACGCAGCGCATCCGAGCGCGTGGACGCCGCGCCCCAGCGCATGGATTTTGGCCACGGGAAGGTGCGGATGATGGTCGGCAGTATGTCTGCCAGCACATCCAGCGTCGCCGCGCCCGATTTCTCGATCACCGCAACATAGAATTCGCCCTTGCCCTTGGGGTCCGGCTCGATCTTCGCCTGATCAATCGAGGACAGGCCTGCGGCGCGCAGGAAGCCCTGCAAGGCTGCGTCGGGCGAGCCGACGCGCGGGCCGCGCTTTTCCTCGCGCACATCGGCGCTGCGGGCTGGCAGGCCCGCAATGTGCAGCGCGAGGCGCCTGGGCGTGGCGAGCGCGATGGCGCCCTCATAAATCAGGCCGCGCTCCACGAGCGCATTGGTGACGAGCCGCTTGAGATCATCCGACGCCTGCTTTTGCATGCGGGCGGGAATTTCTTCACTGAACAATTCGAGGAGAAGATCGGGCATGGCCTGACTTGCGAACCTAGCGTACGAAAAGGAGTTGCGGCTTGTTAGTCGCTGGCGCGGCCGATGTCACCCCGGCGCGTGCAAGTTGCCGCGTTCGTCCCTCAGGCCGCCAGTTCCCGCGCCCGCCGTTTGAGCAAGTATCGCCACAGGCGCCCGCTGATCCCCGAAGGCCGCTCCTCCGCGACAGCCGGGCCTCCGGCCTCCCGCAGCAGATAGATTTCGCGGTCATGGTGGACCTCAAGCCCCGGCCGGTGGCCGACATGGATAACGGACGTCTGCGCGAGATCCTCGTGGAAGAAGTTCATCATCTTCTCCTGGCTGGCCTCGTCCAGCGCGGACGTCGGCTCGTCCATGATGAGCACGTCGGGCGGATCCAGCAGGACGCGCGCGAATGCCGCCCGCTGTTGCTCGCCGCCAGACAAAACGCCGGACCAGTTCTCCTCCGCGTCCAGCCGGGGGGTCAAATGCGCCAGCCCGCATCGCTGCAAAGCGTCCTCGATCCGCTCTTTCGGCATCTGGCGGTCGGAATTGGGATAGAGCAGGGCGCCCCTTAGCGTGCCCAGCGGAAAATACGGCCGCTGCGGCATGAACGTGACCCGCGCGTCCTTCGGGATGAGGACTTCGCCCGCACCCCACGGCCAAAGCCCGGCGATGGCGCGGATGAGCGTACTCTTGCCCGAGCCGGACTCGCCGCGCACCAGCACTTTTTCGCCCGGCGCGATGCTGGCGTCTGCGTCCTCGATCATGATGCGCCCGTCATGCTGGGCAATGCTGACGTTCACCAGATGCACGTTCTCATCGTGCGATACGCCAATGGTGACGGTATCGTCCGTGCCGCGCTTGCCGATGGTGGCGTCAAGGTTGTCGAGCGCGTCGGTGAGGTCGCTGACGCGGCGCGCGGAGGCGAACCAGTCCGCCAGCCGCAGCGCATTGTTGGCCATCCAGTTCAGCGCAATCTGCACCTGCACGAAGGCCGACGCGGCCTGCATCAGCGACCCCAGCGACATGTCGCCAGACAGATATTTTGGCGCGCCCAGCAGCAGCGGCGCGACGGGCGCCAGCACGTAATTGGCGCCGGTGATCCACGTCATGTGGCCCTGTTTCCACATCACCGCGCGCCAGCGAGCGATGAGATCGCGAAACGTTTCCGACAGTCGTGCGCGCTCCTCGCTCTCGCCGCCAATGAGCGCGATGTTTTCGGCGCTGTCGCGCACGCGGGTCAGCTCGTAGCGAAACTGCGCCTCGCCCGCAGCCTTGTCCTCAACCGTGCGCACCAGTGGCCGCCCCAGCACCACCATCAAAGCGGTCGTTAGGCCAGCGTAGAGCAAACATGCAATCACGAAATAGCCGGGCACATGCGCGCCGCCAATGTCGATAGAGCCGCCGACAAACCAGAGCACGCCGACAAACATCACCGCCGAAATGACGGCGTTAAAAGCTCCCACGGCGAATTCGACAAACAATTCGGTGGCGAGCCGCGTATCTTCCGTCATGCGGGCTTCGGGATTCTCCGCATCGCCGCCCACTACGTTGAGCTGGTAGAACCGGCGCTCTGACAGCCAGCGCACAACCAGCGCCTGCGTCACCCATTGCCGCCACCGTATCTGCAGGAGCATGCGCATTTGCAGCAGACCCATGGCGGCGAGCGCGGAAATCGCCGCAAGGGCCAGCACCAGCCCGACGCCGAACCACAGCGCGTCCACATCCTTGCGACTGAGCGCGTCGAAGAAATACTTGTTCCACCTGTTTACCGCTAACGCGGCGCCCACCGTGGCGAGCAGGAACGCCATCGTCCCGGCCGTGAGCAGCCAGGCTTGCTTGCGGCTGTCGCCCTTCCAGTAGCCGATGGAGAAGCGCAAAAAACGGATCGCGCGGCCTGACGGTGGCCCCGGCGGCGCTGGCGCCTCGTGTACGGGGATATCGCTGCTTGGAAGTGTCATGCGCGGGTGGTCTCTAGGGCCGGGCTCAGGCATGGCCAACCTTCGATAACGGCGACGGAACCTGAAGCGTTCGCCCGCCATCGCGATCTTTTTGGAAAACGGGCGTTTAAAATTTCGCCGGCCTGCCTATCTTTATGCTCGAGACGAGTATAAGAAGGTGCATCGGCCTAGAGGCCGGATTTTCGGGCCCTTCTTATGCTCGATGTGAGTAAAACGGGAGAGGCATATGGACGATTTCCGCAGTCTGAATGTCGAGGCCGTGGCGCCGATGGCCCCGCTGTCGGCCCAGCCCCTGTCGGACGCCGCGCGTCGCTTCGGCGCGCTGCCCATGCCCAATCTTGCGTGGACCCCCGAGGTCGAGCGCGAAACCGCGCACCTGTACGAGAAGGTGAAGGCGGTCATGCCGTCCGTCGAGTGGCCCTTCCACGCGCCGTATGTAAAGGCGATCAACGACCTCAAGAAGGTCCGCAACGCCGTCATTCTCGCGCACAATTACCAGACGCCGGAAATCTACAATTGCGTCGCCGATGTCGTGGGCGACTCGCTGCAGCTCGCCAAGCTGGCGGCGGAGTCCGACGCTGACGTGATCGTGCAGGGCGGCGTCCACTTCATGGCGGAAACGTCGAAGCTGCTGAACCCGAACAAGACGATTCTGATCCCGGATTCAAAGGCCGGGTGCTCGCTCGCCGAGTCGATCACGGCCGCCGACGTGCGCCTGCTGCGCCAGCAATATCCGGGCGTGCCGGTCGTTGCGTACGTCAACACATCCGCCGAAGTGAAGGCGGAGGTGGACATCTGCTGCACGTCTTCCAACGCGCTGAAAATCGTCGAGAGCCTTGGCTCGGATCGCGTGATCTTCCTGCCCGACCAATATCTGGCGAAGAACGTGCAGGCGCAGACGAAGGTGAAGATCATCGCTTGGGCCGGCGCCTGCGAAGTGCATGAGCGTTTCACGGCGGCGGAGATGCTGCGCTATCGCGCTGACGATCCGTCGATCACGATTATAGCGCATCCCGAATGCCCGCCAGAAGTGGTTGCGGTCAGCGACTTTGCGGGCTCGACTGCGGCGATGATCGACTACGTGAAGACAAAGAAGCCCAAGCGCGTCTTGCTCGTCACCGAATGCTCAATGGCCGACAATGTGGCGACCGAGACCATGGGCGTCACGGAGTTTGTGCGCCCCTGCAATCTGTGCCCGCACATGAAGCGGATCACGCTGCCGAAGATCCTCGATAGCCTCGTGTACATGCGCGAGGAAGTGACGATCGACCCCGCGCTTGCCGTGCGCGCCCGTCGCTCTGTGCAGCGCATGATCGACATGGGGTGAGGCAAGACGAGGTCAGAAGGGCAGTCAGACTTGCAATTGCGTCATGCGCGGACTTGATCCGCGCATCCAGACGAGTGTCTAGATGCTGGTCCTCTGCGCCTGGATACGCGGGTCAAACCCGCGTATGACGGAAGTAAGCTTGCCTGCGCCCCATCTAACAAAAACCCCGGAGCGTCGCTCCGGGGTTTTCAAATTGTACCGATCCAGCGAAACGTCAGTGCGCGAGATTCTTGCGCACGTCCTCAATGCCGCGCACGACGAGTTCGGCGGCTGCCTCGCCCTTGGTCTGGATGCGCAGCACTCTCTCGGCGGCCAGTACAGCCGCGTCGGCGGCGGCGGCGCGCACTTCGTTGGTCGCCTGCGTTTCGGCCATGGCGATCTTCATCTCGGCCTGCTTGGTGCGGCGCGCGACAAACTCTTCCATGCGGATGGCGGATTCACGCGCCATCGCTTCGGCTTCTTCGCGCGCCTGCGCAACAATGGCCTGAGCTTCGGCCTCTGCCGCAGCGGCGCGCGCCTTATAGGATGCGAGCACGCTTTCAGCTTCCGCACGAAGCTTGCTGGCCTCGTCGAGCTCGGCCTGGATGCGACGACCACGATCATCGAGCGTGCCGGCGATCAGTGTGTGAACGCCGTAATAGCCGAGCAGGAGGACAAACAGTCCAAAGCCGACGGCGACAAAGAAGCTTGCGTCGAAATGCATGACGTTTTCCTCAGCCCTTCACGGCGTCTTCGATGAGCTTTGCGTCGGCGTCGCGGCCAGTCACCTGACGGACGATGGCGGACGCTGCTTCGGCTGCGATGGCGGACACGTTCGACATCGCCTGCGTCTTCATAACCGTAATCTTTTCCTCGGCGATGGCGAGCTTCGCGTTGAGGTCGGACTCCAGCGCCTTGCGCTTGGCTTCCGTCTCGGCGTGGAGCTTGTCGCGCAAGGACTGCACGTTCTGCTGGGCAGAGGCCTTGGCGTCGGAGAGAGACTTGTCGTACGCCGCGCCGGCGTCGTCAGCGGCCTTTTTGGCGCCGTTGGCGGCGTCAAGATCGCTGGCGATCTTTGCGCTGCGCGCATCAAGAATTTCCGCGACGCGGGGAATGGCGATCTTCGATAGCGCGTAATAAAGCGCGCCAAACGTGATCGCGAGCCAGAACAGCTGCGATGCGAACGTCGAGGTGTCGAAGGGTGGAAACACGCCGGTCGCGGCGGCGCCCGAAACGGGTGCGGTGGCGGCAAGCGCAGAAGAAATGAACATGGTGCGATCCCGGATGTTGGTCCCAGGGAGGAAACGCCGCGCGATGAGAGCGCCTCAAGCGCGCGGCGCGATAAGTCAGACCACGAAGAGCAGAAGAATCGCGACGAGGAACGCGAAAATGCCGAGGCCTTCTGCGAGCGCGGCGCCGATGAACGCGCGGCCGAACTGGGCGTCAGCGGCCGACGGGTTGCGCAACGCGCCGAGAAGGAAGTTGCCGAAGATGTTGCCGACGCCGATGGCCGCGGCGCCCATGCCGATGGCCGCGATGCCCGCGCCGATGTACTTAGCTGCTACCGGATCCATATTTCGAACTCCTGTTCGAGTTTAAGGGCGACCGTCTGTTGTTAAATATTTATCAGTGGCCCGGGTGAATTGCGTCATTCAGGTAGACGCAAGTGAGGATTGCGAACACGTAGGCCTGCAGCACCGCCACCAGTAGCTCCAGCGCGTAGATCGCGATGACGCCCATGAGCGGCAACGGAGCCAGCGCCGCAAAGGCGCCAGCGCCAAGCAGCATGGAGACGAAGCCGCCAAACACCTTGAGGGTGATGTGGCCGGCCAGCATGTTTGCAAAAAGACGAACCGCAAGCGAGATCGGACGCGAGAGAAACGAAATGACCTCGATCAGCGTCACGAACCATAAAAGCGCGGGCGACACGCCCGACGGCACGAACAGGCGCAGGAAATGCGTTCCGTGCCGCACGACGCCGTAGATAATGACAGTGAGAATGACCAGCAGCGCGAACGTAAATGTCACGACAATCTGGCTGGTCACCGTGAACGAGCCGGGCAGAAGGCCAGCGAGGTTAGCGAACAGCACAAACAGGAACAGTGAGAACACAAGCGGGAAGAACTTCATGCCTTCGCGGCCGGCTGAGCCGCGCACGGTCGACGCCACGAACTCGTAAGTCATCTCCGCGGCCGATTGCAGTCGGTCAGGCACCAGCGACTTCTTGCGCGTGCCGTAAACCATCAGCCCCAGGCTCGCGAGGAGGACAATGATCATCCACAACGATGCGTTGGTGAAGGAAATGTCCAGGCCGCCGATCCTGATCGGAATGATCGGCGTCACTTCGAACTGATGGATCGGATCGATTGCCTTGCCGGGAGTAGCCAATTCTTCACCCTTCGTCGCGCCAGATGCGCATCATTTCGAATCTTTGCCACGGGCCCCGGTGGAGCCTGCAGCCATGCGGTACACATTCCAGAACCCTGTCGCCGTTCCAAGACCGATAAACACGATCAGGAAAAGCGGCTGCGTCGAGAACAGCTTGTCGAGAAGCCAGCCGACGCCGCCCCCCGCAATCACGCCCCCGACGAACTCCGAAATCACGCGCATTCCAAGTGAGAGGGCGCGGCTCGTACTGCTTGCAGAAACATCAACTTCATTTCCGGTTCGATCGGGCCGCTTGTTGCGCTCCCCAAGCTGGCCCGAGAGCCGCCCAAGTCTCGCCTTCAGAGCCTCGTCGTCCTTCCCGCCGTCAGAATTGGTCATGGCTCTCACCTTTGCGCCCAAGGCGCACGGGCTATGCCTTATGCCAGAAAACCCCGATGTCAGGCTGGATATGACCCGGTTGGAGCCGGATCGCGTTTCGAACGGAAATGTCGCCAGAACAACCCCTGCGAGCGCGCGCAACATAGGCGCCACACGAAAGTGTGTCAAGCGCTGCGCTTATTTCTTAGGCATCTGATTTTAAAGAGCTTTCAGCGCCTTTGCTGCGGCGCATCCAAACGCCGCAGGGAAGATCGCGCAATTGCCGACGCGCGGAGTCGATTCGAGCCGATATCAGTCCACGTCTTTCCGCCCCAACCGGGAAGCCGCTTCACCCGCTGCATTTGCTCAGGGAGTTTGACGGGCGCAATCGTCAAACCATCTATGTGATCAAAAATATCAACAACGAAAATAAGTAATATACGGTTCTGGACACTGGCCACGCGCGCTTCTACCGTTCGGCAACGCTCGCTTGAAGCGGGGCCAGTCTGGAGGACGTCGTCGCATGGGTCGGATCGATCGCTGTTACAATATCGCCGACCTTCGAGACGTTGCTCAAAGTCGCCTGCCCAAGGGTGTTTTCGAATATCTCGACAAGGGCACGGAGGATCAGCAGTCGCTGGGCAACAACCGTCACCGGCTGGATCAGACAAAGCTTCTCAACAAGGTGCTGGTCGATGTGTCCGATGTGCGGCTCGACACGCAAATTCTAGGCAAGCCGTCGGCCATGCCGCTCGTGATCGCGCCCACCGGCATCGCCGGTCTCACCTGGTTCGAGGGCGAATACGAACTCGCCAAGGCCGCGGCTGCCGCAGGGGTCCCCTTTACGCTGGCGACCGGCTCCAACACGCCGATGGAAAAGGTGGCGCAGGAATCTGGCGCGCGCGCCTGGTTCCAGCTCTACATGTGGCGCGAGAAGGAATTATCCTACGAACTCGTGCGCCGCGCCGCCAAGGCCGGTTTCGAGGCGCTGGTGTGGACGGTCGATATCGGCCACGGCGCCAATCGCGAACACAATTTGCGCAACGGCTTTTCGACGCCCTACAAGATCAACTCCCGCAGCATCGTGGACATGCTGCGCCATCCTGAATGGCTCGCCACGGTCATGGGCCGCTACATGATGAACGGCGGCATGCCCGAGCACGCCAATTATCCCGAGCAATATCGCACCAACATCCTGAAGGGCGGCGAACGCAAGGGCGGTGGCAAGTCGACCGCGATGCGCGCCGACAAAGTGTCGTGGGAAGATGTTGATCGCCTGCGCGACCTGTGGCCAGGCAAGCTCATCATCAAGGGAATCATGCGCCCGGACGATGCGCAGCTGGCCGTGGAGCACGGCGCCGACGCGATCGTCGTTTCCAACCACGGCGGGCGCAACATGGACAGCGCGCCAGCAACCATTGACGCGCTGCCCCGCATTGTTGCGGCGGTCGGCGACAAGACGGACGTGATCGTCGACTCGGGCGTGCGCCGCGGTAGCGACATCGTGAAATGTCTCGCTCTTGGCGCCAAAGCCGTGCTCACCGGCCGCGCGACGCTTTATGGCACAGCGGCAGGCGGCCAGCCCGGCGCCGAAAAGGCTTTGGCGATCCTCAAGAATGAGATGAAGCGCACCATGGCCTACGTGGGCCTGCAAAGAACGTCGGAGATCACCGGCGACGTCATCTGGCGCGCCGACTGAACGTCGGGCGCGGATAATCCAAACGGGAGGGAAGCATGATAGTAAAGAGTATTGCGGCAGGCGTTCTTCTTGCTCTTGCAGGCGTCAGCGCCGCCTATGCGCAACAGCAAAACATTGAAGTCATTCTTTTCGGCGGCACCAGCTCGCTGCCGGTCTACGTCGCCAAGGACAAGGGCTTCTTCGAGCGTGAAGGCGTCAACGTCAATATAACGCCAACGCCCAATTCCGGCTTTCAGATGTCGAACCTGATTTCCGGCAAGTTCAACATCGCTGGAACAGCCATCGACAATCTCATCGCCTATATGGAAGGGCAGGGAACCGCGAAAATCGACCGCGAGCCCGACCTCATCACGATCATGGGTTTGTCTTCAACGGAACTCACCATTGTCGCGCAGCCCGAATACAAATCCATTGCCGAATTGAAGGGCAAGGAAATCGCGCTCGACTCGCCGACGACGGGTTTTGCTTTTGTGTTGCGCAACGTGCTTGAAAAGCATGGCATCGGCGTGAACGATACGAAGTGGGTGCCGTTCGGTGGCACGCGCGAACGCCTTGCCGCGCTGCGTGATAAGAAAGCGGCCGCCGCCATGATCAGCGAGCCCTTCACAACGCAGGCCCGGACGGAAGGCTTTTCGATGCTCGGCGAAATCGTGTCGGTGCTGGGGCCTTATCAAGCGAACGTGCAGATCGCCAACAGGCCATGGGCGAAGGCGAACGAGGATACCGTCGTGCGCTATATCCGCGCGATGCTCACCGCTATCGACTGGATTTATGATCCCGCGAACAAGGCTGAAGCGATCAAGATCCTCGCCGCGCACGCGAAGATTCCCGAAGCAGCCGCCGCGCCCAGCGTCGACGGCGTGACAAGTGGCCAGTCCGCGATCGACCGCAAGGGCGCGATCAACCCTGAGGGCGTTCGCAACGTCATTGCGCTGCGCGAAAAGTATGGCCAGCCGCAAAAGAAGTTGGGAGGGCTGGATAAGTATTACGACGCGACCTGGTACAACAAGGCGCTCGCGAAGTAGCGTCGAAGCGCTTTGCGCCGACCCCTTCTCCCCCTGCGGGGAGAAGGGGTTTTGCATTGGCGATGCGCGACCAGGGCCATCGCCACAACAGCCGCCAGCCGCTTGCACCTCCGCGCCATTGCGTTAAACGAAGACAAGGAGACTCAATCACAGATGGCTGAAGGCATGATGAGCGGCGGGCGCGCCGTGTTCCGTATTCGTGATTACTCGCTTTATTGCCTGTCGCGGTTCCTCTGGGGGATCGGCCATCACGTTCAGAGCATCACCATCGCGTGGCTTATCTACGAGCTGACGCACGATCCCTTGCAACTCGGCTTGATCGGGCTTGTCGCCTTCGGTCCCGCCGTGCCGCTGGCCCTGGTCGCGGGCCCCGCCGCCGACCGCTACGACAGGCGCTCCATCATCATCCTGTGCAGCGTCGTCATGGCGGCGACGTCCCTCGTGATGATCTGGATGATCGCCTCGGGCTACATTAGCGAGGCCCGCACGTGGCCGCTTTACATTTCGACCGCTGTCTTCGCCGCGGCGCGGGCCTTTGCCGGCCCTGCGGGGCAGGCCTTCGTCATGTCGCTCGTGCCCAAGGAGCAATTCACGTCGGCGGCTGCCTGGAACAACACGATCAACCAGTCGGCGACGATTATTGGCCCCTCTATCGGCGGCCTGCTCATTCCCTTCGGCACGCTTGTGCCCTTCTATGTCGCGTTCGTCATGCTCACGGCGTCGGCGCTGCTCGCCATGTTCATCGCCGCGCGGTTGCTGGCTGGCGGCAAGCCGCCCGTGACGTTCGAGATGCTGGTCGCCGGCTACCGTTTCATCTGGCATACCCCGGTCATTCTCGGCGCCATCACGCTTGATCTTGTCGCGGTCATGTTTGCAGGCGTGACGGCGCTGTTGCCCATTTTCGCGCGCGATATTTTTGATGCGGGACCGTGGGGGCTTGGCGTTCTGCGCTCGGCCTCATCGGTCGGCTCGGTGCTCGCGGCGCTCGCGCTGGCCAATTTCACATTTCAGTATCACGTCGGCCGCACAATGATTGCCACTGTGTTCATCTATGGCGTGGCGACGATCATCTTCGGCCTCGCCGGAAATTTCTGGATGGGCATCTTGTGCCTCATCGTCATGGGCGCGGTTGATATGATCAGCGTCGTCATTCGCCAGACGCTCATCCTGGTCGAGTCGCCCGACGGCATGCGCGGCCGCGTCGTCGCGGTTCATTCGGTGACATCGGGTTCGGCCAATCATCTGGGCGAGTTCGAATCCGGCTTCGCCGCGCGATTGATCGGCGTTATCCCCACCGTCGTGTTCGGCGGCGTGGCGGCGGTGGGCTGTTCGGTGGCGTGGGTGAAGATCTTCCCCGCGCTGTGGAAGCGCGAGAAGTTTTCGTAAGGCGCAGCGCGGTTTGTCCGCAGCGTCATGTCGGCGAAGGCCGGCATCCACGGCAGGCCTTGCGCAATGCTCCACCAGTGGCGACCATTATAGTTTCGCAAGGTGTGCAGGGCTCTTGCAGCATGTCGTGAATGTCGGCCTTCGCCGGCATGACGGGTGGCGACAGCCAGCTTCAACGACAACGTAAGCAGACTTACTCCGCCGCCTCGATCATCCGCTCGGCCTGACCGAGATCGACGCTGACCATCTGCGATACGCCGCGCTCCGCCATCGTCACGCCGAACAGGCGGTCCATGCGGGCCATGGTGATCGGATTGTGGGTGATGGTGACAAAGCGCGTGTCCGTGCGCTTGCGCATTTCTTCGAGCAGATCGCAGAAGCGCTCCACGTTCGCGTCGTCCAGCGGCGCGTCCACTTCGTCGAGCACGCAGATCGGCGAGGGGTTGGTGAGGAACACCGCGAAGATCAGCGACATGGCGGTCAGCGCCTGCTCGCCGCCTGACAGCAGCGTCATCGTCTGCGGCTTCTTGCCCGGTGGGCGGGCGAGGATTTCCAGACCCGCTTCAAGCGGATCATCGCTTTCAACAAGTTGCAGCTCGGCAGAACCGCCGCCGAACAGCGTCGTGAACAGCTCCTTGAAATGGCCGTTCACCACATCGAACGCGGCGACGAGTCGCTCGCGGCCTTCCTTGTTGAGATTCTGGATGGCGGTGCGCAGCTTGCGGATGGCGTCCGTCAAGTCTTGTTGTTCGGCGGCCATTGTGTCGCGGCGCGTTTCGACGTCGGTCAGTTCATCGTCCGCGCGCAGGTTGACGGCGCCAAGGCGCTCTCGATCCTGCTTCAGTTCTTCAAGCTTGCGCGCGATGACGTCCGCGTCGGGCAGGTTGTCGTCCTTGGGATTGACGCCAGCCAGTTCGGCAAGCTGGTGCGGCTCGCATTCAAGGTCGGTCGCGATGGTGCGCTCAAGGTCTTCGCGGCGCTGGCGCAGGCCTTCCAGCCGCTGCTCGGAGCGGGCGCGCGCCTCGCGCACTGCGCTCATGGATTCGAGCGCTCCGCGCGCGGCGCGATCAGATTCGGCAAGGCGAGTCTCGGCTTCCGCGCGCTTGTCGGACGCCAGCTTGCGCGCTTCCTCGGCCTGATCGATCTCGCCCATCAGCGCGCGGCGGCGCTGCAGGAACAGTTCGGGCGCGTCGGCGAGTTCGCTTTGTTCTTCGCGCGCTTCCGCGATGCGCTCTTCGAAATCGTCAATCTGACGGGTGGCGCCAGACTGGCGCTGCTCCCAGGACTGGCGCTCGGTCTCAATCGCC
>CANMLK010000010.1 GCA_947498445.1 Beijerinckiaceae bacterium
ACGAAATCTCATCGAGCGCTTCTTCCTGAAGCTCAAACACTTCAGGCGCATCGCAACGCGCTACGAACAAACACCGAGAGCATTCATGTCCATGCTATCAATCGTCAGCGCGCATATTTGGACACGATGAATGTCAACGCGCTCTAGGCGGGTCGGCCGAAACTCGGCCTCATAATTAATTTCATACAACGCCTTGGCTAACAATTTCATCCTCAGCAAACGCTCCCTATGCAAGGGGTCGGCGACTTCGGCCCACGTGCCGGCCACCTCCGCGCTATATGCGTCCATGAAGACCCTGCTCACCAACTGCACCCCTTCGGACGCGATGCGTTCCGCGCGCGCAACGTCCGTAGAGAGACGCTGCTCGACTGCGAGTATAGCTGACTCTCCAGCATAAGAAATGGACCGCAGCATGCCCGCGACATCGCGAAGCGGCGTATCTTTCGCGCGCCGCTCTTCAACCGAGCGGGACGGCTCACCCTCGAAGTCAACAATGAGCACGTCTGTCTGGACGATAAGCGTCTGACCGAGATGATAGTCCCCGTGAACACGAAACTTCATCGCGTCCACAGGATCCTGGGTCAGCGCCGCGATGGCGTCGTCGCAAAGCGAACCGCTGTCGATAAAACGGTTCATCAGCGCCGCCTGCGCTTCAGTCGCGTCAGCCAGGACGTGGCGAAGATGCTCGCGCGCGCGGGTCGCCTGCGCCCGCATCTCGTTTCCGGCAGCCGACATATCTTCATCTGACAGGCGCTCGGGCGCAAAACATGGATCATCTGTGGGCCGCGCAAGGGCGCAGTGCATCTGACCCGTTCTCCGGCCCAACGCCAACGCGCGGGGCAAAAACGCCGCAAAAGCCTCCTCAAGCGATGGCTCCTGGCCAGGCGGCGGCGTCACCAATTCCTCCAGGGCGAGGCGAAACGCATCAAGCGTGCGCGTCCATCCATCACCCTGATTGCGAACATAGCGTTGCATGATCGCCAGCGGCGTCGACACGCCTTCCGCGTTAACATAGGCCAGGGAGCCCAGATACGCCGGAGAACCGTCGAACTGCGCCGTCTCGGTGAGATATCGGCTCATTTCAACTTCCGGATTGGGCCCATCCTGGAGGCGCCGATAAATTTTCAGTACAGCCTCTTCGCCAATCAACAAGGTGGAGTTGCTCTGGTCGCCGCCGAGGCGCGCACTTTCAAGTTCCTCAAAATGCATTTCATCAAGCGCTTCAACGCCATGAAAATGCAGACTGCCGCCGTCCTTCGCAGGAAGCACCGAACCCCGCTTCATGTGGGCAGCCATCGTTGCGCCAAACTGCGGATCAGCGTCCGCATCATACAATAAGCCCACCCGCGCGCCTCGACGAACCCGCGCCACCGCGTAAGGCAGGACGCTTTCGTCCTCTTCCGCTTCGTTTATAGCAAGCGGCGCAAACAGTGTCTGGGGCGTACCAGAACGTGGTGTGACGTCGATGCTGTTCAAAAGGTACGTGCGCGCCGCACGCGACGCTTGAAGGTTGCCAAGCGTCTTCAATACGACCTGACGCACGCCCTCGTTGCGTCCGGGCGACCACCTTCGCAACGACAGGAAGGCAGGCGCTATGGTCCGCTCAAAAGCAACAGCTTCACGACCGGTCAGCAGATCTCCCGCATCGCCTTTGAGAACGAGTGTGAACAGCTCGGGTGCAGGCGATGGACCAAATCGCTTTTCTTCTACGTTCGTCGCATCCAGCGAGAACCAATAGAAGCCATAACCTGGCAAAGTAATTAAATACGGGAGCGAGCCAATTTGCGGAAATACCGATCCGCCAGTCAGTTCAACAAGCCTCGAGCCTTTGAACTCGGATAGATCCAGCTCCACTGCTTGCGGCGAGCGCGAGACGTTGCAAACGCACAAGATCCGTTCGTTATCGACCTCACGCAGATAAGCGAGAACCTTTCTGTTTGACGGATACACAAACCGCAATGCGCCACGACTGAGCGCGCGGTGGTTGCGTCTTATGGCGACTATGCGCCGCGTCCAGTTCAACAAACTTGCAGGACTGGCAAGTTGTGATTCGACGTTGACGCTGTTGAAACCGTAGATCGGGTCTTGAATGGCGGGGAGATAAAGCCTTGCGGGATCTACGCGACTGAAGCCGCCGTTTCGGTCGGGCGACCATTGCATGGGGGTGCGCACGCCATCACGATCTCCAAGATAGATGTTGTCGCCCATCCCGATCTCATCGCCATAATAAAGTACCGGCGTGCCAGGCATCGTAAAAAGCAATGACGCCAGCAACTCGGCCTTGTGACGATCGTTTGAGAGGAGCGGAGCAAGTCGGCGGCGAATGCCCAGATTGATGCGAGCGCGCCGATCACTTGCATAGAACGACCAAAGGTAATCCCGCTCACGATCGGTCACCATCTCGAGCGTCAGCTCATCGTGGTTCCGGAGGAATATTGCCCATTGCGCTGACTCAGGGATTTCCGGCGTCTGGCGCATGATGTCGGTGATCGGATGCCGATCCTCCATGGCGAGAGCCATGTACATGCGCGGCATCAGCGGAAAATGAAACGCCATGTGACATTCATCACCCTTGCCAAAGTATTCGGCTGTTTCCTCTGGCCATTGATTGGCCTCGGCAAGAAGCATTCTGTCGGGATGCGATTCCTCAAGCGCGGCTCGGATTCGGCGGATGACTTCGTGCGTCTCAGGCAGATTCTCGCAGTTCGTGCCAACGCGTTCAATAAGATAAGGGATCGCGTCCAGGCGTAGACCATCGACGCCAATATCGAACCAGAAACGCATCGTATCGATGACCGCTTCTAGAACGCGAGGATTTTCAAAATTGAGATCAGGTTGATGGCTGTAAAAGCGGTGCCAATAATAGGCTCCAGCACCAGCATCCCAGGTCCAGTTTGAGGTTTCCGTGTCCAGAAAGATGATGCGCGCATCAGCGTATTTCTTGTCTGTGTCGGACCAGACATAGAAGTCGCGTGCTGATGAACCTGGTTTTGCCTGCCGTGCGCGCTGGAACCACGGGTGCTGGTCCGACGTATGATTGATGACCAGTTCGGTAATGACACGCAGGTTCCGCTCATGCGCCTCGCGCACCAGACGGCGAAAATCTCGCATCGAACCAAAGGCCGGATTCACGCTGCGATAATCCGCAATGTCATAGCCGTCATCTCGCAAAGGCGAGGAATAAAAAGGCATCAGCCAGATCGCCGTCGCGCCAAGATCGCGCACGTAATCAAGTTTTGCGGTGAGGCCCTCAAAATCTCCGACGCCATCGTTGTTGGCGTCGAAAAACGCTTTGACGTGCAACTGATAAATGATGGCGTCTTTCCACCACGACTGGTCGGTGCGATCAATCATCGCTGCGCTCCACCGACGGTGCAACAAGACGCCAGATAATCACTGGATTATGCGCAGGATCGAGCGCAATTTGATGGCTTTTGCCATAGAGAGTGAACCGGCCGCCAAAAAGAAGATCATCCACTTCAATCACACCGTCGTCCGGCAAACCAAACTCCCATAGAGGGGCTTCGTAGGCACACTCTTGACGGTGATGAGGATCGAGATTGACAATCACCATAATCGCTTCGTCACGCTGCGGTGAAACTCGCACATAGGCGACGACGCTATCGCTCCCCGCATTGAGAAAACTGATGTTGCCCTGCATTTGAAGCGCAGTGTGGTCGTTACGTATCGCATTCAGGCGACGTATGTGGTCCTTGATATTGCCCGGTGCGTCGTAATCACGGGCCCTGATTTCATATTTCTCGGAGTCGAGATATTCTTCGCGGCCCGGTATTGGCGCCGATTCACAGATTTCGAATCCGCTGTAAATTCCCCAATTACCAGAGAGCGTAGCCGCAAGGGTTGAGCGAATGATGAAACCGGCGCGGCCGCTCGTCTGGAGAAAGTAAGGATTGATGTCCGGCGTATTAGCGAAAAAGTTTGGCCTATAGTATGCAGCCATTTCGCCGTTGAGTTCCTCGACGTAGTCAATGATTTCCTGTTTGGCGTTACGCCATGTGAAATATGTATAGCTTTGTTGAAATCCGACCTTCGCCAATCGCTTCATCATTTTTGGACGGGTGAACGCTTCAGCAAGAAAGATACAGTCGGGATAAGCACGCCCAACTTCAGTAATCATCCACTCCCAGAACGGAAGCGGTTTCGTGTGCGGATTGTCGATACGGAAGATGCGAACGCCGTGCGAGGCCCAGAACAGAATGACGTCGCGCAACGCCTTCCAAACCTCTTGATAGGCCTCACTGTCGAAGCGAATGTTGACGATGTCCTCATATTTTTTGGGAAGATTTTCCGCGTACTTGATTGAGCCGTCGGGGCGACGCTCAAACCATTCTGGATGCTGCTCCAGCCAGGGATGGTCAGGTGAACACTGCCACGCAATGTCCAACGCGATCTCCAACCCTAGGGCGCTCGCCTCACGCACCAGCCTCGCGAAGTCCACAAAAGAGCCCAATTCAGGATGAATGGCGTCGTGCCCACCAACTCGCGAACCGATAGCGTACACACTGCCAAAATCCGATCGCTCCGCAGCAAGAGCGTTGTTGCGCCCTTTTCGGTTCGTCTCGCCGATCGGATGAATAGGCGGAAAATAGAGAACATCGAACCCCAGGTCACGAACGTAGGGAAGCCGCGCAATTACATCATCGAACGTCCCGTGGCGGTCAGGATCATTAGATGTCGAGCGTGGAAATAATTCGTACCATGATGAAAAGGCAGCCCGCTTTCGATCAACCGAAATTTCGAAGACTTTCGTGCGGCTCCCGCCCACGCGCGGACCGCACGCGCGCATTGTCTCGATGACGGCGGGCGCCATCAAGCTCGCCAGGATGACCTTGTTATCGCCCTTCGCTTCATCGACCGCAGACAAGCCTGCCTGCAATCCGTCTGGCTTGTGTGCAACAACCCTTACGATTGCGAGCCCTTCTTCGATCTCCATCGTCAGGTCCAGACCCGTATCCGCCTTTTTTCTAACGTCATTCACCCAGCTGGCGAACGGGTTTCGCCATGCTTCAATAAAGAATTCGTGCAGGCCGATAGTGCGCGGCAGCATTGACCCACGCCATCTGTCATTTGCCAGCAGGCGCATGGGCGTTTTTTGCCAGGGTCCATCGCCGACAACGCGCCACAGGACATCACATTCAACAATGTCATGCCCATCAGAGTAAACGTCAGCCTCGATGAGGATTTCTTCGTCGATTACGCGTTTCGTTGGCCAGCAACCCGCGTCTACTGTCGGCTGAATATTTTCAATTGCCACCCGGCCCGGCCAGCGGCACATAAGCGAAGGCTTCGGCAGACGCGCGTCGGCAACAACAGATTTGGCAGACTTCATTCAAAAGGACTTCCTCAGAACCACGGCAGGAAGCCCAGGGCCCCCATGCTTACGCTGGTTCAACGCATGTCCCTCCAGAAGGTTGCTTCACCCATCACCGATTGCCAGAAATTCCATGATGCTGCCTACGTCGACACATTCAAATGGGTTGATGCACGTGGCTACGACGATTTCGTCCGATCCATTTGCGCGCAAAAAACAGACAAGATCGCGCTGTGATGCCGGCAGTGGTTGATAATTTTGCGAAGCGTACAATTCTGGCGTTGCAGCGCGATCCCGAAGAAGCGTTGCAGTTCTTAAGAACTTGAGATTATTTGATTCGAAGGTTGGATTTTCAAGCGCGGCCGCTCTGGCGTGGTAATCAACGGCCCTCCGATTATCTAGGTCTACAAGCGACTGGTCTTCGAATTCGCAGCCCTGATAAATGTCAGGTGCGCCGGGCATCGTCATCTTCAACACCAGGCGGGAGAGGCTGATCTGAGACTCGGCCTGAGTTATTGGCGGCAATGCAGTCCACAAGATGTGCTTGAACCGCGCCGACCCTAACAGGGTATCGATCCAGCTATGCAGTGCAGCTTCGTACGCTGGATCCAGCGCGGTCCATGAACTGCGACGCTTGGTTTCACGCACCGACTTCGTCCCGTAATTAAGCAACTGCTGCCGGAAGAATTCGTCAGGTTCAAGCGGTGTTGATTTATCGGGAGACGTCGGCCAAGCACCGACGATGGTTTGCAGCAGCATGTAACGGTCTATGGAATGGGGGATCCGCTGAAGTATCCTGCGCAGCCTCCACCAGGCTGGCCCATACTTCTGGCTTGTACGAGAGCGCGAAGAGCCGGGCCCGAACGTCTTCGCCCCGCTTGGTGTCGTGTGTTGCCGTTGCAGTCAGTGGGTGGGTCTATCTCATCGAGGTCGGGCGCATACAGATTGAACTGGACGCCATCATCGACGACGTCCGCGCCAAAGGGCATGCGGCTGTGCGTCATGACTTCGCGCCCGCGGAATGTTCGAACACTGCCATCGATCGCGCCATCAGGTTAAAGCTAGCGCCTGGCTTTAGGATGAATGGGTCGTCGCGCACGAGTCCTTCCTCTAGTCGCGTATTAAACACATGCACAAAAGCCTGCACGTTAAAGTCAGCAGGCAAGATGAAGTCGACGTCCTCGGGCGCCGCGTTCATCAAAATTAGAAAGCGGCGTTCGCCATGGCCCTCATTGCCAATCTGCATACCGAGCGCGCGACGCAAATCCTCGTTCCAGTCGTCTGGCGTCATTTCACGTCCTTCCGGTGCAAGCCAGTAAATGTCCTTCAATCCGCTTTCGGGGAGCACCTTTCCGCTCAGGTAGATCGTGCGGCGGAAGCTTGTGTAATCTTTGCGCAATCGCGTAAGCGTGCGGGTGAACTCGAGCAGCGCGGGGTCGCGCGCGGCGCCCTCTTGCCAGTCGAGCCAGCTTATTTCGTTGTCTTGCGCGTAGGCATTGTTGTTTCCGTTTTGCGTTCTCGACAATTCATCGCCCATGAGCATCATCGGCGTTCCGATCGATAACATCAGCGTTGCGAGGAGATTGCGCTTTTGCGATGCGCGCGTAGCGTTGACGCCCGCGTCCTGCGTGGGCCCTTCCTCACCACAATTCCAGGACAGATTGTGGGTGTGGCCGTCACGATTGTCTTCGGCGTTGGCTTCGTTATGTCGGTCGTTGTAGCTGACGAGATCGTGCAGCGTGAAGCCATCGTGCGAGCACACGAATTGAACGGAGGCCCACGGATGGCGGCGACTTATTTCGTAGATTTCGCGGGAACCTGTCAGCGCACGCGCAAGGTCTGATAATTTATTTGGATCGCCCCGCCAGAAGCCCCGAACCGTGTCCCGCCACGTGTCATTCCATTCCGCCCATCCAGATGGAAAGCCGCCGACGCGATAACCACCGTCGCCTACATCCCACGGCTCGGCAATTAATTTCACTTGCGAGAGAACGGGATCTTGAGCGACGGCCTGCAAGAATCCGCTGCGCTGATTGAAGTCGAAAGGATCTTGCGCCAGCGATGATGCGAGATCGAAACGGAAGCCATCGACGTGGTAGGATTCCACCCAATGGCGCAAACTGTCCATGACCATCTGCAGTACGCGGGGGTGGGGAAGATCCAGCGTGTTGCCCGTTCCTGTAGAATCCCACGTCGCGCGCGGCGCTTCGAACGGGGTTTTATAATAGACCGCGTTATCAAGCCCACGCCACGAGAGGGTCGGCCCGAGACTGTTGCCTTCGCACGTGTGATTGTACACAACGTCTAGAATAACCTCGATGCCGGCGGAATGGAGCGTGCGGATGGCGCTGCGCAGACCATTTGCGCCGCCGTCGCCCATGAAGCGCGGCTCTGGAGCGAAGAAATTAAGGGTCGAATAGCCCCAGTAGTTTCGAAGTCCGCGTTCGAGCAGGAATCGATCGTCAGCAAAGGCGTGGATGGGCAATAATTCGACAGCGGTGACGCCAAGCTTGACGAGGTGGTCGACGATTGCAGGATGGCCTAACGCGGCATAAGTGCCCCTGGCTGTGGGCGCGATGCCTTCATTGGAAATCGTGAGACCTTTGACGTGGGCCTCGTAAATGATTGTATCGCTCCAGGGGCGATGCGGCGGACGGTCATCGCCCCACGTTGCAGCTGGATCAACAACGA
Organism: Beijerinckiaceae bacterium; assembly: GCA_947498445.1. Classification (GTDB taxonomy): domain Bacteria; phylum Pseudomonadota; class Alphaproteobacteria; order Rhizobiales; family Beijerinckiaceae; genus Terripilifer. The sequence continues at coordinate 8,024 of CANMLK010000010.1, forward strand.
CGCTTTTAGGCGCCATTTGCGCGCTGTCGCGACGGTCCATCGTCAGGTCGCCGCGATGCGCGCCGACGCGATAGCCGAACATGGCGTCATGCCATCTGACCCAGCCGAACAGCTCGCGCGCATAGGGATCGATGAGCAATTTATGCGGATTGAAGCGATGCCCATGTTCAGGTTCGTATGGACCGTGTGCTCTCAGGCCATACAATTGGCCCGGAAGTACGCCTGTCACATAGCAATGATAGACGTCTTCGGTGCGCGCTGGCATGCGGATCCGCTGGATTTCCTTGCGTCCAGTCGGATCGAACAAACACAGGTCGACAGCAGTCGCGTGGGCCGAGAACACCGCAAAATTGACGCCGCCCCCGTCCCACGTCGCGCCAAGCGGTGCAGGACGGCCATCGTCGATGCGCAGCATTCAAAGCTCCATTAGATCGATTGAGGCGAAACGGAGTCGCCTGCTTCACCGCCGTCAACGCCGCCTTTGCAATTTCGTTTCACGGTTCGAAACCTAAAGTTGAGGGGCGGTGATGTGGCCTTTGGGTGATGTCCGACCGTAAGCGGCGCTTGCCTTGTCGGCTTGGCCGATAGAACATCACGCCAGCATCGGCACACGGGTTGAACCATGAAGCTTGGCGTCTGGGCTCCCCTGCCCCACACAATCGGTCGCGAGACTGAAATTGATCTTGCGCTGGATGAACTCGGTTCGCCCGGGCGTGGACTCAGGGTTGATCGCTCCTACGCCTTCGTCAGAGACGTGGTGAAGCGCGCTGAGGAGATCGGTTTCGACATCACTCTAGTGGCGGAGCGACTTGTCGCGCGTGATCTGGAGGCCTGGGTGGTCGCGTCCGCCCTCGCTGTCGAGACATCGCGCATCGAGATCATGACCGCCGTGCATCCGGGGATTTTCCCGCCGCAACTAGTCTCCAAGATGGCGGCGTCTCTGGACAGGCTTTCTGGCGGGCGCGCCTGCCTCAACATGGTGCCCGGCCGTCGCTCGCATGAGTTCGCGCTTTACGGAAACAATGGCTGGATTGAGGACACGCACGCGCGTTACCGACGGGTTGACGAATTTCTGCGCGTCGTGAAAGGGCTCTGGGGCATGGAGCCTTTCACGCTTGAGGGAGAGTTTTTCGATGTGCGCGACGCCAGCGTCGCGACCAAGCCGTTTCGCTTACCAATCCCAATTTACGCGGCGAGCGGGTCGCCGCTGGGGCAGGAGATCATCGCGCGCGAGTGTGACTTGTGGTTCGCGTCCTACGAGCCGGGGCATGAAAATTACGAGAAAAATCTCGAACTGATGCGTGCGGATGCGGGCGCCATGCGCGCGCGGGCGGCGCGGCACGGTCGCGAAATCGGCATCGGCGTGAGCACGCATGTCGCGTTTGGCGCGACCCTGGCGCAGGCGAAGGGCGAAGCGCTTCGCATTGAGACAGACCCGGCGTCGGCCGTCGCGGCAAAATCGCTCGGCGCCGGTCTCGTTGGGCCGCCAGAGCTGATCGCAGAGCGTATTCGAGTCTACGAAGAGCTTGGCGTCACATGTCTCATGCTGCAGTTCCACCCCATGCGGGAGGGACTGGAGCGTTTTGCACGCGATGTTATGCCTCTCATTCGCTGAGCGGCAGTCGAGCCGGGATGGCGCAATGCGCGTCATCCCGGCTATCGTTTTATTTACGGTCGAAGTATTTGCGTGCGCGATCGCGAACGCTTTGAGGCGTTGCGAACAACTCGCTCACCACCTGCCGCATTTCGTCTGGGTCAACGTAGTCAATATCGATCTGCGCCGCGACGGCCTCCTTGATGAACTCGGGGCTCTTGAGCATTTCGGCGAAGGCCTTACGCACGGCGGCGATGCGATCTGCAGGCACGCCCGGCGCCATTGCGAACGGGTGACCCAACTGGCTGCCGGCGGTCACGACCTTGAAGACAGCAAGGTCAGTCTTGTCCTTGATAATGTCTTCAAGATGGGGACTTTTCGCAAGGTCCGGCTGCTTGCGGCCCGAGTATGTGAGCACGGCGATGTCGCCGTCCGTAATCCAGCCCGGCTTGTTCGCCTTGACGCTTCCCCAGGAATTATTGCGCGCGTCGACTTCCCCACGCTCCATTGCAAGATTCAGCGCGCCTGAACCGGTATATCCCGGCACCATGCGAAATTTTGTGCCCGCCATGTCGTTGAGCATGAGCGGATACATATAGGTAATGCCCGACGAGCCAATTGACCCGACGATGACTTCGCGCTGGCGCGCATCCTCAATGCTCGAAACACCGGTCCGCTTCTTGTAGGCGATCATTGTTTCGATTGTTGGAGCGGGCGAGCCAATCCATTCGAGCTGGCGCGCATCAAACTGCGCGCCCTCCATTCCCACTGCCTGAAACGTGGCGAGGCCGTTCTGGATGAGGCCAATATAGCTGCCGTCCTTGGGCGCGACATTGTAGAGATAATTCGCCATCACAAGGCCCGTTGCGCCCGTCATGTTCTGCGCAACCGGCGTCGGACGGCCGGGGATAAATCGCACGATATGACGCGCGACGAGGCGAAGCGTGAGGTCGTAGGCGCCGCCGGCGCTCACACCCACGAGCAGGTTGAGATTCTTGCCTTTGTAAAAAGCCTCTACCGGGTCTGCGCTCTGCGCAATCGAGGCGCCTGACAAAGCAAGCGGCGAAACCGCGACGGCGGCGGCGAGCAAAAGTGCACGCATGAATTTCCCTCCCATGTTGGCGCGGCGGCGCTTATCGTCTGCGCTTGACCGCACGAAACGCATAAAACCAAAAGGCGCGCGAGCGCAAGTATACGCCCGCGCGGTTTGCCGTGTGATTAGGTCAGGAGTCGATGCGAATACCGCCTTGCGGCGCGCAATAGGGGCAGGTCGCGTTCGCGCGCCGCACCAGATACGCAAAAACATTCGAATGCAGGTCTGGCCTGTTGGCCTTCGCCGCTTTGGCTGCCAGTTCTTCTGTCTTGACGAGAAGCTTGGGGCCTCCAGCCGCCTCTGCTGCCAACTGAACGCGGCACGCGCGCTCAAGCTTGAGGCCGAGCCAGACAGTCTCTTCAATACTGGACGAACATGTCACGATGCCGTGGTTGCGTAAGATGAGCGCCTGCTTGTCGCCCATGGTGCGCGCCACCGCCTCGCCCCGCTCTTTCGTCGTGATGAGATCGGTCGTCTCAGCAAAGACCGGCACCCCGGCGTAGAAAATCGACCCATCGTTGCTCACCGGCAGAAGCGGCTTGTCGAGCGACGAGAAGGCGACGGCGGCCTCAGGGTGGGCATGCAGCACTGCATTGACATCCGGCCGCAGGCGAAGCACTTCCGAATGAATCCACACTTCGTTGTGACGGGCCGATGGACCGGCGGTCTTCTGCCCTTCAAGGTTGACCGTGATGATGTTCTCAATGGTCATCTCATCGAGACCCATGCCGGCTGGCTTCATCAGAAACTGGTCGGGGCGATCGGGCAAGCGCATGCTGATGTGCCCGGCGACATAATCGCCGAGTCCTTCGTGCACCAGCACGCGACCTGCGTTTTTCAGACGTTCCTTGAGATCCTCGTACATGGCGCGCCTCCTGTTATTGTTCGATAAGCTTCTTGTAGAGATCGATGACGGGGCGCGGCGTCTGCGCCGCGCGCTGAATGATCGCCAGCACTTCATCGCCGGGAATGGGATCGACGAGGAAGTTCATTTTCTTTGCGTCGGCGAGGAAGCCGGCATCCTTGCCCATCTGGTCGAACGCGCTCTTGAGCGCGGCAGCCCTATCCTTGGGAACGCTGGCGGGCGCCGCGACGGGAAGCGCCATCTCGAACGGCATTTCAGCAAATGCAAGCAGCGCGCGCATGGCCGGATCTTGCGTAAGTTCGCGCGCGAGTGGAACATCGGCGAGCGAAGACAGGCGAGCCCGTCGACCCGTCTGCACGAGCGGACGTAGACCACCCTTCTCCCATATGTCGCGCATGTTCGTCTGGAAGAAACTGACGTCGGCGTATTGACCATCAACCTCATTGCGCTGCTGTGCAAGATTGATCTCAGCCGCGCCAGGATAACCGCGAACGAGGTCATGCTTCAGGCCCAGTGCGTGCTGCACGACGAGCGCGATGGTGAGATTGGTCGAGCCGGCGCGATTGGCGCCAATCCGCAATACGGGTGCAGAAGCGCCTTGCAGCTCCTGAATTTTCCGTACCGAATGACTGGAGTTGACAGACAGAATGTAGGAATCGTTTGCGTATGCGGAAAGTGAGCCAATCCACGTAAGCTTCAAAGGATCGAAGCGAACATTGGGATCGCCGGTAAGCGCAAGTTGCGGCAATCCGCGCTGCAAAGTGCCAATTTGAGTGCCGTCGCTTTCGCCGGCGCCAAAGCGGTTCCCAAGGCCGATGCCTCCAGCGGAGGGCTGATTTTGCACGACGAGCGTTGGCTTGCCGGGAATAAACTGGCCCATGTTTCGGGCAAGGAGACGACCCGTGGTGTCGTAGATGCCCCCTGCGGAAAAGGGCACGATCACGTTGACCGTCTTGCCCGTATAAAACTGCTCCACCGATTGCGCGTGTGCGATGGAGCTGGCTGCAAGCAAAGCGGCCGCCGTAAAAATCTGCGTTCCCGTCTTCATTCGTTTTCCCACCCATGTGTGGCGCATTCATGCGCCCATTAGTTGCTTTTCTTCAGGCCGGCTCGGGCTCGCAGACAAGGCGCCAATCAGCGCCCACTGGCACCATGCCTTCGCCGCTCGAAAGAGCCTTGTAGTCCACTTGCTGTCCAAGGCCTACAGGCGCGGCGCCCTCGCGGGCGAGTTTTTCAGCGGCGTCTATAATCGTCCGGCGGAAATGAATGACCGCAAGATCGCTTGCGCCAAGATGTTCGCGCGCACGATTGACGATCGGGCCCATGCTTTCCTGCACGGCGAAATCCTCCGTGTTGATGCCGTAGATGCCGGAGAACGAACGCCCCGACGTCATCGACTCACGATCCTGCATCCAGTTGTTGTCTCGCTTCCCGATCTTTCGAAACTGTTCGTCCATATCCAAGCCAACGCGCATGCCGTGCTGTTCGAGATAGCGTTCGCGCGTGTCCTCGTCGATAGGCGCCTCGCGCTTCCACAGCACGTAGTAGAACATCGTGTGTTCGTCATCGATCGGCACGAACATCTGCATCGACGCCCAGCCCTTGGGTGCGGGAAAAATCGAGTAGACCGGAGCAACATAAAGCGTCACGCGCACATAAGTGTTGCTTTCGGGATTCTTCATTGGGCGGCGAAGCGCAGCGTACCTGAAACCGTAAGGCTGCTGCTCAACCTCGAGCCGAGGGGCTCCATCGTTGGAAGGTCGCGTAAACTGGGCGACCTTCAGATCCGTGTCTTCCGTGATGCTAAGGCCGCCCTTGGGCTTGATGCCGTCGGAATGCAGATAATTGGAATGGGCGGAATCAAGCACACCCTCGATACATTGCGCCCAGTTACACTCTTCACGCGAACGCATGACAATGACGTGAGACGCTGGAAGATCGGAAAAATCAAAATCCAGCGGCGGCGGCTGCAGATCCGGCGGCCCCATATAACCAAAAACGAAGACGCCGGATTCGCGCACAGGATAGGCTGCGAACTTCACGCGCTCTTTCATGCGGCTGCCCTCTGGTTCGGCTGGCGTTTCCGCAACCTGGCCGTCGCCATTCATGACCCAGCCGTGATAAAGGCAGCGCAAGCCGCACTCTTCATTGCGCGCCAGCGCCAGCGACACGCCCCGATGCGGGCACGCCTCGTCGATAAGGCCGAGGGAGCCATCGGGACTGCGGAACGCAACAAGATTTTCGCCCAGCAAGCGCACGCGCTTGGGCGCGCCGCCCGCCACAAGATCGGCGGCAAGGCACACGGGAAGCCAGTAGCGCCGCATCAATTGGCCCATCGGCGTCGATGCGCCTGTGCGGCAGAGCGTTTCGTTCTTGTCAGCAGTCAGCATCCGATGTTCTCCGGATCAACCAGGGCGCTCACAAAGCGCCCTCATCAAGATAAAAATTTGCGGCATAGGCAGCGTTGATCTGCGTCCACTCATCTGATGAAAGTAGCGGTACGCCTTCGACCGCAGCAACTTCCTGAAGCTGCGCGATCTCCGAAAAACCGCCCACGATGGTCGATACAGCGGGATGCGCGAGCGCGAACTGGTACGCAGCAACGGGCAACGTGCGCGGCGGACGATGCAAGAAGGCGAAGGCGCGTCCGCGCTGGATTTCCGGCGTGAAGGTTTCCGGCTGGCGCGTGTAGATGCCGCCGGCGTGGCGATGACGCCCGCCCGCGCCTTGCTCTACCACCTGATGGGTGAGCGCGCCGCCAGACAGCGGACGAATAACGGCGACGCCAACGCCGCATTCGCCAGCGTGGGTGATGATGCCGTCATAATCGTCGTAGCCCGCGCCATAGCGAACGCCCGCCGGATTCATTCCCGCCGTGGGGTTGACCATGTTGTACCAGCAATTGATGGCGTGATAGCTGCCCGAAGACAACACGCGCTTGGCGGGTTCCGGCTCAGCGCTTTCGCAGGTGAAGCCGAACCAGCGGATTTTTCCTGCGTCACGCATGCGCTCGAGGCCCTCCAGCGCAGGCCCCAGCATGTCGTCAGGCGTGAGAGGCAACCAGTGCGCGGCGGATGGATCACGCGTTGAGCGCGGCGGGTTATGGATCATCATGACGTCGATGCAATCGACGCCGAGGCGCCGCAGGCTTGCTTCGGTTGAAGCGATCACCTTGCCGGCGATGTCATCAACATCACCGGGCATGACCTCCACCTTCGTCGATACATGGAGCGGGCGCGGAACGTCACGCGCGAAACGCTTCAGCGCCAGACCAAGGTTTTCTTCCGCCCGGCCCTTGCCGTAGTCGGGCGATGTGTCGAAATAATTGACGCCGATGGACAGTGCGTATTCGAACGACTTCCAGCGATCGGCCTCAGGCGCGATCGTCATCAGTCCCGCGTTATCACCGGTGCCAAAGGCGATTTCCGAAACATCGAGATCGGTTTTGCCGAGTGGGCGATACCGCATATTCGTCTGCCCTGCTCTTCTGGATCGTCTGCTGAGACTTACGTTGCACTCTGATGAATGTCCGCCAACGCTGTGCCTTTGAACGCAGTCTGCCCGCCATCGACGAGGAGATCCGTTCCGGTGATGAAGGAGGCTTCGTTGGAGGCAAGGAAGACCGCGGCAGCAGCAACTTCTTCAACTGTTCCAGTGCGGCCCAACACCTGCCCCCGGCCGCGGACCTTGTTTGAATTCTCACGCGTGCCAAACCGACGCAACGAGCGCGCCGTGTCTATGGGACCAGGAGAAATCGTGTTGGCGCGGATGTTGTGCGGGCCATAGTCGATGGCCAGAACACGCGTGAAGTGCATCAGCGCGGCTTTCGTGGAGCAATAAGCTGAGCGGCCCGGCAGGCCGAAGTGCCCATGGCTGGAGGCAATATTGACGACTGACCCGCCACCCGCAGCGCGAATATGGCCAAGGACGTATTTGCACATCAGGAAAACGCCGGTGAAATTGACATCGAGCGCGTTGCGCCATGCTGCGACAGACAAGGTTTCGACGTTGCCGTCGGGCGACAGGGTTGCTGATGCATTGACGAGATCGGTAATCTTGCCAAAAGTCTGAACGGCGAAACGCCCCGCGTTGCCACAGTCCTCTTCGCTGGACACGTCAACCTTCAAGCCGACGGCTTTTCCGCCCGCCGCGACGATTTCCCCGGCCACGAGGTCAGCTTTTTCCTGCGAGATGTCGCAGACCACAACGCTGGCGCCTTCTGCTGAATAGCGGCGCGCGATTGCGCCGCCAATTTCGCCGCCGCCACCCGCAATCACCGCAACGCGTCCAGCCATAAGCTCGCCATTTGGCATCGTCGTCCTCCCAAGCATTTTGTCCAAGCATTTTGTGGCGCGAACATTCGTGTTTCGCGCGACGCGCGTCAAGAGGCGAAGGCTTGTCCTTCCTTGATGAACGGCCTTTTTTATCCTAGCCTGTCCATCATAACAAAGCCGCGCATAGCAAAGCCGCGCAAATTGCGCCCGCCTTGGGAGAAACAAAAGTGACCAGTTGCAACTTGATTGTCTCTGCGGCGTTCACGGCCTTAACGGCGTTCGCCTCGCCTGCTTTCGCGCAGGCGGATTTCTTCAAAGGCAAGACAATCAGCGTCGACATCGGAGCAGATGTGGGCGGCGGCTTCGACGCTTATGGCCGCGTGATCGCAGAATTTTTGGGACGGCATGTTCCAGGCTCGCCCGTCGTGACGCCGCAGAACAGGCCGGGCGCCGGAGGGCGCGTCTCTGCAAACTGGCTTTATAACGTTGCGCCCAAGGATGGCACGGTCATCGGCGTGTTTGGAGGCTGGATCGCATTCGAGCCGCTGTGGGGCATTTCCGGCGTTCAATTCGACGCCACAAAGTTCAACTGGCTGGGAAACGCAAATCGCGAAGTGACGACCTGCGGCTTCTGGAACCGCTCGAAAGGAACGTCACTCGACGCGTTGCGCGCGGGTGAGACGCTCGTCGGGTCTTATGGGCCCACCACTTCGATGACACAGGACGCCGTAGCGCTCAACGCGCTGATTGGCGCAAAGATCAAGGTGATCCACGGTTACAAGGGCACGCGCGACGTTGTACTGGCGGCGGAGCGCGGCGAGTTGGACGGCAGCTGCGGCCTGTGGATGTCGAGCGTGAAGTCGCAATATCAGAAATATCTCGACTCGGGCGAGCTTCGGCTTGTCGTGCAAATGGGCCTGGAGCGCCATCCCGAACTGCCAAATGTTCCCAACGCTGCCGACCTCATCAAATCAGAAGATGATCGTCTGGCATTCAACCTGATTTTCGGGCAATTGGAGGTCGCACGCCCGGTTGCTGCACCTCCGGGCGTGCCTGCCGACCGGATCGCGATTTTACGCAAGGCGCTCGCCGATACCCTTGCGGACCCTGCGTTTGTGGCGACAGCCACAAAGCGCGGTCTCGAGGTGCGCCCCCTCGCGGGCGACAAAATGCAAGAGTTTGTCAAAGCCATTTATTCTTCACCGCAGCCGCTTGTGCAGCGCGTGACAAAAATGATGGGGTATTGATTTGCGCGACGCCTCGACTTGACAGGCATTCTGCGCTTTCCTTACTTGGCTTATCACAAAGATGCGGCGTAGCTCGCAGACACGGAGGACTTATGCGCATCGGCACCGCCGAGCCCGGCAGTACTTTTCTTTCACAGGGCTCGGCCCTGAAACAGCTTCTCGATCAACGCGGCGTTGCGCAACCTATCGAGGTGGTCACCGCAATATCCGCCAGCATCGAGAATGCGCAGAGCCTCGAGACAGGCGACATCCAGTTTGGCTATATGGCGTCAAACTGGATCGGCAGAGCGCTGAGAGGCGAGGCTCCTTTCGGCAAACCGATAGCGTTGCGGATGGTGTCGCCGGCCAACGCGGGCCCCTTGTACTTTATTGCGCTCGCCAGTTCCGGGCTGAACAGCGTCGCGCAACTCAAGGGCAAGCGCATCTGCGTCGGCCCCGCGACGAGCGGAATGGCGCAGCATGCCGACACAATGTTTCGCGCGCTCGGCTGGACAAATGCCGACGTGCAGATCGTCAATCTGCATTTTGCGGAAGGTGGCGAAGCGCTGAAGCGCGGCGAGGTTGACGCACAATTGCAATGCCCAATTCCAAACAAGGTGATGACTGCGCTCGACGCATCCGCCGACCTGCGTGTGCTTGAATGGGGCGCCGACTTCGACAGGTTGCTCGCCTTTCAGCCGCTCTATCGGCCGACAACCATTCGCGCTGGCAAGCTGCGGTGCGTGCGCGAAAATACGCGGCAACCCGCCGTTGTGAATGTGATCGTGACGCACGCCAAAGTCGACGCCGCGCTCGTGCGCGACGTCACAGCCGCCATCGTTTCAGGCGCCAACGAGCTGGTTTCCCTGGACGCGCTTTATGACGGCCTGCCGGATCTCTTTCCGGAGCTGAAAACCGACGGCCGGAAGGCCTTTGAATTTGGCGGCGTCGCTCTTCATGACGGCGCGGTTGCTGCCTATCGGGATGCGGGCCTTCTCGCCTGATCAACTGGGATCAAAAGCCATGACCGACGTTACAGATATCAAGGCGGACCTGCGCTATTACGATTTGCGAGAATGGCTGGACCTCGCCGAAAAAATGGGCGAAGTGCGAACCGTCAAGGGCCTCAGCTGGCAGGAAGAGATCGGCATGGCCTCCGAGGTCGTGCTGCACGAAGAATCGGCGCCCTGCATCGTGTTCGAGGACGTTCCTGGTACGCTGCCCGGCAGCCGCGTGCTGGTGAACTTCTTTGGCGGCGATCGTCAGAAAATGACGCTCGGCTTTCCCAAACACCTTAACAAGCTCGAATTGAGCGAAGCGTTTCGCCTGAACTACATCGCCGATCTGAAGCGTATTCCGCCCGTTTATGTGAATGACGGACCCATTTTTCAGAACGTCATGAAAGGCGACGATATAGACGTCTCGATCTTCCCAACGCCGATGTGGCATCCCGAAGATGGCGGCCGCTACATCGGCACCGGGTCGTTCAATGTGACGCGCGACCCCGAGGAAGGCTGGATCAATTGCGGCACTTATCGCGTGATGATTCACGACAGCAAACGTGTGGGTTTCTACATCTCGCCCGGCAAGCATGGACGCATCATGCGCGACAAGTACGAAAAGCGGGGCGAGCCGATGCCCGTCGCCATTGTGGTTGGATGCGACCCAATGTCGTTCCTGATGTCGTCCAGCGAAATTCCGTATGGCGTCTGCGAATACGAAGTGATCGGTGGCCTGCGCGGCAAGCCTGTCGAACTCGTCAAGGCGCCGATCACCGGACTGCCGGTTCCCGCGAACGCGGAGATTGTGATTGAAGGCTATGTGCAGCCCGGCAACGTGGCGCCGGAAGGCCCGTTCGGCGAATGGTTCGGGTATTACGGATCGGACGTTCGCGACGAGCCGGTGATGGATATTCATGCGATTTACTATCGCGACAATCCGATCCTGCTTGGCTGCGCGCCGCAGCGCCCCCCCGACGAAATCGGACGTTATCGCGCCCTTACGCGCTCGGCCATTGTACGTGAGAATATCGTCAAGGCCGGCGTGCCAGACGTGACGGCTGTTTGGGCGCATGAAGTCGGCACGTCGCGGCTACTTCTTGCTGTTGCGATCAAGCAGCGTTATGGCGGTCATTCCAAACAGGCTGGGCACGTTGCGGCCATGTGCCATTCGGGCGCCTACGCAGGACGCTATGTCATCGTTGTTGACGACGACATTGACGTCTCAAACCTGGAAGAAGTGATCTGGGCGATGTTGACCCGCTCAGACCCCGCCACGTCTATTGATATCATCACCAACGCGTGGTCGACGCCGCTTGATCCGCGCATCGAGCCTGAGCGCAAGGCGAAGGGCGACTTCACCAACAGCCGCGCCATCATCGACGCGTGTAAGCCCTTCCACTGGAAGGACCAGTATCCGAAGGTGAACCAGCCGTCGCCGGAGATTCGCAAACTGGCGCGCGAACGCTTCGGCTATCTGCTGAAGTAGGCGTGACGCGCAGCCTAGTTGGCCGCGCGCACGCCCAGCATTGTGAAATCAGGGTCGGCGATGAAATGTTCGCCGGCCGGACACTGGCGCTTCAGGAGCTGCAGGCGCGCCCCCTGCTCCTTGCCAAGACCAACAGGCACCGTGTTCATGATCGGGTTAACGCCTATGACGTTGTCGAGATCATCCTTGAAGGCCTGAAGATCTTCGACTGTGAAAACGATATGATCCATGCCTGTGGGCAGGATGCTCTGGCCGAGGTAATTGTTGATCTTCCACGGCACCAAAACGAGCGTGACCTTGCCGTCGGTGAGATACATGTTCCCGTCGTCGGTCTCCTTGTTGACATCCACCAATTGCAAGACGTCGCGATAGAAGTCCGCCATTTTCTCAGGGTGCATTGTGCGCATGGCGATGTGCGAGATGAAGCGCGGACGACGCTCGCCTGCATTTTCGGTGTAGATTGCGGAGCGGTTCGCCATGTCGCGCTGCGAGAGATCAAAGACGTTGCCATCAGGATCATTCGCGGTGATTCCGGCGAACGGTCGCGTGCCGGGCCGCTGCACCCACGAGGCGTCCTGATATTTCTTCATGCGCTCAAAGACAGCGTTAACATCTTCGACCTCGACGCCGAAGTGATCCAGTCCAGCGGGTCGACCCGCCTTGCGCGGGTTGATATTGAGGCCGACGTATCCATCACCCACTGTTTGCGCACGTTCGGCGCGCTCCTTTGAGGACGGTTTCATCTTGAAGACAGCCTCGTAGAACCGCGCGAGCAGCGCATAATTCTGGCTGACGATGGCGACATGATTGATCTTGGAGAACATGATTTCCTCTATCACTCGCGGTTTGATCCGATACTCATGATGTGTTTGGCCGCTTTGATCGTTTCGCGAGGCGCTGCGTCGGACTAGTGATTCAGCGCGGCTGCGGGATAAAAGGTTCGCCTTGTCATTTCAAGTCTCCCGCGCCGCGCTGCTTTTTCGCAGCTACCTCACAACGTCGCCGTCCTTTGGCTCCAGCGCGCGCTTCACCCGCTCTCGAATATCGGCTGGCGTGTCGACAATATCGCGGATGAGTTTGTCGAGTTGCTCCCCGGTCATCGGGCGAATGTCCATGTTGTGTTTTTTGGCGTCGACCATAAACTCGGGGTCCTTGATCATTGCTTGAAAGGCAGTGCGCAAGGCCTTGACACGATCAGCAGGCGCGCCTGGCGTTGTGCCAAGAGGACGGCCGACCGCTGCAGAGCGCGACATGAAATCAAGCAGCGGCTTGTCCTCTGGCGGGACCTTCTGGTCCGATAGGAGGGGCACATCTGGCAACGCAGGCTCTTTCACAAGACCAGTCTGAATGAGCGGAATAACGATCTTGTTGGGGAGCCAAGTCGGCTTGGCTGACATGTAATCGGTATATGGATTCGTACCCCGCCCTTCGACTTCGCCGCGCTCCATCGCGAGATCTATTTCAGCGCCGCCGGGATAGCCAAACACCATTTTAAACTTGGTGCCGAGGACGTTGTTGAAGAAGGCGGGAAATTGCACGGAGGCCGAGCCTGCGCCTGTCGTGCCAATGGTAGTGACGCGCTGCTTGGCCTCCTCAAGCGTTTGCGTTTTTGCAGAACGATGAACAACGAGCAATTGGTTGGAATAAGTGACGTTGGCGATCCAGCTCACTGTGCGCAGATCGGCCTTGAACTGAGGCGAGAGGCCGAGCGCCTGATCGCTTGCAAGACCCTGGCTGAAAATTGACAGAACGCTGCCGTCTTTCGGCGCAACCTGCATCATGTAATTCGCCGCGACGATACCCCCGCCGCCTGGCATGTTGACAGGGACCATCTGGGGTTCGCCGGGAATGAAGCGACCGATATGGCGCGCCACAAGGCGACCCAGCAAATCATAGCCGCCGCCGGCAGTCGTGCGGATAACCATGCGCATCTGCTTGCCGGGCCCGGAGTAAAACTCCTGCACGGATTGTTGCGCAAGCGCAGATCCAGCGGGTGCGCTGAATGGCGCAGCGATTATAAGTGCTAATGTCGCCCTCTTGAAGTGTCGTTGCATGTATTTCTGCCCTTCTACACTTGGCGTTTGTACTGCGCCTTTTATACGTATCTGCTTGCAGGGCGCGAGAGCCCCAGGTTTTCGCGCAAGGTCGTTCCTTCATAGCGTGTCCGGTACAAGCCTCGGCGTTGTAGCTCCGGCACGACCTTGTCGACGAAGTCCGATAGCGAGTCTGGAAACACCGGCGGCATGACGTTGAAGCCATCGGCTGCGCCTGTCTCGAACCATTCCTGCATGACGTCTGCAATGTGCTCAGGCGTGCCGCAGATGTCGTAGTGGCCGCGCCCGCCCGCGATCTGCGTGTAAAGCTGATGGATCGTCATGTTCTCGCGCCGCGCCATATCCACGAGGAGTGTGACGCGACTGCTGATGACCTTGTCTTGCGGCACCTCCGGCAAAGGGCCGTCCACATCAAAGTCGGAGAGATCAAGCCCCATGCGCTGCGATAGCAACGCGATCCCAACTTCCGGGTGGATAAGTCGCTGCAGGAATTCGCGCTTTTCGTGGGCTTCCGCTTGCGTGTCACCCACGGTGACGAAAAAACCTGGCATGATCTTGAGTTCGTCAGGCGCGCGCCCGAAGGCCGCCATGCGAGACTTGAGGTCGGAATAAAACGCGCGGCCTTCCTCGATTGTCGGCGTTGCGGTGAACACCACTTCAGCGGTTTCGGCGGCGAGTTGCTTGCCGTCGTCCGATGCGCCGGCCTGGACCAGTACGGGTCGCCCTTGAGGTGAACGGGCCACGTTAAGCGGGCCTTTGACCTTAAAGTGATCACCAACGTGGTTGAGCGTGTGCATTTTTTTTGGATCGAAGAAAATGCCGCTCTCGCGATTGCGCTCGAAGGCGTCATCGTCCCATGAATCCCACAGGCCCATCACCACTTCGGCAAATTCGCGCGCCCTGATGTAGCGCTGATCCTTGGCCATGTGTTCGTCGCGGCTGAAGTTCAACGCCGCAGTGTGATTGCCGGAGGTGACGAGGTTCCATCCGGCGCGACCGTGGCTCACATGGTCGAGCGAGGCAAACTTGCGGGCCAATGAAAACGGCTCTTCGAAAGTGGTGCTGGCCGTGCAGACAAGACCGATATGCTGCGTGACGCTTGCAAGCGCAGCCAAGAGCGTGAATGGCTCGATCCACGCCACATAGGCCATGCGGCGCAATCCGTTTTCGTCGAACACGGAATTGGCCGTGGCCGAGTCGGCCGAAAAGAGCATGTCAAAGCACCCGCGTTCAGCAATTTTCGCGACTTCGACAAACCGCGCGATGTTAACACCGGCATCCGCCTGCGCGTTCGGGTGGCGCCACGCCGCAAGATGATGTCCTGCCGGCCGCAGGAACATGCCGAGTTTGATTTGCTTTTTGTCAGCCATAGTTCGTTTCTCCCACAGCGCCTGTGGGGCGCCCGCGCTTCCTCTATACCGGATGTCTGATGCATTCTCTGCTTCAGAGTCAGCCTTCAAGGTTGCGCTGTCAACAGAGGGCGGAGTTGTTTGAGCTCAAAGCGCCCGGTGATTGCGCTTGGCGCCGTGGCGGACTTTGACCAATCCAGTTCAAGCCGCGCGATGATTAACCGCGAAGCCTGCGATGAGATGCGTGTACGGCTGACTGGAGTGGCTCAGATACCGGCCTGCCTAGAAGTTCGTGTTTTGTTTCGAACACTTTCAACCGGGCGCGCGAAAAATGACGGTCTCAATGGCCTATTGAACGGGGCCGGGCCTCTGCACGACGGGCATCTGCCGGCCATCCAGGCCTATCGCCAGAAAGAGAAAGAGTCTTGATATGCCATCAAGAGCTCAATCGACTCCTCAACGGATGTATCGCGTGAGTGTTAGCCACTGCAATTCACTCACGATTATATCTGTCCTCAATGCGAACGATATCGTCCTCGCCGAGATAGCTGCCCGTCTGAACTTCAATCAACTCGATGTCGATTTTTCCCGGGTTGGAGAGGCGATGAACGCATCCGATGGGAAGGTAAATCGACTCGTTTTCATGAACGAGCTTGTCTTGAGCGTCGATTGTCACCTGGGCCGCGCCGCGAACCACGATCCAGTGCTCGGAGCGATGATGGTGTTTTTGCAGAGATAGCGCAGCGCCAGGCCGGACGCTGATACGCTTCACCTGATACCGGTCGCCGAGATCGATGGTTTGATAATAGCCCCAAGGCCTGTAAACGCGGCGGTGCTCCAGCGGTTCTCGCCGACCTTCCAGCTTGAGGCGCTCGACGAGATCCTTCACACGATTGGCCGCGCTCGCAGCGACGACGAGAGTCGCGTCGCCTGTGTTCACAACAATAACATCGCTGACGCCAACGACTGCAGTGAGGCCTTCGTCGGAACGCAAGTAGACATTCTTCGCGTCCATGATGACGCCTTCGCCACGCATGACATTTCCGTCCTCATCGGGTGATGACAGCGCGCCAACGGCGGCCCAGGAGCCGATATCCGACCAACCGACATCAGCCGGCATGACCGCCGCTTTTTCTGTTCGTTCCATAACGGCGTAATCGATAGACTTCTTCGGGGCGAGGGCGAAGGACGCTTCGTCGAGCACAAGGAAGTCGAGATCCTCGCGCGCATTGTCAACCGCTGCCCGCGCCGCTTCAGAAATAGCTGGCTCGAACCTCTCAATCTCGCTGCGCATCACGTCTGCGCGGAAAAAGAAGTTTCCGGAATTCCACAGGTATCCGGCGTCGACAAATTGCTGCGCGCGCACTTCGTCCGGCTTTTCGGTGAAGCCTGCGACTGCAAATGCGTGCTCATCGACGCTAGCGCCGGGGCGGATATAACCATACCCCGTCGCCGCGTGATCCGGCTTGACGCCCAACGTTACGATGTATCCCTTTGCAGCGGTTTTCGCAGCTTGCTGACAGAGGGATACAAAACCCTCCCGATCCAGGATCGAGTGATCTGCCGCCAACATAGCCACAATAGTGTCGGGTGAGCGCCGAAACGCTAATTCAGCAGCAATGGCTACTGCTGGCCCTGAGTCACGACGCGTCGGCTCAAGCACGATCTCGCCCTTTACGCCGGCAATTTGCATCTGCTCGCCAACAAGGAAGCGATAATCCTTGTTGGAAATAGCTATCGGCGCGGCAAAAATGTCTGGCCGCGACATCATTCGCAGGCTCTCGATAAAGCTGGATTCATCCGAGATCAGCGGAAGAAACTGCTTGGGGTAACTCTCGCGGGACAGCGGCCACATGCGTGTTCCTGACCCGCCGCACATAATCACCGGTAGGATCAGACTCATTTTATCCTCTCAGTCTTCAAGCTTGAAAAATCACAAGGGCAAAGGCAAAAACGCATTTTTCAGAATACGCCTTGCCGATGCGGTCGACAGATATCGCCTTGGGATAACAGGTCCTCGAAATATGCGATGGTCTTCACCAGGCCTTCGCGCAATTGCGTCTTGGGCTGCCAATCCAGAAGCTGGCGCGCCACACTTATGTCCGGCTGGCGATGTCTGGGATCGTCTGATGGAAGCTTATGCGAAACCACATTCGACTTCGAACCGGTGATTTCCAATACAAGATCGGCAAGTTCTCTCACAGTGAATTCGGCAGGATTTCCGATGTTGACCGGCCCGGTCACTTCATGTCCCGTCGCCATCATCCGGATGATCACTTCGACCAAATCATCGACGTAACAGAACGAGCGCGTCTGCGAGCCGTCGCCGTAGATCGTCAGATCCTCACCCTTCAACGCCTGGACGATAAAGTTTGAAACAACGCGTCCATCGTAAGGATGCATCCGTGGCCCATATGTGTTGAAGATGCGAACGACCTTGATCGCCACATCGTGCTGACGCCGATAGTCGAAGAATAACGTCTCTGCGCATCTCTTGCCCTCATCGTAACATGACCGGACCCCGATGGGATTTACATTCCCCCAATACGATTCCGGCTGCGGATGAACCGTCGGGTTGCCGTATATCTCGGACGTGGACGCCTGCAGGATTTTTGCCTTCACGCGTTTTGCGAGCCCCAGCATGTTCATGGCGCCTATCACGCTCGTCTTCGTCGTCTGCACGGGATCAAACTGATAATGAACCGGGGAAGCGGGACATGCAAAATTGTAGATCTCCTCCACGTCGACATGCAGAGGAAGTGTTACGTCATGACGCGATAACTCGAATCCCGGATTACCAAGGAGATGTTCCACGTTACGTCGCGTACTTGAAAAGAAATTGTCGATGCAGAGAACCTCATTTTTTTGCGCCAGCAGCCGCTCGCAAATATGCGATCCCAGAAACCCCGCCCCGCCTGTCACCAAAATGCGTTTTCCGGCCAACATGAAGAACATCCGCTCAATTTTGCGCACCAAGCGCTGTATTGCATACAGGGGACTGCCCCCTCAAGGCGAGGCCCCAGTTGCTACTGGAGCCTTTCGACGGTCTTTCGATTTTTGAACTTGCAAGGCAGTATGAATTTTTGCAAACAGGATTTGACGGACCCAGAGATAATCCTGCGCGCATCTTATGCGAACGCCATATGTGCTTGATCTGCGGAGGCGCCTGCCCCGCAGCCAGTGGAGCTGCAATCCAGCGTGCGAAAAGCGTGGCGTGCGACACAGCGTAACAATTGGAGAAAATACATCAATGTTGCTCAGTGACTACGCACCGGCGGTTGGCTTTGGAACCAGTGGCTTGCGCGCCCTGGTTTCCAACCTGACGCCAGAAGCCGTCAGCGCCTATGCCCGCGCCTTTGTGCGCGCCACCCAGTCGCAAGGGATTGATGTCACCGGATGCGTCGTCGGTTGGGATCTGAGGCCAAGCAGCCCGGCGATTGCGGCCGCCGTGTGCGCGGGGCTTGAAGTGGAAGGCGTCGAGCCGGAAATCGCAGGCCCCTGCCCCTCGCCAGCCATCGGTCTGCGCGCGATCACGGCCGGCAAGCCGGGCATCGTCGTCACGGGAAGCCACATTCCTTTCAATCGAAACGGCGTCAAGTTTTTTACCGCCCGCGGAGAAATCACCAAGGCGGACGAACGGGCCATCGCGGCCTGCGATGCGGTCGAGCTTGTGATCGGCCGCGACGATCTGGCGAGCGCCGTCAGCCGCTGGACGGCAGCGCTTGCTGAGCCCTCAGGGGAGGCTATCGGCGCTTACCGCACCCGCTTCAGCGACGCTTTCGCAGCCGACTGTCTGTCAGGCCTGCGAATTGGCGTCTATCAACACAGCGCGGTCGGACGGGATTTTCTCCTTAGTCTGCTCGGCGATCTGGGCGCCGAGGTTGTCGCGCTTGGACGCAGCGATACGTTCGTGCCCATCGACACCGAAGCTGTTCTCCCGGAGGACGAGGCAAAGGCCGCCGCGTGGGCGAAGGAGCACGGGCTCGATGCAATTGTCTCAACCGATGGTGACGGCGACAGGCCATGGGTGTGCGACGAGCGCGGCGCGTTCTTGCGCGGCGACGTCCTTGGCGTACTGGCGGCCCGGCGTCTTGGCGCGCAACGGGTTGCGACGCCGGTCAGCTCGAACACGGCGCTTGAGAAATGCGGGTCCTTCGCGAAGATTTCGCGCACCCGCATCGGCTCGCCCTTCGTCATCGAAGCGATGGAGGCACTCGCCGCCGATGAGAGCGTTTGCGTGGTGGGCTACGAGGCCAATGGCGGTTTCCTGACCCAGACTGCAGCGCAGGTCAACGGCTTCAGCCTCTCGCCATTGCCGACACGCGACAGCACCTTGCCCATTCTCCTGGCCCTGACAGCCGCAAAGGAAAGCGGCGCGCCAGTCTCCGCGCTCGTCGAAACGCTGCCGCCCCGGCGCACGTCATCTGGCAGCGTCAAGGGAATCGCGACGATCGACAGCTTCACGTTCGTCCTTTCGATGGAGATCGACCCCAAGGGCTGCGATGTGTTCCTTTCCTTCACCGGCTCTACGCAAAGCAAGGTGGATTCGACGGACGGACTGCGCGTGACAATGGCGAGCGGCGACATTGTGCATCTTCGGCCATCGGGCAACGCGCCCGAGTTCCGCTGCTATGTGGAAGCAGATACGCAGGCCCGAGCGGACGCCCTCCTTGCCGACGCGTTGCAGGCAATCGCGGCGCGGTTCAAAATGGCGAGTTAGCCGCCAGATCTCGTTGCGCGCCAGGCATGGGGCCGCACCCCGCGCATCTCGCCCCCGGTGACGCTGCCGTAATAGGCTACGCCGCCCACTGTGAAGCTTATCTCGTCGCCATGCAGCCTGCCATTCTCTAGGGTGGCGGCGCCGAGCTTGCCTGTGAATTTCTGATACTTCTGCGTCACAACGAGATCGGCGTCTCCCAGCTTCCAGGCGCCGCTGGCGTTTGCCGGGACAATGTATTTGAACATGCGGCACCACTCCCTGCAGTCCGGCCCTACTTCAGCCGTTTCGTCATGGTCCCAGTCGGTAATCGTGTAGGTCACGGTCACAATGCGCGTGCCGGGACGCAATTTGAGAAAATTGGGGACAAGCTCGTCGAGGTTCTGCGGCAGGAGGAACAGCGGCATTACGGTCGCCTTCGAGATGTCGGCCACGTACATGTCGCCTTCAACAAACTGCGCTCGGTCCGCAACGCCCGCTTCCTCCGCGCGCTTGCGTGCATAATCCACCATCTTCGGATTGAATTCGACGCCATGCCCGCGCGCGCCGCGCCTGGCCGCCGCGATCACCATGCGGCCGTCGCCTGAGCCCAGATCAATCACATAGTCGCTTGGCTGCAAACCCGCGAGATTGAGCGTCGCTTCCACGGACTTGTCGGGCGTTGGCACCCAGACGACGTCTTTTCCGGCCTGACCCGAATACGGCTCGAACGGCTCATTGGTTGGCTGGGCGAACGCTCCCGGCGCCGACAGCGCACAGGCGAGCGTGACCGCGGCGGCGAAGCGAAAGGCAGCGGCCCAGCTACCGGCCCGGGAAATTTTCATCGTCGTCTCCGTATGTCCAGTTTGTGTTTGGCGTCCTGACTGCGGAGCAGGCTAGCGCCGCTCACCGGTTCGGGGAAGCGCGCCCCCTTCACAAATAATTGCGGACCGCTTCAGCGCGGCGACAGACCTGAGGCCAGCTATTCGACCATGGCTTCATCGCGCCGGCGCCGAATGGTTGGCGCGGCGACAACAATGAGCAGGAAGGCGGCGGCGAGGAGAAAACCGATGCTGATGGGCGAACTGAGAAAAATTGCTGGATCCCCGCGCGAAATCAGCAGCGCCCGGCGCAGATTTTCCTCCATCATCGGGCCCAGCACAAAGCCCAGGATGAGCGGGGCAGGTTCGCACCCCAGCTTCAAGCAGATGTAGCCAAACACCGTGAAAAACGCGAGCACGGCGAGGTCGGCGGTGTTGGAATTGATCGTGAACGTGCCGACGCAGCAGAACGCGACGATAGCGACGAACATCATGCGATATGGAATGCGCACCAGCCGCACCCACAATCCAACCAGTGGAAGATTGAGGATCACCAGCATCAGATTGGCGATCCACATGCTGGCGACGATGCCCCAGAACAGCTCCGGCCGATCCGTCATGACGCGCGGGCCGGGGCTGACGCCATGCACCATCAGCGCGGCGATCATCAGCGCCATGGTCGGATTGGACGGGATGCCAAGCGTCAACATGGGCACCATCGACGTCTGTGCGCCGGCGTTGTTGGCGGCCTCAGGCGCCGCGACGCCGCGAATGTCGCCCTGGCCAAAATTGCGCGGCGCGCGCGCCACTTTCTTTTCCAGCGTGTAGGCGGCGAAGGACGCCAGCAGCGCGCCGCCCCCCGGCAAGACGCCCAGTAACGAGCCGAGCGTGGTGCCGCGCAGCACCGAGGGGATGCAAGTGCGCACATCCGCCCAGCTAGGCAGAACACGGCCGATGCTTTGTGCAATGCCGCTTTTCACTTCTTTCTTTTCGAGGTTCACGGCGACTTCCGCGAGGCCATAAATCGCCATGGACAGCGCCACGAATTCCACACCATCCGCCAACCCCTGCAAGCCATAGGTAAAGCGGCGCACGCCTGAATTGATGTCTGACCCCGCGAGCCCGAAGATCAGGCCCAGAATGACCATGCCGATCGCCTTGACGATCGAGCCATGCGCAAGAACGACCGCCGCCACAAGGCCGCACACCATCAACGAGAAATATTCGGCAGGCCCAAACTGCAACGCGATCTGCGCCAGCGGCGGCGCGCCCACCGCAATCAGAAGCGCAGCGACGCAACCGGCAAAGAACGACGACAACGCCGCCACGCCAAGCGCTGGCCCAGCGCGGCCTTGCCGCGCCATCTGGTGCCCATCAAGGCTTGTGACCACGGATGACGGTTCGCCAGGAATGTTGATGAGGATCGCCGTGGTGGAGCCCCCGTACTGCGCGCCATAGTAAATGCCGGCCATCATGATGAGCGCGGAGATGGGGTCCAGCGTGAAGGAGATCGGCAACAGCAGCGCGACCGTCGTCACCGGGCCAATGCCCGGAAGGACGCCCACCATCGTGCCGAGCACAGAACCGATCAGGCAATAGACGAGATTTTGCGGCGACAGGGCGACGCCAAATCCAAGCAAGATATTGGAAAAAACGTCCATTGCGCAGGGCCCTTACAAA
Source organism: Beijerinckiaceae bacterium (assembly GCA_947498445.1). Lineage (GTDB taxonomy): Bacteria > Pseudomonadota > Alphaproteobacteria > Rhizobiales > Beijerinckiaceae > Terripilifer. The sequence continues at coordinate 30,163 of CANMLK010000010.1, forward strand.
CTGGGCCAGATCGGCAGCGGCAAGCGCAATGCGAAAACGAAGATCAGCGAGACAAGCCCCGTCAATGCAAGACTCAGGATGGCTGCTTCGCGCCATCGCGCGTCTGGCGTCGCGAACGCCGATAAAAATGTTGTGCCCACAAGCGAAATCACCAGCCCAAGTGGCTGGATGGCGAGGGCGAATATAAGCACGCTGGCGACGAGAACCAGCAAAGGCCGCAGCTTGATAGGCTCAATGCTTTCGCCCTTCGCCACAAGCGCACGAATGACGAGCACAACGCCCAAAAAGGCGAGCGCCCAACCAAGCATGGCGGGAAAATAGCCAGGGCCCATTCGGCCCCCGCGTCCCATGGAATAGCCGTTCGCTGTCACAATCGTCACGGCGGCGAACGCCAGAAACATGACGCCGGCCCAGAAGTCTTTCGGCGCGCGAATGAACATGTCAGCGATGACCCGCGATCAATCGAGCTTGATCTTGGCGTCTTCGATCACCTTCTTCCACTTGGCGTGCTCGGCGCGCACGAAAGCCGCGCCGTCATTGGAGGATGTGCCGCGCGGCATGGCGCCAACCTTCGCAAACGCCTTGCCCAGCTCCGGATCTTTCAGGGCTATCGTAATCGCTGCGTTCAGCCTGGCCACGACATCGGGCGGCGTTCCGGCGGGCGCGAAAACGCCGAGCCACAGATCGACCTCAAATCCGGCGAGACCAGTTTCAACAATCGTTGGCAGGTCAGGATAAACAGGATTGCGCGTGTCGCCAGTCGTCGCAATGGCGCGTACGCGATTATCCATCGTGAACGGCAAGGCGCCGGCGATGCTGGAGAAAGCGAACTGCACCTTGTTGCTCATCAGATCAGGGTACGACTGACCGATGCTCTTGTAGGGGATGTGCGTCGCGTCGATGCCCGCGCGTAGCTTCAGAAGTTCGCCCGCGAGATTGGGCGTGGTGCCAATGCCTGCAGAGGCGAAGTTGAGCTTGCCGGGATTGGCTTTTCCGTAGCGAACGAGATCATCCATCGACTTCACCGGCAGTTCGGGCGCGACCACAACCACCAGCGGCGAAGACGAAACGACAGAGACCGTGGTGAGTTGCTTGAACAGGTCGTAGGGCATTGACGGCTGAAGCGTCGGATTGATGACGATGGCCGGGTCCATCAGCACAATCGTGTAGCCATCCGGGGCAGAGCGGGCGACGGCGTCTGTGCCTGTGATTCCGCCTGCGCCTGGCCGGTTCTCGGCGATAACCTGCTGGCCAAGAGGCCCAGCCAGATTTTGCGCCAGCGTGCGCCCGACGTAGTCAATGATGCCGCCCGGAGAATAGGGCAGCACAAGGCGAATGGGCTTGGCGGGATAGGCTTGCGCCCAGGCTCCGCCCACACTGGCGCAGGCGACCGCGAGAAACGAGACCGCCAACATCACTGAGCACGCCAGGGTTGTCGAGACGCTTTCACCATTCGCTTTCATGCCCGTCTCCAAAAAATTCGTTTGTTCATTTCCAGCGTCGTTCACGCTCGGATTCAAGTCAAGTGACGAGAATGCTCCGCTTTGATCGCGCCACGATCACTTCAGGCAAGAGATGTTCCAACCCCGCTGAGCCGGCGCTTCAAGCATGACCGCATCTCATGCTACGGTCACATTCTGTGATCATCGCTCCTGAGAGGCGTTTGCGACGTGCGTCAGAGATTGCTTCTTTTGGTAATTGCTGCGTTGCTGCCATTGGTGGTGGTCATCGGAACGCTAAGCTTCCTGTCGGTTTCGCAAAAGCAGGCCGAATTGCGCGACGCAGCGGTCGGGTACTCGACAGACATCCTGCGCTCGGTGGACCGTGAGCTGCAGGCGCAGCGTCATCTTGTTGCCGTCCTTGCCCGCTCCCCCGCGCTTGAAGAGCCCACGCTTGATCTTGAGCGCTTTCACGATGTCGCCCAGCGCTTTGTTGCGCAAGTCGATGGATGGGATCGCGTTATTCTTGCGCAAGTTGGGCGCGGCCAAATCCTCAATACCGCCGTTCCATTTGGAACAGATCTGCCGGCCATCGTGGACGCCGAGGGCTTCGATCAGGCTCTGAAGAATGACGACATGATCGTGACAAATCTGACAGGCCCGGGCCCCCTGGCGGCGAGCGGGCCCGCGATGGTGGCGCTACGCAAACAGCTCAACCTGCCAAACGGGCAGACGATCATTCTCAGCGTACTCGTTCGCTCTGAATTGTTCGAGCGCACGATCCGCCAAGCGCGGATAGAGCCAAGCTGGCGGCCTTTTCTGATCGACGGCGCGGATCGCATCATCTCTGCGCCGCGCGCGGCGAGCGCCACCGGCCAGCGCGCCAGTCAGCCAGCTATCGAAGCGCGCTCTAAAGGCGCGAGCGGCGTGTATCCGGCCCATGCGTGGAACGGCGAGCCGGTTATCACCGCGTTCATCAAATCCGCAGAGACCAATTGGTCCACGCACATTTCGATTCCAGCAAACGAATATAACGAACCGCTGCGACGCTCGATTGCTATGATCGGCGCATTGACGCTTCTAGCGCTTCTTCTATTCGCTGTGTTCGCCTATGTGGCGCGGCGCGAACTTGTCGCCACGCGTACCGAATCCGAGGTGATGTCACGTGCGTCGCGGATGGAGGCGCTCGGGCGCATGACAGGCGGGGTCGCACATGATTTCAACAATCTGCTGATGGTCGTGACAACCGCCGCAGAAATGCTACGCCAGCGAAATCTCGACAAGAGCGCCGAGCGCTTTCTCACAGCGATCCAAAGCGCTGCGGACCGCGGGGCCCGGCTGACGCGGCAATTGAGCATGTTTGCCCGCGGGCAAGGCGGCGAAGTCACAACCATTGATGTGGGGCTACGCCTTATCAGCATCAAGTCGCTTCTTCAGCAATCAGTCACCGACGAAATTCCCATCGAGTTCCGCCTTCCAAAAGAGCCCTTATTCATCAGGGTCGACCCCGTGCAGTTCGATCTTGCGATTGTGAATATCGTGTCGAATGCGCGAGACGCCATGCCGGTGGGCGGAAGAGTCGAGATCAGTCTGCAAAACGCGGCTTATCCGGGTCACTGCGGCCGTGGCCTGCGGCTTTCGATAAGCGACAATGGCTCTGGAATTTCATCCAAGGATCTGCCGCACGTCTTTGAACCCTTCTTCACAACCAAAGAGGTCGGCAAGGGCAGCGGGCTAGGCCTCAGTCACGTTTATGGTTTCGCGCAGGCGCACGGTGGAACCGCAGAAATCGCCAGCGAGCCAGGGCGAGGAACCACCGTATCTCTGTCTTTTCCCGCTGTGGACGAACCCATCATGCCCGCGAGTGAAGAACGCGCGCCAATCGACATTGCCTGGCGCGGGGATGGTCTGGAAGCAATCGTCGTCGACGACAACGACGACGTTCGCGTCTTGACGGGTGAAGTGCTCGCCGACATCGGCTTTCATGTTCGCTATGCGTCCAACGCCAGCGAAGCGATGGCGCTTTGTGAAGCTGGCTCGGATTTACTCGTGTCCGACATCGTAATGCCCGGCGCGATGAACGGCGTCGGGCTGGCGCTCCTTGTGCGCCAGCGCTGGCCCGACATGCAGACGTTGCTCATGACCGGTTACAGCGAAGCCTCGGCGGAGGCGACGAAAGCCGGTTTGCGCGTGATCAGAAAACCTTTCACGCGCGCCATGCTGCTTGGCGCCATCAACACGGGACGGCTTGAAACAAGCCGTCGCTTTGGACGCACCAAAGTGTGAGGCCTCTCAACTTGCAAAGCGGGCGAGCGTCTCTTTTTCAAAATTGAAAACGTTCTGCACGCTTGGGCGCTCGGAGATGCGACCAAAGAAGCTTTTGCAGTTTTTCCAGCGGTCAACGTCGTAAGAGAGCTGGCCGGCGCGGCGCAAACACCAGAACAGATGCGCGTCAGCCGTCGAGAAGCGATCAAACAAAAATTCACGTCCCGCAAGCATCCGGTCTGCTATTGCAAAATTCTCGTCCAGTCCTGCGTGTGCAAGGCGTTTGACGCTGTCCTCACTGCCAGGCGCATCGCACGATTTCAACGGCGAATTGATGGCGCTCAAATAGTGATGAATTCCGGAGGCGCACCATGACGCGACTGAAACAGCCTGCGCAAACATCCACGGATCTTCCGGCATCAGGCCCGCCTGCGGAAATGTGCGCGCAATCCAGACGTGCATGGCGGGATTTTCTGTGAGTGGTTTTCCGTCAACCACCAGCAAGGGAACCTTGTGGCGTGGATTAAGCCGCAGATAGTCCTCGGACATCTGCTGCTTCTTGCGAAAATTCAGCGCCTCAACGCGGAAGGCCGCGCCCGCTTCATTCAACGCGACGAACGGCACGAGCGCGCAGGTGTGGGGTGCGTAGTAGAGAACGATATCCATGAGGTCTCCTCGAGAGTCCGCTCCTTTGAACTTTATGCAAGCCTAACAGTTTGGCGCATCCTGTGAAGGGCGCTCCAAGCATTAACGGCAAAACCCTTGCGCATTTTCTGGCGTCAGGCACACTGGGATCAAATAAACGTCCGGCGAAAAGCCGGTCTGCTTCGGGAGGACGGCCATGAAGGCAAGTCGCATTGCATTCGCTGCAATCCTTGGGGCGCCGTTTGCGCTTGGCGCGATGGGCGCGATGGGCGCCTCAGCGCAGTCCTTCTACGAAGGCAAGACCATCAATCTGCTGATCGGCTACGGACCGGGCGCCGGATATGACGCCTACGGTCGGCTTATGGCCCGGCACATGGGTCGGCATATCGCGGGGGCGCCAACCATCATTCCCCAGAACATGCCGGGCGCGGGCAGCATGAAGGCCGCCGGATACCTCTACTCCGTCGCGCCCAAGGACGGAACGGCTCTCGGCATCATCGCAACCGCGGCCGCGCTCGAGCCTCTCTACACCGGCAGCATGACGCTGTTCGATCCGGCAAAGTTCACCTGGATCGGCAATCTCGATGAGACTATTGGCACGTGCGCCGTCTGGCATACTGCGGGCATCGCCAAACTGGAGGATATGCGAGACAAGGAGGTCATTTTTGGCGGCAGCGGACCAGCCGCCATCAACTCGCAGCACGCGGCTGCGCTGAAGAATCTTCTCGGACTGAAAATCAAGCTTATCCAGGGCTACAACGGAGCGCTCGATACACGGCTCGTGATGCCGCGCGGCGAATTGCAAGGCGGATGCGGATTCGCGCTATCGTCACTGCAGGCCCAGCATACTGCCGATTACCGCGACAAGCGTCTCGTTCCAATTGTTCAGCTCGCCATCGACAAGCATCCTGAACTGGAAGGCGTGACGCATATCTACGACTATGCAAAGACTGACGAGATGCGACAGGTCTTCGATCTTGTCTTTGGCAGCCACGTGCTTGGCCGACCGATCGCAGCCCCGCCGGGCCTTCCTGCAGACCGCACCAAGACTTTGCGTGCAGCGTTCACTGCGACAGCTGCCGATCCCCAGTTTCTCGCCGAAGCCGCAAAGGCGCGCCTGCCCATCAAGGCCAGGGACGGCGCGACCGTTGAGAAGCTTTTCAACCGGTTCCTGAGCTTGTCTCCAGCGGTCGTGGCGTTGGCGGCAAAAGCGATCAAGGACTGAATTTCACTTCGGCGAGGCAAGCGCGCGCGAGGGCCTCAGGATTCGTCGTCTTCAACATCCACGTCCAGCAGATGTCCTGCCAGTTGCATGATGAAGAGACTCACCGCGTAGATCTCGAGTGAACGGCGGCCCATCCACCTGAACGCATGGGTCACTGGCGCAGGAGCTTCAACGGGCGCATCCGCTCGCCGAAAATTGGCGAGCAATACGCCGAGCAAAATCATCAGCGCGCACAGCGCCGCCGTCGGCGCGGGTTCAAAGTCAAAATCGCGGGTTTCGACAAACAGGTAAACTGCGACGCAGAAAAGGCCGACAAGATTGCGCTGCAGGCGCGCCTCTGGCGTCGCCTTTACAATCGCCTCGCGCGTCACAAGGCCAAAGAGCGCCCACAGCCATCCTTCGGCGCCGTATTCAAGGATAACTGCCGCGACGGGTATCATTGCGGCGCAGAAAAGCGCGAGGGCTGGCGCTCCCCAACTACGCATGAGGACATGAGTCTCTATAACGGGCATGACGAACCGGATGAGCGCAAAATTGAACAGGATATTCAACGTCACATCATCGAGACCGTCCGAAACATAGACGTCGAGCGCAGTCAGGAACGCGCCCAGCGCTAACCAGATGAGCGGGACGGAACTTGTGCGGGCAAAACCAATCAGGAAGAAAAAGATCGGCGCGGCTGCCCGGCCAAACACGCGCCACAAGTCTGCATCAGGCGCGAAGAAAAGGCCAATGTGATCGGCGAACACAAACGCGAGGCCTGCGAACTTCAGGAGGTCTGTCGTTGTGATGGGCGTCGAAGATCGCATTGTTTGGCTTGCCATGTGCGCCAGTCGCGGCGGCGTCTAGTCATAACGGCTCGCGTGGAAGCCGACAACGCCTGCGTCGGCTCAGTGCGCGGGGGTCGCGGTGGACCGCCTGTCGCGCAGCGTGGCCAGCGCTATCGCGCCTGCGCCTTGAAACAACAACCCGGCGCTCAAAATATCCAGTGCGTATTCGGGCCAGCGTTCGCTCGCCATGCGGGTGAAATAGGTCGCGGCGGCGAAAATCGTCGTCATGATGACCGCGTTGCGGGTGGACACCCAGGTGGCGCGCACCAACGGGTTTTCGTCCTTCCGAAACCGCAGCAGCGCAAACAGGATCATGTAACCGATGACAGTCGCGCTCACCGCCGAAAAGCCGATGGTGAACGGCTCGATGGGCCTTGGCAGGACGATCTTGTCCCACAGATCATAAAGCGTGTGCAGGCCGGCCAGCGCGAGAATCGCCGCAATGATCAAAGCTGCAGTCTGCTCCGCGCGCACGCCCCGGCCAAAGACGACAGCGGCGAGGGCATAGATGACAACGTCATAGCCCCAGTCCAGCGCATCCTTGAGCAGCTGCCGCGAGCCAATCGACAGCGCCCAGAACGACTGGCCAGCGGCGAAAATCAGGATGCCCGCCGCAATCGCCCAGATGGTCCACTTATAGGCGAGGACGGATCGATCAAACCCCTGGGGCGCAGAAGCTTGCGTCATGCTTCAAGGTCCGACCAGCGGTCGAATGTCGCCGCCTGCCCTATCCGTGCGCCCTGTTCGTCCGTCACATTCCAGATGATTGCATTCTCAATCTGGAACCGGCGCCCGCTGGCGGAAATCCGCACGCCGGCATAATCGTCGATAAACCCCTTTTGGGCGGCGATCGCCAGCAGCCGTTCGCGCTCTTCACGCAGCATGGCCTCAGCCGTTCCGCGCGAGGGCATAAGGGTGAAGTCGGCAAAACTCATCTCCCAAACTGTCAGAGCGCAGGCGTTGCCGTAATTGAGAATGGGATCGTCCTGGACGCCATGCGAGAGGACAACGAACGGCGCCTCGTAGAGACGACGCGCGGTCTCCAGGGCGTCACTCCCCGGTTCGATCAGATCGCGCCCCACCACGCGGCGGAACGAGCGCACCAACCGATTGGCGTGCAGCACCAAATTGACCCCACGCCATGGCGCCATGGCTTTGGCTACGTTTACGTCCGTATCGCTTCCATCCACGAAAAGGCTCGCCCCTTGGCCGCACTGATTGCGCGCCCTTTTTAGCCGATTACGCCCAGGCAGCCTAACAAGGCGCTCGCAAGCGTGTAAAACCCCACTATATTTCGCGGCAACGACGGGAAACTTCGATGCGCTTTGACAACAGCTACGCCCGCCTGCCGGACAGGTTCTACACCCGCACGCCGCCTGTGGCCGTGGCAGGACCCCGAATGCTCAAGTTCAATCAGGCGCTTGCCGATGATCTGGGGCTGGACCTGCCCACGGACGAGCAGACGCGGGCCAAGATCTTTACGGGCAACCTCAACCCCGAGGGCGGGGAGCCGCTGGCGCTGGCCTACGCCGGCCACCAGTTCGGGCATTTCAACCCGCAACT
>CANMLK010000011.1 GCA_947498445.1 Beijerinckiaceae bacterium
CGAAATCTCATCGAGCGCTTCTTCCTGAAGCTCAAACACTTCAGGCGCATCGCAACGCGCTACGAACAAACACCGAGAGCATTCATGTCCATGCTATCAATCGTCAGCGCGCATATTTGGACACGATGAATGTCAACGCGCTCTAGGCCCGTTTAACTTTCTTGATAGGCCGGCGCGGCAGACCAGACCTTTCCGCTATGGCCTCGTCTTGCTCCTCGATGGCGAGCTTGGCGGGCTCGTCACCGTCAAAACCGCCTAGAAGAGCTTTCGGCACGCGCCGATTTGATCTGATCGCACCATCCTCGTACTCGACGTCGAAGAGCACGTATCCAGTCTCAATTTTTTCCTTCTTACGCGCCAATTTTATTGCTCCTGTCGAGTCGCGGACGCCACGCATTGTTTACGAGCCAGCAGTCACCATGAGCGAACAGGGTACAACCTCCCCGTCTGCCACTCGCAAGATTGGTGTAATAACGCGAATCAGGCCGCTTAACTGCGGCGTACACCCTTTACGCCAGCAGCCTGGCTTGTGTGCGTCTCGCAGTAGACATTAGCTGGATCGCACGACGCACCGCAATACATCTGCTCCCCCTCCGGACCTGAGCCCGTAGGCCATCTGCACCGGCCATCGCGCAAAGTCATGATGCCTATGTCGCCGCTGCCGTAAAGTTCTCTTGGCTTCAGCTTGGATTTTGGCTGTTTGGATGATTCTTTCATTTATTGAATGTAGTACGCCATCGGGCGGTCCGCTAGCGCTTCACTTGAAACACCCGCTCCCCTCGCTTGTGTGCTTCGCATTTTAGTCGCCAGAGCGCCTGATTGGCGCCGACGCTCATAATTCTGGCGTTCCCGTTTGATCCCGCAGATCTCCCTGAGAGGCCCGCGCGTTTGGCCGCTTGCGTCCTGCTGCGCTGTTGCGCGCAAGTCGTTGATGACTCCCGCTCATATGCGGTCCTATGATGCGCCATCATCCAAACCGCTCAGGCGATTCACGGGGAGTTTTCGGCATGTCGGATGTCGAGTCGGCGCATCAACAAACAGGAACGGCTCCCCTCGCGGAGGTCTTCTGGTCTTTTCTTAAGATAGGCGGCTCTGCTTTTGGCGGCTCGACCCAGGCGATGATGCACCGCGAGGTCGTGGAGCGCAGAAAATGGGTGGATGACGAGGCGTTCCTCGCCGGTTTTGCGATTTCGCAGGTGTTGCCAGGGGCGAACCCGGTCAATCTCGCGCTTTACATGGGCATGAAGGCGCGCGGTGGGCTAGGCGCCGTGGTGGCCGTGACGGCGATGATTATCCCCGCCTTCTGCATCATCATGCTGATGGGCTACGCCTACCGGCAGTTTTCCGGGTTGCCGATTACGCACTTCATTCTTGGCGGCGTTGCGGCTGTAGGCATCGGCGCCACATTGGCGGTCGGCGCCAAGGTTTCCTCGAAATTGCCGCGCGATGTGCTGACCTTTCTCATCGGCCTTGCGGTGTTTCTCGCAGTGGGCGTCTTTCGATGGTCCATGCTGCCGGTCGTCGCCATCGCGGTTCCCCTGAGCATTGGCCTCGCCTGGCTTCACGTGCGGGGGGCGAAGTAAATGGACAACAGGCTCCTCGGGCTCTTTCTCGTCTTTGCCCCGCTCTCGCTGCTGTCGTTTGGCGGCGGGCAGGCCATCGTCGCGGATATCCAGTATCAAACCGTCGAACTGCGCGGCTACCTGACCAATCAGGAATTCTCCGACATGTTCGCGATCTCGCGCGCTGCGCCGGGGCCGAGCACGCTCATCGCGGCGCTGATCGGCTACCATGTCGCCGGGCTTGTGGGCGCATTGGTCGCGTGTTTCGCCATCTATGTGCCGTCCTCGTTGCTCGTCTATGGCGTCTCCAACTGGTGGCAGCGCAACAAGGTGTCGCCCCTGAAGACCGCGATCGAGCGTGGCCTTGCGCCTGTCGCGGTGGGCCTCATCTTCGCGGGCGCCCTCGCCGTCATAAGGGCGGCAAAGGTTGGCCCGCTGGAGATAGGCACGATCCTTTTGTGTTGCGCGCTCTTCTATTTCACCAAAGTGAGCCCCTATCTTGTCGTCCTGTCAGCGGCGGCAGCCTTTGCGGCCGCGTACTTCATTGCCTAAACCATAAGCGTTGCTTGTGGGGCAGGGCGCGCGGCGCCGCCTGAGAGGGCAGGGCCGCGCCTACAAATCCGACTTGCATCGGGCGCGTCCCGCTGCGAACCTTGCGCATTATTTTGGCAGCGAAAGGACAACACATGGCTCGTATATGGGAACCCTACCTGACGGACGCCGACAAGGCGCATCTGGCTGTCTCAAAAGATCGCCGCGTCGGCTTTGGCTCAAAGCCGGCTCTGCTGCTGATCGATCTTTACCGCGCTGTGTTCGGCGACAAGCCCGAACCCATGCTGGACTCTATCAAGTTGTGGCCGTCGAGCCATGGCATGGCGGGCTGGAACGCGCTGCCGCATATTCAGCAGGTGCTGGAAGCCAGCCGCGCGGCGCAGATCCCGGTCATCCACATCACGATGCTGGCCGACTCTGGGATGCTCGGCTGGTTCGACGCCGCCCATCGCGACAGCGGCGGGCGTGCGGGCGTGGGACGTGGCGGCGACATGGACGCTGCTGCGCTGGACCGCAAGAAGCGCGCGGCCCAAATCGTCGATGAAGTCGCGCCCATCGCGGGCGAAGTGGTGTTGAAGAAAACCGCCCCAAGCTCCTTTTGGGGCACGCCGCTGGCGGGACATCTCACCTTCCACGGCATCGACACCCTGATCGTCTGCGGCGAAGCGACAAGCGGCTGCGTGCGCGCGTCCGTGGTTGAAGCAGCGTCGCATCGCTATCGCGTGCAGGTTGTCGAGGAAGGTTGCTTTGATCGCCATGAAGCGACGCATGCGCTGAACCTCTTCGACATGCATCAGAAATACGCGGACGTCATTCCTGCCGCAAAAGCGCTGGAATGGCTCGAAGACTTCCGCGTCCCCGCTAAGGTGAAAGAGCCCGCGCTCGTCTGACGGCCAAACGCAAGGCTTCTGCAAGAAAAACGCACGGCTCTGCAAGGCAAACGCGCCGCCCATCAGCGGCGCGTTTTCTTGTCATGGCGAGGCGCGCAGCAACTTCCTTGACGAGCCTGCCCGGGTGCAGTGAAACTGCAGCACAAAGCGCGGCGACAAAAGCCGCGCGACCGGGGAGGAAACAATGGATCGTAGACAGCTGCTTGGCGCGGTGGGCGCCTTTGCCTGTGCGGGCGCGCCGTTGCGCAGCGCCGTGGCGCAAAACGAACCTGTCGAGCAATTCTACAAGCGCCGCCAGTTGACGATCATTTCCTATTCGCCCGGCGTCAGCGAAAATTATGCGCGCCTGCTCGCGCGGCACATGGGCAAGCATATGCCCGGCGAGCCGACCTTCATCGTACCGGGCATGCCCGGCGCAGGCGGCATGAAGGCCATTGATTATCTCAACACCGTTGCGCCGCGCGATGGCACAGTCATTTGCTCCATGGGGCCCGGTGTGCCGTTCGAGCCAATGCTGGGCCGCTCTCCAGTCAAGTTCGATCCCTTCGCGATGTCGTGGATCGGAAGCATGTCAACGAGCACGGCGATCGCCATGTCGTGGCATACGTCGAAATTGCGCACACTCGACGATCTGCTGCGCAATGAGCTGGTGGTGCCCGGAACGGGCGCGGGCGCCGATACGCAGATCGTGCCGGCGGCGATGAACAATCTCGTCGGAACGAAATTCAAGATCATCCCCGGCTATCAAAACATCCTGCAGGCGGCGCTCGCCATGGAGCGCGGCGAAGTTGATGGCATGGGCTATTGGACGCTGAGTTCGATGCAGGCCGCGCAGCCGACCTGGTTACCCGAAAAGCGCGTGAACATCCTGTTCCACACTGCGCGCAAGCAACCCGCCGCTTTGCCCGGCGTGCCGATGATCCGTGAACGCGCCCGCAACGCCGTTGACGCGCAGGCTCTTGATTTCATCCTCGCGCGCGAACTTATTTCACGCCTGTTCGTCGGCCCACCCGGCGTCGCGCCCGAGCGCAACATGGTCTTGCGCGCCGCATTCATGGCCACGATGCGAGATGCCGATTTCCTGGCGGAAGCCGCGAAAATGCGCCTTGAGATCGACCCTCTGAGCGGCGAGGAGGTCGTGGACCTCCTGCGCAAGGCCGCAGCCTCGCCGCCGGAGGTTCTGGAGCGGGTCATGAAATCAGCCTGAGAGCCGGGCGCGGCGCCCAACCATCTCGCAAGTCACAGACAAGGCTGATCTGGAATAGGTCTTGCTTCGTACATTAAACGTACGACAAGAAGGCTACCATGATCCGCAGTGACGACTTCATTGCTTTGGCGACTGTCCTGATCGGCGTCGCCTTGTCCGTGGCATGGCTCGCGACGACAATTGAACTTTGATCCCTGCAGCACAGGTCGGTGGCTGCTGACCGCCGGTTCCCATAGCTAGATGGCGATCACGACAATGCGCCCAGCTTCCGGGCTATGCGCGTAGCCTCGATGACCATGCGGTCGACGTCCTCACGTTTGCACAATTCCGTGCCCGGCGTGAGAACTGCAGCCGTGCCTGCCGCCACGCCATGCAGGAACGCCTCGCGCGTTGGCAGTCCGCGTGCGAGCGCTAGCGTCATCGCAGCGACGAAACTGTCGCCAGCGCCCACCGCGCTCTTGGCTTCGACAGGCAAGGCGGGCATGCGGAACGGCCCGTCCGCATCCACCAGCAGCGCGCCCTCGTGGCCGAGCGTCAGGCAGATCATCGCGACCTTGCCGCTGGCCACAATCTCAGTCGCCGCTCTTTCCTGAGAGGCGTGATCGGCCAGCTTGGCGCCGACCAGATTCTCAAACTCTCCAAGGCTCGGCTTCACAAAATGCAGGCCGCCGCCAGCCACAGCCTGTTTCAGGGCTTCACCCGATGAATCAATGACGCACATTGCGCCGCGCGCACGCGCAACGTCCGCAACCTGCGTGTAGAAGTCGGTCGGAGCCCCGCGCGGCAGGCTGCCGCTCGCCACGAGCCAATCAAATTCAACGCTGCGAAGCGTATCGAGCAGGCGCTCGCATTCCTGCTGATTGACCAATGGCCCCTCCGGCACAAAGCGAAACTCGCGCCCGCTGGATGTTTCAAAAACCGTCTGGCTGATGCGGGTGTGGCCCTCGATGTCCACCCGCAGACGCGGCACTTTCCGCGTTTCGATCAGAGCGTCGAAAACTGGGCCCGTCGCGCCGCCAGCCAGATAAACCGCCAGCGTGTCGCCACCCAGCTCGCGCACGACGCGGCTCACGTTAATGCCGCCGCCGCCCGGATCGAATCGTTCGTTGCGGGTGCGCACCTTGTGGATGGGACGCACCTCGTCGGCTTCGCTGGCGCTGTCGATGGCTGGGTTTAACGTCAGGGTTAAAATCGGCTGCATGGGTTGGTCGTTTCGGGATCTGCTGAATCGGCGCCCGAGTTGAGCGGGTCTTCGTGACACGCGCAAGGACCGTTATCAGCGCACTCGTCAGACAGAGGTTCCTGTTGCTCTTTGCGGGCATCAACGGGTATTGACGTTCAACAGCGCCATCTGCCTGAGCGCGGTCCTGCGAGCGCGCATGAACTCACCTCAAAATAATCAGCATTCAAGCCGTGTAAGGGCCGTCTGGCGGCATCGCAATTATACGGTGTTCATGGTGGGTCTCGCTCCGGCGGCTGTCTCCTCCTGGATGCAACGGGTGGGCATCGGCTGGCTGGCTTGGGAATTAACCCATTCCACTGTTTGGCTTGGCGTTATCGCCGCCGCAGATCTTGTGCCGATCCTGATCCTCTCGCCCTTTGCAGGCGCGGTGACGGATCGCATGTCGGCGCTGACGATGGTGCGCATTACGCAATGGCTGCAGTTTGTGCAGGCGGCGCTGCTTGTGGGATTGATGGCCGTCGGCTTGTTGACGATCGAAGTGCTTTTGGTCATGACGCTGTTGCTGGGCGCGGTCCACGCGTATTCAACTGCAGGGCGTCATGCTCTTGTGCCGCTCACCGTCCCGCGTGAACTCGTGCCCACAGCAATTTCGCTCGATTCGGCGTCGTTTCAGGCAAGCCGCTTCGTGGGCCCGGCGATCGCAGCGCTGACAATCCCTTTTTGGGGCGTTTTGGGAACATTCGTCGCTCACGCGATAGGCACGTTCATCTTCGCGTCGATGATGCACATGATGACGCAGCCTGAGCGAGTCGGGACGCACCACCGCTCCCGCAACCTGCTGCGCGACGTTGGTGAGTCGATTACGTATGTGCGCACCCATGCCGGCATCTGGCCGTTGATGATCATGCTGACTGTCGCCTCTGTTTTTGTGCGGCCTTTGCAAGACATGCTTCCCGCCTTTTCGGGACAGATCTACGGCGCCGGCGCGTCCGGTCTCGCCTGGCTCACATCCGCGATGGGCGTTGGCGCGATGGTGAGCGCCTTGTGGATCGCTATTCACGGGCGCACGAGCGGCTTGACCAATATGTGTTTCATCGGCGGCGCGCTGTCGGGCCTGTCGCTTGTGGGACTGGTCTCCACGACCACGCTCTGGATCGGCCTCAGCTTTGCAGCCTTGTCAGGCTATGCGCTCAATACGCTGTCCACCAGCGTGCAGGCGCTCGTCCAGTCTGCGGTCGACGATTCCTTGCGCGGCCGCGTGATGAGCCTTTATACGCTGATTTTTCGCGGGCTGCCGGCCGTTGGGGCGCTTGGGTTTGGCGTCATGGCCGAATTCGTGGGCCTGCGCTGGACATTTGCGGCGGCGGGCGTCGCGTGCCTTGTGGCAGGCTTGCTCGTGGCGCCAAAACGCCGGACAATGATTAACGCGCTTGAGACGAAACGCACCCATTAACGCCGTTTGACCCGCACGGGCGCGCAACTATTCTGCGTCGTTCTCGCGAACGCGCACAACACATCGAAGGATGGAAAAGATTATGAAGCTGATCGGCTTTTTCAGGAGCGGCGCGTCTTATCGTGTGCGCATAGGGCTCAACCTTAAGGGCCTCACTGCTGAACATGCGTTTCGCCACCTGCGCAAGAATGAGCACAAGGCGGCGGACTATCTGGCGGTCAATCCGCAGGGTCTTGTGCCCACGCTCTTCACCGATTCCGGCGAGGCGCTCACGCAATCCATCGCGATTCTTGAATGGCTGGACGAGACGCACCCCACGCCGTCGTTCCTGCCAAAAGATCCGCTGCAGCGCGCGCGCGTGCGCGCCTTCGCGCTCGCCATCGCGTGCGATGTTCATCCCGTTCAAAATTTGGGCGTGCTGAACAAGCTCAAGGCTTACGGCCTTGATGAAGCGAAGGCCAATCAATGGGCGAAAGAAACAAACTACGACGGCCTGGCGGCCTGCGAGCTCATGCTTGCAAAAGAAAAGGGCCCGTTCTGCTTTGGGGCCGAGCCCACGCTTGCAGACATTTGTCTCGTTCCGCAATTGGTTAACGCCCGACGCTTTGGCGCTGACGTGAGCGGGTTCAAGCGCATTCTGGAAGCAGAAGCTGCATGTCTGGCCCATCCGGCGTTCGCGGCCGCCGCGCCCGAAAAGCAGCCTGACGCTGAGTAAGCTTGACAGATATAATAGAAAATCTGCCGGCGCCTCTTGCAGGTTGATGAGGCGCCTCCCACATACGCTTCATCCGGTCGCGGTGGCGTTGCCCCCCCGTAAGCCATAGCGACCGCGACGCTCTTGATTGTTCGACCACGGATGTACTGGCGGAGATTGATGAGCGTTTGGGAAGCTCCGGGTGAAAACCCCGGGGCTTTTTCCAATTTGAGGGCCTGCATTTATCAGGGCCTTATGGCGTCTTTCGCCCGCTCTATCACTGCAGCCGGTGACGCATACATTTTCTGAATGAGCGCCTGCACCTCATCGCCCGGCGCGTAGGCCACCGTGAGCTTCAGCTTTTCGACCTCATCGAGAAGCGTCTTGTCCTTCATCACGTCAGCAAAAGCCTTGCGGAGAAGCGCGACCTTGTCAGCGGGAACCTCTGGCGCAACTGCGTAGGGGCGGCCAAACAATTGCTGTCCGGCCAGCAACTCGAGCGCCGCCTTGTCTTCAGCCGAGGTGGTCAGGTCGGCCGCTTTGGGGATCTTGAGGTCGTCCAGATCGGCTACAGGCTCAACAGGCACCTGCAGCAAATAGTTGAACGCGCCGGCGGCCACAAATTGCGGCCGCACCGCTTTCAGGCCGGTCCAGTCGTAACCGCAAATGCCCTGCACCTCGCCACGCTCAAGCGCGAGCAAAATGTCCGCCATGCCCTTGTAGCCAGCGACGATCTTGAACTTCATGTTGTTCAGC
Source organism: Beijerinckiaceae bacterium (assembly GCA_947498445.1). Taxonomy (GTDB): domain Bacteria; phylum Pseudomonadota; class Alphaproteobacteria; order Rhizobiales; family Beijerinckiaceae; genus Terripilifer. The sequence continues at coordinate 8,298 of CANMLK010000011.1, forward strand.
CGCTGGTGCATGTAGGCGTAATCAAAGGAAGACGAGCCAACCGCCCCCGCGCCGATGATGACCTCGTTGGTCTGCGCGTCTTTCGCGGTCTTGATCGGACTGTTCTTCATCGTGAAACAGACGCGCGCAGTGGTGTCTGCGCTGGCGAGATATTGCAGTTTCGCCGCATCAAACTTTGCGCCGCGTCCCGCAAAGAGCGGCGCGATCAGCCCGCCGGGATTCAACGCAGCGATGACCGTGCCGTCTTTGGCCGCCGAGTGCGCCACGTAGGCAGCCGCGTTGCCGCTACCGGCGCCGGGCATGTTCTGCACCACGAAATTGGGAGCGCCAGGTACGAAGCGATCCAGGTGTCTTGCAAACAGCCGCGCGAATGTGTCGAAGCCGCCCCCGGCGTCGCTGCCGACCACGATGCGGACAGTCTTGCCCTCATAAAAAACTTGCGCCAGAGCTGCGTGGGGCAGGGCGGTCGCCCCCGCGAGTGAAGCAGTCATCGCTGTAATCGTCAGGCTCTTCGTCAGCATCACTGAACCTTTCCCAAGGTTGATGTGGAAGGCACTCAGCGCACGCGCCATTTGTAACAAAATTGGACCACGCCCGGACGCCTGCGTCAACGCTAAACAAAATGCGACGCATCTCGTCATAAGCCTCTGAAATATTAAATAATGAATCGGAGGCGCCTGAATCATGTGCGCTGGCTGCGCATCTTCTCGGCGCGCCATGCCGGTTGCGAGCGTACCATTTCTGGAGTATGTCCAAAAAAAGAAGATGGATTGGCGCGCATAGCCTGCGCATGCTTCGGACACGCGCCGGCGACTGTCGGCTGAGGGAGGATCAAAACGGATGAGCAAGCTCAAACTCACCCTCGCGGTTGGCGACTACGAAATCACCAAGCCGCTGAAGGACGGAACCGTCACGCCAGACGGCATTGAGCTGAACGTGCTCACCGCGATGGATTCGACAACGCGCCATTGGCGCTTCCTGCGCAACCAGGATTTCGACATCGCGGAAGTATCCTGCTCGTCCTACATCGCATCCAAGGACAAGGGATTTCCGTTCGAGGCCATTCCGGTGTTCCTGCATCGCCGCTTCCGTCACGGCTTCATCTTCATCAACACAACGAAGGGCATCAAGGAGCCGAAGGATCTCATCGGCAAGAAGGTTGGCCTGAAGCAATATCAATCGAGCGCGATTCTCTGGCTGCGCGGCTTGCTCGATCATCAATACGGCGTGCCGTTCAAGTCGATCGACTGGTACACCGAGCTTGAAGAAGCCATCGACTTCAAAAAGCCGGAAGGGCTTCGCCTGCAGCGTATTCCCGACGACAAGTCTATTGAGACAATGCTGGCCGAAGGCGAGATTGACGCGCTTATTCATCCCGATCTCATCCAGCCGCTGCTGGACAAGGACCCCCGCGTTGGCCGCCTCTTTCCCAACTACAAGCAGGAAGAGGTCGACTTCTACAAGCGCACGCAGATATTCCCGATCATGCACGTTGTCGGCATCAAGAAAGAGATCGTCGAGCAGTATCCCTGGGTGCCGCTTAATCTCTTCCACGCCTTCAACGCCGCAAAGAGCGTCGGCATGAAGCGCATGGAAAATCCCCGCGTCGCGCCGCTCGCGTGGTATCGCGAAGCATGGGAAGAGCAGGAAGAGATTCTGGGTTCCGATCCGTGGGAATACGGCCTGACCGAGAAGAATCGCTACCAACTCGAAATGCTTGTGCGCTTTTCGCACGAGCAGGGATTGCTCAGCCGCGAAATCCCGCTGGAAGAATTGTTCCTGCCGGTTTCGCAAGGTCACAAGCGCGGTCACGTTTTCCGCGTGTAATTCGATACGACGCCGCGGCGCGTCACGCGCGCCGCTCAATTCCTTCGAACGGCGCGAGACAGAATGAAACTTCCGCAATTCGACTACCAGGCGCCCGCCAGCCTCTCCGAAGCCGTCGCGCTTCTGATGGCCGGCAACGGCGACGCCCGTCCCCTGTCCGGCGGACAGAGCATCTTGCCAATCATGGCGTTTCGCCTCGCCGAGCCCAGCTTGCTCGTCGATCTTCGTAACATTCCCGATCTGCGCGGGATTGAAATTAGCGCTGCGGGCGTGCGCATTGGCGCAATGGTTCGCTGGCGCGACATTCTCGACAACGCGCAATTGAAAGTCGTGTTGCCGCTTCTGCCCGAAGCGATCGAGCACGTCGCCCATTACCAGGTGCGCAATCGCGGCACGATTGGCGGCAGCCTCGCCCATGCCGACCCCGCATCGGAAATGCCCGCCGTGGCGCTGGCGCTGGACGCTGTCATCGAAGTCGTTGGCGCCAAGGGCAAACGTGATATCGCGGCTGGCGATCTCTTCACCGGTTCGTTGTCGACGTCGCTGTCTCATGACGAGATCATCGTCGCTGTACGCTTCCCCGCCTGGCCCGCGGCGCGCGCTTACGCCTTCGAAGAGTTCGCGCGCCGCCGCGGCGACTTTGCGCTGGCGGGCGTAGCGGCTTGTTACGATGTTGACGCCCAGGGCCGCGCCAAGAACGTGCGCGTCTCGGCGCTCTCCATCGCTGACACGCCTATCCGCCTTAAAGCCGCCGAAGCTGCGATGGAAGGCCGCGTCATGGACGCGGACGCGATCAAGGCTGCTTCCGCCGCCGCATCGGCAGAGGTCGATCCGGCTGGCGACATTCACGCGAGCGCACGTTATCGCAAGGCGCTCGTCGGCACACTCCTTGGCCGTGCGCTCACGCGCGCCGCCGCCCGCACAGCGAGGTAACATGTCCGTCCGCTTTGAGGTGAACGGCAAGTCCGTTTCCGTTGACGTTTCCCCACGCACGACGCTGGCAGACTGCCTGCGTCACGAACTGCATCTCACAGGCACGCATGTGGGCTGTGAGCATGGCGTTTGTGGCGCTTGCACCGTGATCGTGAATGGCGACGCCGTGCGCTCGTGCCTCATGCTTGCAGTGCAAGCCAATGGCGCAAAAGTAACGACGGTTGAAGGCCTCTCGCCAGAAGAGGGGCTTTCGCCGCTGCAGACTGCGTTCAAGACGCATCACGCGCTGCAATGCGGCTTCTGCACGCCGGGCATGCTGACCACGATTCATGCGCTGCTCAGCGAAGAGCCGAACGCCGATGAAGACCGCATCCGCGACGTGATCTCCGGCAATCTCTGTCGCTGCACGGGCTACATCACAATTGTCGAAGCGGCGATGGATGCGCGCGCGTCCTATCAGCAGAGCCGGGGTGACAAAGAATGAAACCGCATCACGGCGCTCACACGAGCAACACATACATCGGCGCCCATATCGAGCGCGTCGAGGATTATCGCTTCCTGCGCGGTGAGGGAAAATACCTCGACGACATATCGCGCGAAGGCCAGTGGCACGCCGCGTTCGTGCGCAGCCAGATTGCGCATGGCGTCATCCGTTCCATCGATGTTTCCAAGGCGCTCGCCATGCCGGGCGTTCGCGCGGTCATCACCGCCGCTGACATCGAAGGCGACATTCCGACGATTCCGTTCCGTCGCCCCAACCCGACCATTGGCCCCTACGCGCAACCCATCATAGCGCGCGACAAGGTGCGCTATTTTGGCGAACCGATTGCGATGATCCTTGCGGACTCGCCCGAGCTGGCTGAAGACGCGCTGCAGGGCGTGACCGCAGATATCGAGCAATTGCCAGTCATCATCGACTGCAAGAGCGCGATGGCGGACAAGTCGCTCCTGTTCGACGTCACCGGCTCGAACCTCGCCTCCATCTTCAACGCCGACAAGGGCGATGTGGACGCAGCGTTCGCGGCCGCGGACTTTATTATTCGCGATCAGCTTTCAACGCAGCGCCAGACTGCGTTGCCCATGGAGACGCGCGGGCTTCTGGCCGAGTGGGACGCCAAGAACGGCAAGCTCACCGTTTCTGGCGCCGCCAAACTGCCGTTCTTCAACCGCTCGACCATGGCCGCAATGATGAACCTGCCGGAAACGGCTGTCGATTACATCGAACTCGATGTCGGCGGCGGTTTTGGCGCACGCGGCGAATTCTATCCGGAAGATTTTCTCGTCGCGTTTGGCGCGCGCAAGTTCGACCGGCCTGTGAAGTGGATTGAAGATCGCCGCGAACATCTCATGGCCATTGGCCATTCGCGCGAAGCGTCCTGCGATGTCGAACTTGCGTTCAGCAAGGACGGCGTGATGCTGGGTATGCGCGGTGACCTGTTTCTCAACATCGGCGCTTATGTGCGCCCCAACGGCATGACGCCGGTGCGCAACGCCGCGCAATTCATGTCTGGCCCGTATCGTATGCCTGCAATTCACATTGCAGCTTACGCATGCGTGACGAACAAGACGCCCGCAGGCACGTATCGTGGGCCCGGTCGCTATGAAGGCAATTTCTTTATCGAACGCTTGATCGATCAGGCCGCTGCGGGCCTTGGCGTCGACAGGCTTGAAATTCGCCGGCGCAATTTGCTGACGCACGAAGAAATGCCTTATTCACTCGCCACGGTGCTGCCGAGCGACGGGCGCGCCGACACGCAATGCGACTCGGGCGATTATCGCGTCTGCTTTGACGCCTGCGTGCAGGAAGCCAACTGGGCGGAGAAGTCCAAGCTGCAGGGCAAACTGATTGACGGCCGTTATCACGGCGTCGCAATCGGCTGCTTCATTGAAGGCGGCGCATCGGGACCGCAGGAAAACGCCCGCATGGTGCTGGAGAAGAACGGCGACATCTCGCTCTTCGCCGGCTCGTCGGGCATCGGGCAGGGTATCGAAACAATCCTTGCGCAGATCGCAGCGGACTATCTCGAAATCCCCATGGAGCGCATCACTGTGTTCCATGGCTCGACCAACCTTCTCAAGCAAGGCTGGGGCTCTTACGGATCGCGCGCCACTGTAATGGGCGGCTCTGCTGTTATCGACGCGTGCAAGAAACTGCTGGCGCTGTTCCGTATCTCGGCCGCAAAGAGGCTTGGCGTCGAGCCCGATGCGATCACGATTGCTGAAGGCGTTGCGCGCCTGGCGGACGGCCGCTCAGTGCCGTTGGCGGAAGTTGCGTCCGATCATCTTGAAGTTGACGGCAGCTTCAAGAACCAGACCCCGACATACACGTACGGCTCCGCCTTCGCCCACGTTGCGGTGGACCCCGGCACCGGCCATGTCGATGTTGTCGATTACGTCGTGGTTGACGATGTTGGGCGCATCATCAATTCAATGACGTTGCATGGTCAGGTGATGGGCGCCGCCGTGCAGGGCTTTGGCAGCGTGTTCACCGAAGAGCTGATCTACAACGACGAAGGCCAATTGCTCGTTGGTTCTCTTGCCGACTATCTCATCCCGACTGCGAGCGATTACCCCGTCGTGCGCTGCGTCTCGATGGAGCAATTTCCGTCACCCACAAATCCGCTTGGCGCCAAGGGCGCTGGCGAAGGCGGCATCATTCCTGTCGGCGGCGTTGTTACGAACGCTGTGGCCAATGCGCTGTCTTCGTTTGGTGTGCAGCCGAAGACGTTGCCGCTCACGCCCTCGCGTGTGTGGGAAATGATCGAGGATGCGCGCGTCCGCGCATAACAAGGCAAGCCGGTATTAATTGGAGGCCCCGCAGTTCAGATGCGGGGCCTTTTTTTTCGCGAACTCGCGACATTTCCAGATTCGCAAAAGGCGCATCACGCTTGGGCAATTTGCATCCTGCAGATGCAAAAATGGATCTCAATGTGCGTAACTTAAAATCTTGCTGGTGTCCCAAAATTGGCGTAGTTTTTCAAAAGTGGTCAGAAGGCTACTCTTCGCTGTGCACGATAAAGTTTTGATTCCATACAATGCGCCTCGCGGTCATGCGGGCGCTGACGAGGTGACATCATGCGTGACACATGGCTGCGATCGCTGGCGCTTGCGTCTGTTGTATCTGCATCGACTTTTTCTGCAGCGTTGAGCCAGGCGCCGGCCGAATTCTTCAAGGGCAAGAACGTCAATCTGGTCGTCGGCTTCACGGCGGGCGGCGGATACGATCAATATGCCCGCGTCTTCGCGCGGCACTTTGACAAGCATATTCCCGGACGGCCAAACGTTGTTGTGCAGAACGCGCCCGGCGCCGGAAGCCTGACGGCGGTAAAGCGTCTCGATGCGTCGTTTCCAGCTGATGGCACAAACATCGTCACATTCAACTACGGCCTCATTACCGAGTCGCTGACGCATCCTGAAAAGACCAGTGTCAACTTCACGCAATATCGCTGGATCGGATCTATTACGCGCGATTTTCGTGTCTGCTACACGTGGCACGAAACGGGAATGAAGACCTGGGACGATGTCGCCAAGCGCAACGAGGTTGTTTTCGGTACAACGGGGCCGGGCACGAGCGTCTACATCAACGGCGCCATTCTGCGCAATGTGTTTGGGCTGAAGGTGCGTCAGATTCTTGGCTATCCTGGCAGCGCCGAAACACGTCTTGCGCTGGAGCGCGGCGAGCTGCACGCCGATTGCAACTCATGGAGTAGCATTCCCGAGGACTGGATTCGCGACAAGAAGATCGTGCCGTTCGTGCTCTTCACAACGGGGCGCTCGCCAGACATGCCAAAGGATTTGCCCTACATCGGCGCGTTCGCGAAGACTGATGAACAGAAAACCATACTCGACGTGCTGACGGCGGCAGGCGAGTTGGCGCGCCCTTACATCGTCTCGCCAAAGGTGCCCGCCGATCGCGTCGAAGCTCTGCGCACAGCCTTCGACGCGACGATGAAGGACAAGGACTATCTTGCGGAGGCGGGCAAATCGTTGATGCCGGTTTACCCCATCAGCGGCGCTGAGGCTGAAGGCATCGCCGCGCGCATTTACGCAGTGCCGCCGGAGATGGTCGCCAAGGCGAAGAAGGCGGCGGAATAAAAATACGCTATCATGATGATAGCGGGCAGTCGCCCGCTTCATCGTTCATTCTGACGCAAGGCGAGCCTGATGCGCATTTCTTTCTGTCCATGTCACCGCGCGCAGTTCGCAACGCCCGCTTCATCAAGCGCGTCCCATGGCCCGGTGTCCGGCGGCGCCATCGATCCCTCACTGAAACTCGACATCGCCATCGGCAGCCGCATCTGCGCAACCGAAGACGTGTTCGACGCTTATGGCCATCTTTCGGTGCGTCATCCCCACGCCCCGGATCGTTTCCTGATGACGCGCTCCATGCCGCCTGCGCTCGCAACAAGCGACGATGTGGTTGAACTTGATCTGGAATCCAACGGGTGCGCCGGCAACACGAAGCCGCTCTTTCTGGAGCGCTTCATCCACGGCGAAATTTACAAGACGCGGCCGGATGTGAACGCCATCGTGCACAGCCATTCGTTGTCGGTTGTGCCTTTCACAGTGGTGGAACAGCCGATGCAGGCCATGTTCCACACCGCCGCCCATGTCGCGGCGGGCGCGCCTGTGTTCGATATTGAGGACGAGTTCGGCGAAACCGACATGCTGATCAGCGATCGCATGAAGGGCGCCTCCCTCGCGCGCACGCTTGGCGACAAGAGCATCTGCCTCATGCGCGGCCACGGCTCCGTCGCTGTCGGGCCCAGCCTTCAGCACGCGGTCATGCGCGCGGTCTACACCGAGGTGAACGCCAAGCTTCAACTGAATGCAAAGCTTTTGGGCGGACGCATGAAGCCGCTGAGCGCGCGCGAGGGCGAGCTTGCGGACGCGGTGAATCTGCTTGGCGTGGGGCGTCCGTGGGAATTGTGGAAGACGCAGACCTTGCGCGCCATGCGGGCCGAAGGCGTTCTGACATGACGGTCAGGCGCTGCGCACTTTCTGGCGCGCCGAGAGAAACTTGCTGAAGTCCTCGACATCCACACGCTTGCCAGCGCTTGCGTTGTCGAGCAGATGGCGGATGCAGGCAAGCGCAGCAGGCCCCTTCAGGGCGCGCGACCACATTTCCGTGACGGACTTTTCATGCAGCGCAATGGCGTCGGGCGCTGATGTAATCATCGCAACGCCGACGCTGACGTTGGGTTCGCCGCCAAGACGAAACGGGCTGAGCACCAGGCAGCGCCTGTCCGGCTGACGGATGAGCTGGAAGCCAGTGTGCGGCAACGTATCGAGGACGATGCCGACTTGCACGCCCATCGGCTGCTCTTCGATGAGATTGGCGAAATGCTGAATCTCGCGACGCGCAAGCGCCTTGCGCTTGCCGAGAACGGATTCGCTCAAGCCCGCGCGACCAATGAAGCCATGGTTGAGAAAGCGCTCGATTTCAAAGGCGGAAATCAGGTTCACGACATGGGGTGTGCGCTCGCGATAGCAGCGTTTGCGCGCCTGCAGAATGTCGATGATCTTTGGGATGTCGCCCATCGCCTTTGAGCGTTCGGGCGCATTCTTGCTGATGTTCTCAGTCAGCACCTCTTGCAGCGTTGGCAAGAAGGAGTCCGAGGCCAGCAAGAAAGAGATGGGCCCGGCGAGCACAACAATGTGCTCCGCCGTTTCTTCAATTTGCCGCACGCGCTCGAAATAGCTGACGGCGGAGGGGATGTATTCGATACCTACGCCCAGAAGCGTGGGAATGGAGACGCCGAGCAGCTCGGCGAGCTTGTCGAGCGTCTCGATCTTGGCGAGTTCGCCTTTTTCAAACCGGTAGAGCGCCGTGCGCGAGATGCCAAGCTGTTTGGCGATCTCGTCCGCGCTCAGGCCCGAGCCCATGCGATAGGCCCGGAGCCTGTTTCCGATTTCATCAAAACGAAAAGCCATGTCGATTTACCGCGCCGAACAGCACAAGGATTGCGTCAGATCACCATTCGGGCGGCAGGAACGAGCTGAACTTGTCGCGAACCTGCTTTTCGAGCTTGTCGCTGTTCTTCACCACTTCTGGCCAGGTGTCCATACGGTTCCACGGCGTGCACGCGTCGATGACCATGCGCGAGTTCATGTTGTGCTTGTCGGAGGGGTACGACATCGGATCAAGATGCGTGCTCCAGCAGCCGTTGAGGATCTGCACATCGTCGCGCGGGTCGCAGCGCGTGCAGATCGACCAGACAACCTTGTCCATGTCGGCGGGGTCGATATCATCGTCCACGACGACGACGACGCGGTTGGCGTAGGCGCCTGCGTGGCATTGAGATGCGATGAGACCCGCTTGTTTGGAATGGCCGGCATACATCTGCTTGATGGAAACCGTGAGCCACATGCGGCTGCCGCCCGCCTCGTGCGACCACACGCCCTTGACGCCAGGCACGCCAGCGGCCTCAAGCTCGTGCCACACCACGCCAGCGCGCGCTGTGCCGCGATAGAACGTGTCATCGTTGGGCGGGATGCCGGGAACCGCGCCCGTGAGGATCGGGTCGTTGCGATGCCACAGACGCTCGATCCGGATGGCTGGGCGCATGGCGCGCCCGCCTGCGTAATAGCCGGTCCACTCGCCGAGCGGGCCTTCATCCACAAGATCGTCCTTGTGCACAAAACCTTCAAAAGCAATTTCCGCTTCAGCGGGAATGGGCAGGCCAGTGACAGGCCCGTGGATAACGCGCACGGCGTCGCCCAGCAGGCCGCCAGCTGCGTCAAACTCGTTCTTGCCGTAAGGGATTTCGAGGCCAGCGACAGCGAACAGGCCGGGATGCACGCCGACGACGACGGCGATGGGGCAGGGCTTGCCGGCGTCATGATACTTGCGCATCAGAATGTCACCGTGCTTGCCCTTCGAGATCATCACGGAGGCGGTCTTTTTATCGTGCGCCTGCACGCGATAGGCGCCGTAGTTCACCCAGCCGGACTCGGGATCCTTCATGATGACCATGCAGCCGGTGCCGATGAAATAGCCGCCGTCTCCCTCATGCCAGCGCGGTGCGGGAATGGAGAGAAGGTCGATGTCATCGCCTTCAAATGAATTTTCGAGCAGAGCGCCGGTGTTCACAACCTTGGGCTCGATGGTGGGCGCATCGCGCATATAGTCGCGCCAGAAGCGCACGAGGTCGACTTCGGACGTGTTGGCGGGCAGGCCAAGCATCAACGAAATGCGCCGCACCGAGGTGAGCAGGTTCGACAGAACGCGGAAGCCGGGCTTGTAGCCGGGCACATTGTCGAACAGGACCGACGGGCGTCCCATTTTACGCATCGCGATGTCGATGATGCCGCCGATTTCCGCTTCACGGTCGGCGCCGCTCACGTGAATCAATTCACCGGCCGCCTCCATCTGCTTGATCCAGTCTCGCAGATCCTGGCTTTGCGCCTTGCGTACGATAGCGTCCACCGACGTCTCCTCTGGTATGAAAAATGTGCAGAAGCGGTCGCCTGCCGGACCTATTGGAGCGTCCGCGATGTATCTTGGCAAGCTAGTCCGATTTTAGGGATTTGTCCACAAATTGTGACGAGCAACAAAATTCGTGACAAGCTTCCGGGCCTTTGCTACCTCATTCAAATCCCGCCTGGATGGCAAGCAGGCCAGAGGAGGATCGCGTTTCATGGCAAGCGTCTTCGGGCAAAGCATCGCGCGGCTGGAAGATCCGCCGTTGTTGCGCGGCAAGGGTCGTTTCGTCGACGACATAGCGCTGCCCGGCATGGTCCATGTCGCGTTTGTTCGCAGCTCGTTTGCGCACGCTAAAATTCTCTCCATAGATTGCGACGCTGCGCGCGCCTTGCCCGGCGTCATCGCCATTTGGACTGCAGCGGATATTCTACCCCACGTCACAGAAAACAAGCTGCGCGTGGCGCTGCCCAGCCCCGCCTTCCGGCAAGAACTGGACCGCCCGATCCTCGTTGAGGATGAAGTTGTCCATGTCGGCGAGCCCATCGCGATGATTGTTGCATGCGACCGGTATGTCGCAGAAGACGCGGCCTCGATGGTGATGATCGATTACGATCCATTGCCTGCCGTGTCTGACTGTGTCGCCGCGCTCGAGCCCGGCGCCCCCACTGCCCACGCGGCCTCGCGGCATAATCTGTGCGCGCAATTTGACTTCAACTACGGCGATACGAATGCTGCGTTCGCAAATGCAGCGCACGTGTTCAAGGAAACACTGTCGCAGCATCGCGGCGTCGCGCACAGCCTGGAGGGGCGCGGCGTCATCGCCGCCTATGATGAGCTGGACGACAAGATCACCGTCTGGAGCTCCACTCAGACGCCCCATGCGGCAAAGCGTTATCTGCTCGATATTCTACGCCTTGATGAAAACCGTTTGCGCGTGGTGACGCCAGACGTTGGCGGCGGCTTTGGCCCCAAGCTCGTTTTTTATCCCGAAGAAGTCGCCATCACGCTGGCCGCGGTGCTGCTCAAGCGGCCCGTCAAATGGATTGAAGACCGGCGCGAACATTTCGTCTCCACCACGCAAGAGCGCGATCAGATCTGGACGATGGAAATCGCTGTCGATGGGCAGGGGCGCATCCTTGGCCTGCGCGGCGACCTCGTGCATGATCATGGCGCCTGGACAGCTCGCGGCGTCAATGTCCCTTACGGCTCTGCCGCAGCGCTGACGCTGGCTTATGTCGTGCCGGCGTTAAAGCTCGACATCAAGCTGGCGCTCACTAACAAGACGCCCGTAACGCCCATTCGCGGTGCAGGCCAGCCGCAAGCCGTGTTCGTGATGGAGCGTTTGCTAGACAAGGTGGCGCGCGAACTTAATATCGATCGCGCGGAGGTGCGTCGCCGCAATCTCGTGCCAGCTGACAAAATGCCCTATGCCACGCCGATGAAAACGCGCGGCGGCATGCAGGTTGTGCTTGATAGCGGCAATTATCCGCGCAGTCAGGCGCAAGCCCTTGAGGCCGCTGGCTGGGATGATTTTCCCGCCCGTCAGGCGCAAGCGCTCAAAGAGGGCCGCTACATCGGCATCGGCCTTGCAAACTATGTTGAAGGCACGGGGCGTGGACCGTTTGAACCGGTGAGCGTACGCGTTGCGGAGAACAGCCGCATTCACGTCGCCACGGGCGCCGCCGCAATGGGCCAGAGCACGAAGACGATGATTGCTCAGGTCGTGGCCGAACAGCTGGGCGGCGACGTGAACAATCTTGTCATCACCACAGGCGACACAGCGGCCATTGAGCTTGGCATGGGCGGCTTCAACAGCCGACAGGCCGTGATGGCCGGCGCCTCAGCCCACGCCGCCGCGCTCGCCGTGCGCAAGAAGGCGATGACAGTTGCAAGCGCGATGCTTGATGTCGGCGAGCAGGCGCTTGAGCTGGAAGGAGATCGTGTGCGCGTGCGCGGCGCTGATGGACGATCGCTGTCGCTGGGCCAAATCTCGCGCGCTGTTGCGGGCCTGCCGGGCTATTACATGCCGGGCGGCGTCTCGCCGGGCCTTGAGGCGACCGAACGCGTCATCATCAACGACATGACCTACGCCAATGGCGCGGCGGTCGTTGAAGTTGAGGTCGATATTGCGACCGGGCAGGTGCATATCGTGAACATCACCTTTTCGCATGATTGCGGACGCATCATTCATCCGCAGATCGTTGAAGGACAGGTCATCGGCGGGATCATTCACGGCATCGGCAATGCGCTCTTTGAGCAGATGTCGTATGACGAAAACGCACAGCCGCTGTCGATGACGCTGGCTGAATATCTGCTGGTGACGTCGACCGAGACGCCCGCGCGCATCAAGCTCCTGCATCAGGAATCGCCTACGCCGCTGAATGAACTTGGCGTCAAGGGAGTTGGCGAAACCGGCGTCATTCCCATGACAGCGGCGATCTCGTCGGCGGTGGACGATGCTCTTTCGCCATTCGGCGCGCGCGTTATTCGCACGCCCATCTTGCCGCACGACATTATTGCATTCGTGGAGGGACGCTCCGCGTGAGCGCCGAAAGTTTGAGAGAAGGCTCCTCATGACGACACGCATCACGATCACCCGACCCGACGACTGGCACCTTCACGTGCGCGATGGCGCCATGCTCAAGGCTTCGCTGCCATTTACGGCGCGCGTCTTTGGCCGCGCCATTCTCATGCCCAATCTCGTGCCGCCCGTGCTCACTGCCGCAGACGGAGCCGCCTATCGCCAGCGCGCAATGGCCGTTTTGCCCACCGACACAAAATTTACGCCGCTAATCACCTGCTATCTCACCGATGATACCGATCCCGACGATGTCGAACGTGGCTTCAGGGAGGGTATCTTCACGGCCGTAAAGCTTTATCCCGCCAACGCGACGACGAATTCGGCGGCTGGCGTCGCTGATTACGCGAAGATAGAGCGTGTGCTGGCGCGCATGGAAAAAATCGGCATGCTGCTGCTGATCCATTGCGAGGAAGTTGATCCCACAGTTGATGTGTTTGATCGCGAGGCCGTGTTTATCGATCGACGCCTCATTCCCATGGCGAAAAAATTCCCCGGATTAAAAATCGTCTTCGAGCATATCTCATCGAAGATCGGCATTGATTATGTCCGCTCCGCCGCGCCGCAAATTGGCGCCAGCGTCACGCCCTATCACATGCAACTCAACCGCACGGATTGGCTCGGATGGGGCAATCGCCCGTATATGTATTGCATGCCTGTCATTAAGACCGAGCAGGACCGCATCGCCATCCGTCAGGCCGCGACATCGGGCGAAGCCTGCTTTTTTCTGGGCACTGATTCTGCGCCGCACCCGGTGGCGCGCAAACTCGGCGTCATTGGTTCCGCAGGCCTGTTCAATTCTCCCGTGTGCATGGAAACCTATGCGCAGATTTTTGATGAGGACGACAAGCTCGAGAATCTCGAGAAATTCGCCTCTCTCAACGGGCCCAAGCATTACGGACTGCCGCCCAATTCCGATACGATAACACTTGAAAAAACCTCATGGACGGCGCCCGAAGAAGTTCTCTTCGATGGGCCCGAAGAGCGCGCGCTGATCTATCGCGGCGGCGAGAAAATTCCGTGGAAAGTGGTGAGCGCGTGAGCGAACCCTTCGACACTGCGCACCTTCAAAAGCTGTCCGTTGTCGAGGCTGCGGACGCCATTGCGCGCGGCCAGATCACATCGCAGCAGCTTGTGCGCGCGTTGATTGAACGCACTGAGGCGCGCGACGGCGCCGTGCGTGCATGGGCGGCTTTTGATGCGGATCATGCGCTTGCTCAGGCGCGCGCGTGCGACGAGGGCGCGACGAGCGGGCCAATGCGCGGCGTGCCCGTGGCCGTAAAGGACGTTCTCAACACGTTCGATTATCCCACGCAAATGGGCTCGCCCATTTACGATGGCTGGCAATCGCGCAACGACGCCGCCTGCGTCGCGATGCTGCGCAACGCGGGCGCCGTCGTGCTGGGCAAGACGATCACCTGCGAATTTGCCGGCACGCATCCCAACGTGACGACCAATCCCCTTGACGCGTCGCGCACCCCCGGCGGCTCATCAAGCGGCTCTGCTGCAGCGGTCGCCGACTTCATGGCGCCCATTGCGCTTGGCACGCAGACGGGTGGTTCAGTGCTGCGGCCTGCGTCGTTCTGTGGCCTGGTAGGGTTCAAGCCGACATTCGGCGGCTACAACCGCGAAGGGATGCGTTTTGCCGCCGAATGCATCGACACCATCGGCCTGCTTTCACGCACCATCGAAGACGCCGCCTATTGCGATCACGTGCTGCGCGGCGCAATTCCATCCACTCTTGCGCCGCTCGAAAAAGCCCCGCGCGTCGGGCTATGCCGCACCTATATGTGGAGCCTCGCGCAGAGCGAAACGCGTGATTGCGTCGCCAAGGTCGTCGCACAGATCGAGGCGGCTGGCGCGCCCGTCGAAGAATTCGAATTGCCCCCGCACTTTGCCGATCTCACCAAGGCGCGCGCTATCATCAACGATGTCGAGCGCGCCCGTTCGCTCGCGTGGGAATGGACAGCGCACCGCGACAAGCTCAGCCCCGGCCTCGTGAAAACGATGGCGAGCGGAATTGCCATATCTGACAGGGACTATCGCGATGCGCTGCGGCAAGTCGCTTTGGCGCGCCTGGAGATCGATTCCATTTTGCGGCGATACGATGTAGTGGTGGTGCCGGCCGTCAACGGCGAGGCCCCTGTCGGTCTGCACTACGCGGGAGACCCGTCGTTTCAGGCATTATGGACGCTCCTGCACGTTCCCTCCATCACTTTGCCAGCGCATCGCGGGCCTAACGGCATGCCGGTCGGCATCCAGTTTGTTGCGCCTGTGGGGGAAGACTCTATGCTTCTGCGAGCGGCGCTCTGGATGCAGCATGTAGCCGCCATACGCATGGAATCTGACGCATGAAGAATACGACCCTGACGCTGCTCGGCTACAAGCAGGCGCTGGAATTTCGCCGTCAGGGACACTGGGGCGATGACAGTATTTATGAACATGCTCGCAAGCAGGCCGAGCGTGCGCCAGAGGCTTTCGCTATTCGCGACGCCTCCCGTCGATGGACGTATGCGCACTTGCTCGCGCGCGCCGATGAGCTTGCCGCCGCCCTGCACGCGCGCGGCGTGCGTGCGGGCGAGCGCGTTGCTATTTGGTTGCCTAGCCGTGTTGAAATCGCCGCCATTATTCTGGCTTGTTCTCGCAATGGTTATGTGTGCTGCCCGTCACTGCATCGCGACCACACCGTGGGCGATGTCGCGGCGCTATTGACGCGCATGCGCGCCAGTGTGCTTTTTGCGCAAGGAGGCTATGGCGCCGACGGCAAGCGAAACAACATTTTTGACGCCTGCAAGGGCATCACGTCTTTGCGCGCTGTCTATGATCTCGAAGGCGACGCCTTGCCGCTGGACGCAGGCTCATGCTCCCGCGCGGATGATCCAGACACGATCGTCTATCTTGCATTCACATCAGGCACGACTGGTGAACCCAAAGGTGTAATGCACTCGGACAACACGCTGCTTGCCAACGCGCTCGCCATGTCGAAGGACTGGAGCTTGGGCGCTGATGGCGTGACGTATTCCATGAGCCCGCTCAGTCATAATCTGGGTTTTGGCGCTCTGGTGATGACGCTGGCGCGAGGTGGTGAGTTTGTGGTGCATGATCTTGGCCGCGGAGCCAGCCTTGTTGATCGTATCGTGGAAACAAACGCCAGCTTCGTCATCGGCGTGCCCACGCACGCAATCGACATGCTTGCAGAGCTGCGGCGCCGCAGCATGTCGAGCCTTGGTCGCGTGAAGGGCTTTCGCATTTCCGGCGCGTCCGTGCCGCCGAGCATCGCAGCCGGTCTGCTTGAACACGGCGTGAAGCCGCAGAGCGGCTTTGGCATGACGGAGGCAGGCTCGCATCATTACACATTGCCAGAGGATGACGCCGCAACCATCTGCGAAACGTCCGGCCGCGTCTGCGCTTCATATGAGATCAAGATTTTCCAAACTGAAAATCCCGATCAGGCGGCCGTGCCTGGCGAGGCGGGACAAATTTGCGGACGCGGCGCAAGCTTGATGCTTGGCTACTTTGATGATCAGGGCTCGACGGAAAGCAGTTTTAACGCTAGCGGCTGGTTCATCACAGGTGATCTGGGCTTGATTGACGATGACAATTGTCTGCGCGTCACGGGCCGCAAAAAGGACATCATCATTCGCGGCGGACACAACATCTTTCCTGCGAAGATCGAAGGCCTCACGCTGCGCCACGCGTCCATCATGCGCGCGGCCGCCGTGCCCGTGCCAGATGAACGGCTGGGCGAGAAGGTTTGTCTCGCAGTGGCTTTTCGCCCTGGGCAGGCGCTGGAAGCTGACGCTGTGCTGGCCCATCTTGATGCAAGTGGGCTGTCGAAGTTCGACATGCCAGAATATTATCTTGCCATGGAGGATCTCCCGTTAACCGCCAGCGGCAAGATCCTCAAGCGCGAACTTGTGCGCGCCATTGCAGATGGCGAAGTAACGCCCCAGCCGGTTCGTTTCAAGGAGGGCAC
Source organism: Beijerinckiaceae bacterium (assembly GCA_947498445.1). Taxonomy (GTDB): domain Bacteria; phylum Pseudomonadota; class Alphaproteobacteria; order Rhizobiales; family Beijerinckiaceae; genus Terripilifer. The sequence continues at coordinate 25,038 of CANMLK010000011.1, forward strand.
GTGATGTCGCAAGCACTCCTTAAGCGTTTGAAAGTGGAGATGGCGCGGGCGCCGTATCACGCTTTTCTTCAACCCGATCCCGTGAGCGTTGATGAAGCCGCTGGCGAAGTTAGAGTGCTGTTTCGGGCCAAGCCGGAGTTTCGCCGCGCCCACGACAGCGACGATTGGCATGGTGGCGTCATCGCGGCTCTGTGCGACATCGCAGCCCATGCAGCTGTGGCGGTGCGCCTGGGCGATTTTGCGCCCACAATTGATCTGCGTATTGATTATCTGGCGCCTGCGCGCGGCGATCTTGTCGCCAAGGGCAAACTGCTGCGCCTTGGCCGCTCCATTGGCCGGGCCGATGTTGAGATTACTGATCCATCAGGCAAGCTGGTGGCCGTGGGCCGCGCTGTGTTCAGCGCGCTGCTCGCGCAGGCAAAGTGAGGCACATCATGCGCGCGGTGGTGTTCGATCAGTTTGGCCCATTTGAAGACGCCCGCGTTGCGGAGGTTGCGCGACCGTCGGCGGGCCCCAATGACGTTGTGGTGGAGGTTCATGCAGCGCCCGTCAATTATGTTGATCTTGTCGTCGTTGCAGGAAAATACCAGTTCTCCCCGCCATTGCCTTTCACACCCGGCAAGGGTCCCGCAGGCGTTGTCGTTGAAACGGGCGCGGCTGTCGCTGACTTCAAGGTTGGCGACCGGGTCCTCGCCATGGCGGAAATCGGCGGCTACGCGGAATATTCGAAAGTCGCCGCGAAAGATTGTTATCGCATTCCTGACTCGCTCTCGTTCTCGAAAGCCGGCGCGCTCTCGCTGGCTTATGACACCGCCTATTTTGCGTTGACCGACAGGGGCCGATTGCAAAAGGGCGAAACGCTTCTTGTGCTGGGCTCTACAGGCGCTGTAGGCCGCGCTTGCATGCAGCTGGGCAAGGCGATGGGCGCGCGCGTGATTGCTGCGATCTCCTCGCCATCGCGTGCGCAGGCCGCATATGCAGGCGGCGCAGACGGCGTCGTAAATCTCGCGGCGGAAGACCTGCGCGAAAATCTGCGCAAGGAAGTTTCAGACCTGACAGATGGACGCGGCGCCGACGTCGTGATCGACATGCTCGGCGGTGATTTGTTCGATGCGGCAATTCGCGCCGTGGCCTGGCGTGGGCGTGTTGTGATCGTGGGCTTCGCGGCGGGGCGCATTCCCACGCTCAAGGTCAATTACCTCATGTTGAAGAACATGGAGGTGAGCGGCCTGCAGATCAGCGACTACCGCAAGCGTCGCCCGGACATGCTGCAGGATTGCTATCGCGACGTGTTTTCAATGTATGAGCGCGGGCTCATCGATCCCGGTCCCGTTGTGGAGATGCCGCTGTCGCAATTTGCGCAGGCCATGCGCATGGTCGAACAACGCAAGACGCTGGATCGCGTCATCCTCACGCCGAAGGCGCAGGTCTGATGAAACTGCGCGCTCATCCAGATGCGTCTGTACGTTTGACACCGCGCAAAGGTGCGCCATACGGTTCTTTGCGGTCTTGCGTACAAGATGGCGTTGTAACGCCTGCGCGGTCCGCCCGGGGGGAAAGGTCGATTTGAATGGTCTCACTCACGCGACTCTATGATGTTCTTGTCATCGGCGGCGGTAACGCGGCGTTATGCGCTGCGATTACTGCGCGCGAAGCTGGGGCGTCGGTGCTTCTCATCGAATGGGCGCCAAAGGCGTTTCGCGGCGGCAATACGCGTCATACGCGTAACCTGCGCGCCATGCATTCCGAGCCGACGTCCGTTCTCACCGAGAGCTATCTCGAGGATGAGTATTGGGACGACCTCAAGCGCGTCACTGGCAATAACACCAACGAAGAGTTGGCGCGCATCACGATCCGCGAGACGGAAGGGTCTCTTCCCTGGCTTGAGGAGCGTGGCGTGCGCTTCCAGCCATCGTTGACAGGCACGCTTAATTTGTCGCGCACCAACGCGTTCTTCCTTGGCGGCGGCAAGTCGCTGGTCAATGCGCTCTTCAATCATGCCGAGCGGATCGGCGTTGAGGTTCTCTACGATACCGAGGCGACGGACCTCATCATCGACGATGGCTTTGTGCGTGAAGTCAAGATCGTCAACAAGGGTTTCCCCGCAACAGTTCGCGCAAAGGCTGTCGTCGCGTCGAGTGGCGGTTTTCAGGCCAACATTGAATGGCTGAAGGAATACTGGGGCGCCCCGGCTGAAAACTTTCTCATCCGCGGCACGCCCTACGCAAAGGGCCGTGTGTTGCGAAGCCTGCTCGATCAGGGCGTGCATCAAATTGGCGATCCCACGCAGTGTCACGCGATTGGCATCGACGCGCGCGCGCCAAAGTTTGACGGCGGAATCGCATCACGACTCGACTCCGTACCGTTCTCGGTCATGCTCAACCAGAACGGTGATCGCTTCTACGACGAGGGCGAAGATGTATGGCCCAAACGCTACGCGATCTGGGGTCGCCTCATTGCGCAACAACCTGACCAGATCGGTTATTCAATCGTCGACTCAAAAGCTGAGAAGCTGTTCATGCCGTCGGTCTTCCCCGCCTACCGGGCAGACTCGATCAGAGAACTCGCAAGTCTGCTGGGGCTTGATCCGGACAAGGTTGAAAAGACCATCAGCGAGTACAACGCGGCCGTGCAACCCGGCGTCTTCGATTCATCAAAACTTGATGGCTGCACCACCACCGGGATAACGCCGCCCAAGACAAACTGGGCGCAGAAAATCGACACCGCGCCTTTCCTTGCTTATCCGCTGCGGCCGGGCATCACCTTCACCTATCTTGGCGTGAAGGTGGATGACCGCGCGCGGGTGTTAATGGCCAACAATGAGCCCACAGCGAACCTCTATGCATCGGGCGAGATCATGGCCGGTAATATTTTGAGTAAGGGTTATCTGGCGGGCTTTGGCATGTCGATCGGAACGGTTTTCGGTCGCATCGCAGGACGGGAGGCAGCACGAAGTGTCCTCAATTAATCTGGTTGATCTGGCGGAAGATAATTTGCGCGATGAAGCGCGCCGCGCGATGGAAGTGTGTAACGCATGCCGCTATTGCGAAGGCTATTGCGCTGTGTTTCCAGCAATGGAGATGCGTCGCGAATTTTCCGATGGCGACCTCGATTATCTCGCCAACCTTTGTCACAATTGTCAGGGCTGTTACCAATCCTGCCAATATGCGCCGCCCCACCCATTCGGCATCAATGTGCCGAAAGCCTTCGCTGAATTACGCCTGCAGACGTACGCGGACTATGCATGGCCGCAGCCGATGGCGAAATTCTTCGATCGCAACGGTACCCTCGTCACGTTGCTGACCGCGCTCTGCGTTGCAGGCGTCATCATCGCGCTGATGCTCATTCAGGACGCCAAGGTTGTCTTCGCAAGTCATGTCGGGCCGGGGGCTTTTTACAAGGTCATCCCGTGGGGGGTAATGACTGCTTTCGCCGGCGCCACATTCCTCTTCGCCATTCTCTCACTCGTGATGAGCTTCCGTAATTTCTGGCGCGCCTCGCAGCGGCCCGCGACAGATATCGTGCGTCCGCGAACGCTCGCGCGGGCGATGCATGATATATTTACGCTGAAGTATCTGGGCGGCGGAGGACATGGCTGTAACGATGTCAGCGATCAGTTCTCGATGCGCCGTCGCTATTATCATCACTTTACATTTTACGGCTTTATGCTCTGCTTCGCGGCCACGTCTGTGGCGACGATTTATGATCATGTGCTTGGGCTTCAGGCGCCGTATGCATTCTTCAGCCTGCCGGTCATGCTCGGCACGATCGGCGGCATCGGCCTCGTGATCGGGCCTGTCGGACTTATCTGGATCAAAATTATCAGCGATCCGGCGCCCTTGTCGAAGAAGATGATCGGCGGCGATTACGCTCTCTTGATGCTGCTTCTTCTCATATCCGTCACCGGCCTGCTTCTACTCGGGCTTCGCGAAACCGGCGCTATGGGTATCTTGCTCGCGATCCATCTGGGCTTCGTGCTGGCCTTCTTCATCGCCATTCCCTACAGCAAGATGGTGCACGGACTTTATCGATCAGCTGCTTTGATACGTTACGCGCTTGAGCGGCAGGAAGAGAGCGAAGCGCACGCTGCTGCGCAGGGCAAGCCCAAGGTGAAGGCCGCCTGATGAAGATAAAAAATGAAATCAAAATCGCTGCGCCGCTCGACGCCGTCTGGGCGACGCTCGACGATATCCCGCGGGTCGCGCGGTGTGCGCCAGGCGCCGAACTTCTCGAACAGAAAGAGGACGGCGCCTGCATAGGCCGCATTGGCGTCAAGCTTGGGCCTGTTTCGCTTCAGTTCAAGGGCAGCGTTCAATTCACCGAACGTGATGAAGTTGCGCGCCGCGTGGTCGCCAAGGCCAAGGGCGCGGAAGAAAAGGCGCGCGGCACTGCCTCTGCCGATGTCGTCTTTCAATTGCACGACGACAATGGCGGCACGAAAATTGTAGTCGAGAGTGATGTTCAATTGGCCGGCTTCATCGCCCAATACGGGCGCGGCGCTGCGCTGATCCAGAGCACGGCACAGGCCATCATGAATCAGTTCGCAAAGAATCTCGAAGCTGATCTGACGGGCGGGCAATCGGCGCCTGCCGGCGATATTTCGCTCGCGAAAGTTGTCGCACAAGGTTTGTGGAGCGCCGGGAAGGATGCTTTTCGCAAGAAGTCCTCCACGGAATAATTTTGTCGATTGGGAGTTTGCGGACATGACCGGTGTGAGATCGATCAACGTAACAACGGCGGCGCTGGCGAGCTTGCTCGCAGGCGCCAGTTTCTCAGGCGCTGCGCACGCGCAAGATGCAGCCAGTTTCTACGCGGGCAAGAACATCGGCGTCATCGTCGGCTTTGGACCGGGAGGCGGATATGATCTGTATGCGCGCCTTCTCGCACGTTATTACGGCGCACACATTCCCGGCAAGCCCAACGTCATCGTGCAAAATATGCCAGGCGCGGGCGGCGTGAACGCTGCAAACTTTGTATACAACACCGCAGCAAAAGACGGCACGGTTATCGCTGGCGTCAACCAGGGCGCAGCGTTGTTTCAGCAGCTTGGCGGCAAGGGCGCGCAATATGACGCCAGCAAGTTTCGCTGGATAGGCCGCATGGCGTCTTCCAATAACGTCGCCTACACTTGGACGGCGTCCGGCGTGCGCACGATAGAAGATGCAAAAAAGCAGGAAGTGATCATGGCCGGAAGCGGCGTGATCTCAGACGCCAATATCTATCCCAACGTGATGAATGGGCTGCTCAACACGCGCTTCAAAATCATCAATGGTTATGCTGGCACGAACGAAAGCAACCTCGCGCTGGAGCGTGGAGAAGTGCAGGGGCGCGGCGGTGGTTCTTACTCCAGCCTGCAAACCACACGGCCGCAATGGTTGAAAGACGGCACGATTTCTCTGCTCGTGCAGATTGGTCTTGAAAAAGAGCCGGATCTTCCCAACGTTCCGAGGCTGCTTGACCTCGTCACCAGTGAACAGGATCGGCAGATCGCCACGCTCGTCACGTTGCCTGTCGAAATCGGCTATAATTACTGGTCGGCGCCAGAAATCCCGGCTGATCGTGTCGAAGCTTTACGCAAGAGCTTCGAGGTTGCGATGAAAGATCCCGCTCTGCTGGCCGAGGCGAACAAGATTTCGCTCGACATCCGTTACAAGAGCGGCGCAGAGCTTGAAGATATGGTCGCTAAAGCGTCAAAGACATCGCCCGATGTATTGAAGCGCGCGGCGCAGATTCTGGGCTGGTGATGCAACGCCGGGAGACGAGATGAAGCCGCCGCCGTTCAGTTATTACGCGCCGACCTCTGTGCAGGAGGCGGTCGCGCTACTGGGCTCGCTTGAAAACGCGCGCGTGCTGGCGGGCGGGCAATCGCTGCTGCCCATGCTGAACATGCGTTTTGCAACGCCGGATCACGTCATCGACATCAATCGTATTCCCGACCTCACAGGCATGGCCATTCGCGACGGAGAAGTGGTGATCGGCGCCATGACGCGACAGCGTGATCTGGAGTTCAGCCCCCTCATTCGCGAGCATTTGCCGCTCATGCATGAGGCGCTGCAATTTGTCGGGCACCGCCAGACACGCAATCGCGGCACCATCGGCGGCTCCTTGTGTCACTTGGACCCCGCTGCCGAATTGCCCTGCATTGCAGCCGCGCATGATGCTGTTGTCGATGTGGTCAGTGAAAGTGGTGCGCGCGAAATTCGTTTCGCAGAATTTCCGCTTGGCTATCTGACGCCGTCGCTGGAGCCAGGTGAAATGGTTCGCGCCATTCGCTTTCCAATATGGCCAACGCGCACAGGCGCATCCTTCGTCGAGTTTGCGCGCCGTCACGGCGACTTTGCGATCGTCTCCGTCGCCGTGCTCGTGACAATGGGCGCGGATGGCGCCATCGAACGCGCGAGCCTTACGTTCGGCGGCGTCGGGTCTGGCCCCATGCGTATGCATGATGTCGAGAGCGCGTTGATCGGCAAAAGGCTTGACGCAGTCGCTATCAAGGCAGCAGCAGAGACGTGCGGGGCGATTGAGATTGACGACGACCCCTACACGCCGCCCCATTACCGAAAGCACCTCTGCCGCACGCTTGTTGCGCGCGCCTTGGAAACCGCCGCCTCGCGCGCCAGTGGGAGCCGCCCGTGAACGAACCCGTCGATATGCGCACCATTTCGGTCAAGGTGAACGGTGTCGAGCATCGCCGCACCGCGCCCGTACGCATGTTGCTGTCGGATTTTCTGCGGCATGAATTGCGTCTCACGGGCACGCATGTCGGATGCGAACACGGCGTGTGCGGCGCTTGCACTGTGCTGGTTGATGGGCGCAGCGCGCGCGCCTGCCTGATGCTCGCAGTGCAGTCGGATGGTTGCGAAATTCTCACGATTGAAGGCATCGCCAATGCTGACGGAACTCTGCATCCCCTGCAGGATGCGTTTCAGCGTCACCACGCGCTGCAGTGCGGCTTTTGCACGCCCGGCATGCTGACGACGCTCATGGAGCTTCTGGCCGACAACCCCTCGCCAACGGAAGAGGACGTGAAGATCACGATCTCCGGAAACCTGTGCCGTTGCACGGGATACGCAGGCATCGTGAAGGCTGCGCTTGATGCAGCCGCCGTGTTGCGCGGTGAAAAGGCGCCTGAGATATAGGCCTCAGGCGCGTCCCAACCTGTTCATGATTTTCTTCAGCCGTTGCGGCGTAATGGGCAGTTGCGTAACCGCTCCAGGGCTGCTTAACGCGTCGTCGACGGCTGACGCAATCGCAGCGCCCACAGCCGCGATGCCGCTCTCGCCAGCGCCCTTGATGCCGAGCGGATTACGCGGGCTTGGCGCATCTTCCGCGATGATGACTTCCACATTCGGCACTTCATTGGCCGTCGGCATAAGATAGTCGACGAACGTCACCGACAACGGTTCGCCGCGCTCATCGTAGAGAAACTCCTCGTACAACGCGCCTCCAAGGCCCTGCGCAAAGCCGCCAAGAATCTGTCCGCGCACAAGCACAGGATTGATCGCGCGGCCGATGTCGTAAGCAATCACATACTGCTCGACATTGACGGCGCAAGTTTCGCGATCAATTGAAACTACGGCGATCTGGTTTCCGTACGGATACACCTGATGATCGGTGTCGAACCATCCGTCGGCGCTCAGGCCCGGTTCACGCCCACGCCGCAATTTCGCAGCTGGCCGAAGATGGTTTGCGATCTCTCCCAGCGTGATCGAAGGGCCTTCGCTTTCTCCGCGGCGGATCACGCGACCTTCAATGATGTCGAGCATCGCCGCATCGCTTTGCAATAGTTCAGCCGCGAACGACAGCGCTTTTTCACGAACGATGAGCGCGGCGGCGTGAACCGCGTTGGCTGTCATAACCGTAGCGCGTGACGCATGCGCCCCGATGCCAAAATCAATACGGTCCGTGCGTCCATGGACAACGCGGATGTTGCGATAGTCCACGCCAAGCGCCTCAGCGCAGACTTGCGCCATGACAGTTTCGAAGCCCTGGCCAACGGATGCGCCGCCGGTGATGACCTCAATGGCGCCGGTTGTGTCGACGCATACATGCGCGCCGTCGGTGGGCCCCAGTCCGCTTTTTTCCACGAATGTCGCCAGACCAACGCCGACAAGCTCACCGCGCTTGCGACGCTCGGCCAGTTCGCCCTGCAGTTCATCCCACTTGATCGCCTTTAGCGATTTGTCGAGCAGACCTACGTAATCGCCTGAGTCATACGAGACGTCATCTTCCAGTACGCAAAGTGGCCGCGCGTAGGGCATTTCATCGGAGGAGATGAGATTCTGTTTGCGCACATCGATGCGCGAAATTTTGAGCTTTGCCGCTATGGCGTCGAGCAGACGCTCGCGCACGAAATTCGTTTCGTAGCGGCCGGGCGCGCGATACGTGGCGGCGGGAGTCTTGTTGGTGAGGCGATAATGCCCAAGCGCCTTGTACGCGCCAACGCGATACGGGCCGGGCAGGATGCCGCAAGTGGTTTCCGCCACGCGCATGGCATGCGTGCGCGGATACGCGCCCTGATCGTGCCAGAACTCATTCTCGATGGCGAGCAGCGTACCCTTTTCGTCAACCGCCGCCCGCGTTTTGTGGTGCTGCTCGCGCGACTGATTTGCGGCCATCAGATGTTCGCGGCGATCCTCGATCCATTTCACAGCGCCGCCAAACCGCAACGCTGCGGCGAGCACAAGAATGTCCTCAGGATAAATTTCGCCGCGCACGCCAAAGCCGCCGCCCACATGCGTTTCGAAAAGATGCAGCGCCGCAGCAGGCCGGCCAAACAGGCGCGCCAGCGTTTCCTTGTTCTTGTGCGGCACTTTCGCCGCGCCGTGCAATTCCAGCACATCGCGCGCCGCATCGTATCGGCCGATGGCGCCGCGCGTCTCCAGCGGCACGCCGGAGTGGCGGCCAACAGTAACGTCTATTTCAACCACGGCGTAGGCTGTCGCAAACACGCTGGCGGTGTCGCCAAAGCCCTGCGTGATAATCGCAGCTTCGCTTGAAAGTCCCGGCGCGAAGTCGCCAGTCGCCGCGCGAGCGTCCATGATGACAGGCAGATCTTCAATCTCGATTTCAACAAGGTCGGCGGCGTCTTCCGCGATGTAAGCGTCGCTGGCGAAGATAGCTGCGACAGGCTCGCCAACATAACGCACGCGATCAATCGCGAGCACAGGCTGGCGATAGGGCTCAAGCTTCTCGATCTTGCCCTCGCGAAAATCGATGGGGCCGATCTCGGGAATGTCTTGCGCCGTCCACACGGCGTGCACGCCGGGCAGGGCGCGCGCGGCTTGCGCGTCAATGCGCTTGATAAGCCCATGCGCGCTTGTGGAGCGGACAATGCGCATGTGCAATTGGTGCGCAAACGAAATGTCGCCGACGAACATGCCCTTGCCGATGATGAGCGGCCGGTCCTCGAGGCGCTGAACGGATTGGCCGATGACGCCTTGTGGCTTCGCGTTCATGGGCGCCGCCTCATATCGTCAGCAGCGATGCGCACTGCGGCCAGAATATTTTCATAGCCGGTGCAGCGGCAGAGATTGGACGCCACAACTTCGCGCAACGCTTCGTCGTCCATGTGAGGCGTCTTTTCCAGCGCTGCGACGGTGAGCATCAGAAAGCCTGGCGTGCAATAGCCGCATTGCACGGCGTGCTGCTCGGTAAACGCCTTTTGCATCGGGTGGAGCGCGCTGCCTTGCGCCAGTCCTTCCACGGTGCGGATTGTCTTGCCTTGCGCCTGCACGGCGAACATGAGGCACGAGCGCACGGGCTCGCCTTCCACGATGACGGTACACGCGCCGCACACGCCATGTTCGCAGCCCGCGTGCGCGCCGGTGAGGTTGCAATCCTCGCGCAGCGCATCGAGCAACGTCTTGCGCGCGTCGATGCTGATCGTGCGCGTCTGGTCGTTGATTGTGAGCTGGATCGTATGCTTGGTCATTGCATGGCCTGTTCGAGTCCGCGGCGCGTGGCTGCGCGAACAATATCGCGGCGATAGGCCGCGTCCGTCATCGCGTCTTCCATCGGATCGACCGCTGCTGCTGCAGCGTCTGCGGCTGCTGCAAACGCGGCTGCGTCAGGCGCGGCGCCGTCGAGCGCGGCCTCAGCCTCATGTATGCGACGCGGATATGGCTCTGCGCCGCCGATGCTGACGCGCGGTGATGTAATGCGGCCATTCTCGACGCTAAACGCGACAATGGCCATGGCGATGGCGAAGTCGCCCTTGCGGCGGCTGAATTCATAAAAGCCGGTGCGCGTTCCCTCGCGCAGCACGGGCATGCGCGCCTCAATCACGATCTCATCAGGCGCCAGCGTTGTGCTCATCGCGCCGTCGAAATAATCGCGGACGTCGATGCGCCGCTCGCCGCGCACGCTGTGTGCAATAATTTCGGCGTCCAAAAGCGTCGCCAGCGCGCACCATTCGGAAGCCGGATCAGCATGCGCCAGGCTGCCGCAAAATGTGCCGCGCGAGCGCACGGAATAATTGGCGATGTTGGGCATGACCTTGGCGAAAAGTTCGCCGGTCGGCCCCGCAATTGCGCCGGGGATGAAGCGCGCATGGCGAACGCGCGCGCCAATGCGTAGCGCAGCGTCTTCGATGGTCAGCACATCCAGCGCCGCAATTTCGTTGATGTCGACGAGATGGTGCGGGCGCGCAACGCGAAACGCCATCATGGGCGCAAGGCTCTGTCCCCCTGCGATGATGCGCCCATCGTGCTCGGCGACATCGGACAGGATGCGCGCGGCCTCATCGATGCTGAGAGGCCGGTGATAGGTAAACGGGGCTGGCTTCAAGCGGGTGACCCTGACGTTCTGTGCTCAACGCGTGTGCGGCGCATACTGGCTTCCCCGTCGTTTCAAGACAAGGGAAAAGTACCAAATTTGGCACAGCTCTTGTATTTGGTTAGTCTGAGGCAAGCCCATTGAACGTCGGAGATTTTAAGCATGACCGCCAGGAAGAAAACGACGCAAGTCACCAAAAGCCTCGGCGCCGCCGCGCTCGCCCTTGCGGCGTTGTCGTCTCTTCCCGCGCAGGCTGACCCGATTGCGGACTTTTATCGCGGCAAGAATTTCACGATCATCGTCGGCTACAGCGCTGGCGGCGGCTATGATGTGTATGCGCGCGCCATTGCCCGCTACATCAACCGGCAAATTCCCGGCAACCCGAACGTCATCGTCACGAACATGCCCGGCGCAGGCTCGCTGGCGTCGGTGAATTACATCTACAATATCGCGCCCAAGGATGGCACGGCGATGGCGACCTTCGGTCGCGGCATCCCGATGGAGCCGTTGATCGGCGTCGGCAAGTTTCAGTTCGAAGCGACCAAGCTCAACTGGATCGGCAGCGCGTCCACCGAACTCAGCGTCTGCGCCGTCTCGCAGAAGTCAAAGGCCCGCACGTTCGAGGATGTACTGACCACCGAGATCGCCATGGGCGGCGAAGGCGCCGGCTCCGATCCTGACACCTACGCCAATCTGGTGCGCGCGCTCACGGGCGCGAAGCTCAAACTCGTCACCGGTTATCCCGGCGGCAACGACATGGCGCTGGCGACAGAGCGCGGCGAGCTTGATGGACGCTGCGGCTGGTCATGGGGCTCCGTGAAAGCCACGCGCCCCACCTGGGTGAGCGGGCCGGACGCCTTGCGCGTGCTGCTGCAATTGTCGGTGGAGCGCAGCCCGGAAATGCCGAACGTGCCGACCATCTACGAACTCACCAAGTCGGAGCGCGACAAGCAGGTCGTGCGTCTCATCGTCAGCAGGCAGACCATCGCGCGGCCCTTCGCCGCGCCGCCGGACGTTCCCGCCGACCGCATCGAAGCGCTGCGCAAGGCTTTCGACGCGACGATGAAGGACAAGGAGTTTCTCGCCGAGGCCAACAAGCTGAAACTTGAAATCGTCGATCCGGTGTCGGGCGCCGACATGCAGAAGCTGATGGCCGATCTCTACAAGTCCTCGCCAGAAGTGTTGGCGCGCGCGAAGGAAGTGATGGCGGCGGGACCCGCGGCGAGTGTGGCGAAGCCGAAGTAGTGAGCTTGTTTTAGCGACACGCGGGACTATGGAAGTCCCGCGTGTTTCATAAATCAAGACTTTTGCAACAAAATTAGAGAGCTGTTTCGATTGGCCAATTCCGTTGCATAACTCCGTTGCGCAATGCGGGCGTGATTTTGATTATGCTGGCGTTTCGATACGGCGCCGCACGATGCGCAGCACGCGCGCAGGCGCTACTTCACCCCAAATGATGCGCCAGCATCTTGAGGCACATGCGCTCAAACGCGGCGCGCTCTTCTTCATCGAGAGGCTCGATGATCCGCTCTTGCGCGCGGCGTACGGATGCGGTTGCTAGTAATAAAGCATCACTTCCCGCATCCGTGATGGTGAGAAGATTGACGCGGCGGTCTTCGACGGAGGCCACGCGCGCCAGCCATTTCTTTTGCTCCAGCCGGTCGATGACGCCCCCTATCGTGGCGCGGTCGTAGCCGATGAGGGCGGCCAGTTGCGCCTGTCCCACGCCGGGGCGTTGCGCCACGGCGAAGAGGGCAGCGTATTGCACGGGCGTGAGATCGA
>CANMLK010000012.1 GCA_947498445.1 Beijerinckiaceae bacterium
GTTGCCGCCAGCGGCGGATGACGCTCAATAACTCCATGATGATCACTCCGTTGCCTCCCGCTCAGATCGCGGGGAAGAGGTTCAAACATGGGTCAGTTCTCGATGGAAAAACCTTCGCTTACCGGGTCAGTTCTCAGTGGAAATCAACATCTCGCGCTTTCAAAGTCCGCATGCGCTTCAAATGCGCCATTTCGGCACTCCATAGAAGGAATGTGCGCCTCAGCTTGTGAGGGGCTTGCTTGTTGGTTCAGAGGGGTTTCAGTGGCCGCCGTGCGCGCACCGTGGCGTAGAGCTGGCGTTGCGCGCCCAAAGCGGTTCTGTCGCGCAGTCAATACTCGCTGGGTAAGTGGATGACCCAGTCCGAGTAGTAGAATCGGATACCCGGCTCGGGAAAGTCCGTGAACGGAACAGGCTTTGAGTAAACTTCCCGCCCATTGCCGTCGCCGCAAGTGAGCAGGGCTGTCTGGTCGGCATTGACCGTCAAATCCCAGACCTGAAAGTCTTCCCTCTTGACCGGGACGATGTGTCGTTGCGCCAGCGCAATCTCATCCAGCAGCCAGAATGCTCCTGCGGTCTCTGCTACATATTCCGCGCCTTCCGTGTACAGGACCTCCCGCACGAGGCTGTGACGATAAAAATTCTGCGACCCCGTAAACTGGGCAAGCGTCTGCGGATCCAGCGTTCTGCGCTGTGACATGTCAGTCTCCAAATTTTGGGAAAGAACTTGAGTTGCTCAGGATGCTGAAACCGAAGTCGGGTAATCCTGAGCAACTCAAAGTGGGTCAGCTGATTTTAGCTGGCCTTCTTCAGCTGCTTTGCTGCCCCCTTGAGGCGCAAGTCCGCCGTGCCCTTCTCGGCCACATCCTCGATCTGGATATCAAGCTCGCCAAATTTCACAGCGTCCATGATTGAGCGGATCGCATCGGGCAATTCCTCGCGCTTGTTAACGCTGATTGCCGTCATGCCGGGCTTCAATTCCAGCACCTTGCTGCCGTACCACACTGAGAAGTAGCAGCCGCCAGCACCGCTCATCCAATACCAGGGGCGCGTGCGCTTGATGCGCTCAACCAAGACGCGTTCACCAGCGTCATTGGTCTGCCATGCACGACGATGGCGTGTGAAGGTCTCTCCGGCGATCAGCGCATCAATCATTGCCAGCTGATCTTCCAGCTTCTCAAGCAGCTTGGCGCGGCGATGCTCGCTCTTGGTCTGCTGGCGCTTGGCTGCTTGGGCTACGATCTTCAGCTTGCTAAGGTGGCTCATTACACACTCCTGAATTGCGAGCGACGTGCTCGTTACTCAGCAATGTTGCTGTCTGATGGTGGGGAAATCCTACCGGAAAAAGACGTCAAATCAAGTGTTTGAGCCTGATTTTTCGGTTGACGTGCAGGTGTTTTGACGTAGCCGGTTTATCATTCGGTGTGACCTGATGTTTGATAAATGCCTTAAGCAAATATTAGATTTCGAGAAACCGTTTTTGTCTCGCTTCAAGATTTTATGCAGAGCGCAACACAACATTTTTGAAGCAAACGTCATCTTTTTTTACATACGAAATGCAACGTCGCTATCATTCCTCTTCATCGCCTGGATCCAGCTCTGGACTGAAATGGACAGCACTTAAGGTTTTAGAGAAATGCCACAATCACTTTTGATGATTACGCAACGAATCCATTTAGATCGCCGATGCCTTCGGCTGCCGAAAGTTATGCTATTTGCCATTAGCGCGTTCATCGCCCTCATAGAGACATCAAATAGCAAAGCTCATGCAGCTGTTTTTATAAGCAGGGAGTGCAGCGAAGAAAAGCAAGTACCTGACTGCGAAAAAAATGGCAGCATTAAATACATCTATATTTACGATTCAATTGAAATGGAAACTGCGGATGATGTCGCAAGAGTAAATGGAGCGATACCTATCGGAGAACCATTTCCCATCGTATATTTAAACTCTGAGGGCGGATCTGGACAAGCGGCCTATCAAATTGGAAGAATACTCCGGCAGCGATCTGCGTCTGTCGAAAGTAAGGACATGTTTTTTCCAAACCGGATGCCATCATGCAACTCTGCATGCGCGTTGATTGCGATGGGATCGAAGCCCTTCGTCAGTCCATCGCACGGATGGCGATGAGCTTGTCAACGACAGAGGCGGGCGTCGCATACAGTCTGTCGATGACCTCCTTCACGGCCGCTCCATCAATGGGGTCCACTTCCAACTTCATCTTCCGTGCTTCTTCCAGAAAGGTGGTATCGACCATGGTTCTGTCGAATGCAGCGCGCAGGACTTCCATCCTTTCGCTCGAAACGCCAGGGGGCGCCCCTAGTGGTCTCGCCGCCTCCCAGTTTCCTGCTAATACGGTCAGCGCCTGCCTCCAGGACTCGTCGGTCGCGAGGTCGAGCATGAGGGGCACCTGCGGCAGTTCCGGCGACTTCTGCATCCCGAGTTGCACAAGGATATCTATACGCTTGTGATCCAGCCATTCGGGGCGCGCGGACTTGATGCTGGAAAGCGAGAAGCTACAGAAGCCGTGAAGTTCTCCTCGTTCCATCGCTATGCCGATCGCGCCGCTGTCCGGATAGCCCAGGACTGGCTTGAATTTCGTTCCAAGCACTGAGTTGATAATCTGCGGGAAGTAATAACTATCACTATAGCGACCAACTGCGCCGACAAGCGTTTCACGCGTTTTAACATCTTCCAGGCTTTTCAGTCCCGCCGTATGCCACGTGAAGCACAGTGGTGTGGAGCGGCTGACGCTGCCGAGCCAGTTGAACTGTTTGGGATCATATCGGGCAAGTTCGTTTTTGAATAATGGCTCAAGGAAAACATTAACGAGCAAGCCAATTGTTGCTCCGTCCTTCGAGGCGGCGTTGTAGAGGTGGTTCGCCATCGTCAAACCGCCGGCGCCAGGCATGTTTTCTACGATGATATTGGGCTTGCCTGGAATGTTACGGCCTAGGTGGCGCGCAACGGCTCGCCCATAAACGTCAAAGCCCGTTCCTGGCCCATAGCCAACTAAAAGCCGTACTACCTTTCCGGCGTAGAAGGCGCCTGCCGTTCCCTGAGCGTCAGCGGATGACTGGGCATGCGCGCCGGCGCAGACGCAGGTGATCGCCGCGAAGCTCGCGACGGTGGCAAGAACCTTACCCATGGCGTTCCTCCCGAGAACAAATCTAATTATGATTGCATGCGGCGGGTCGGATGGAAAGTCCTTTCCCCCGGGAAGTTTTTTGATTAGCTTTTGCCAGCGGAGGACCGCATATGCGAACCAACGACCCTTTCTCAAAGACGAACGACGATTTATCGCTGGAACGCTCGACAGGGTATGCCCGCGCCAGGGTAGGCCTCATTATCCCGTCGAGCAATCGACTTACTGAGCCGCAATTTCGTGCCTATATGCCTGCCGACATCGCCGTTCACGTCACACGATTGCAGATGACGGGGCGCCACAGTAAACCAGTCAAAGTCCTGGCGCAGGACGTGGCGGGCGCCGCCAGCGCGCTAGCTGATGCAAGATGCGACGTCATCGTGTTTCACTGCACTGGCAACGCGATGGAAAATGGCCCCGAGGGCGAGCGCTTGCTGCTTGAGGCGATCCGTTCGCGGTCGGACGCCGTCGCGATTTCAACTGCGCAAGCTATCATCCAGGCGCTGCGGGCCAGCGCGGTCCAACGGCTCGTGCTGGTATCGCCCTATCACCAGTCCATAAACGATCACGAAAAGGACTATCTTGCCGCGTTCGGCATAGAGACGATACATGACGTGGCCCTCGACGCTCCAGTAAGCGACGGCTTTATCGCAGTGCCGCCACACCGGTGGCGAGAGATCGTGCATGATAATGCGCGCGCGGACGCCGACGGTTACTTCCTCAGCTGCACGAACACGACGCAGATCGATGTAGTCCCAATTTTGGAGGAAGAGTTGCGCAAGCCTGTGGTCTCTTCGAATCAAGCGACCATCTGGGCCTGTCTTCACGCGCTAAGCGGTAAGTTAGGAGGCATGAGACGCGTCGAGGCGCTGGGCAGCCTTGCTGGCCGCTGATGTCATGATCGCTAAAAGCGAACCTCTCGCGCCTTAAGGGATACTCATGAAGATCGAGGTTACACGAGCCGCCCGTATCTCGATGCGCAATGATAATGCTCTTAAAATCGGGCTTTTCGGCGCTAACTGCTCATCGGGCCGAGCAGTTACGCTGCTCGATGAGCGGTGGTCGGGTGAATGGAAAGATTGCCTTGCCCTCGCGCGAACAGCCGACGAGGTAGGGATCGATTTCATGCTGCCGATTGGCAGGTGGAAGGGCTATGGCGGTGATACGGATTATCAGGGCGCCACATTGGAAACGGTCACTTGGGCTAGCGGCCTGCTTGCGTCCACGAAACGGATAACGGTGTTTGGCACGGTGCACGCGCCACTTTTTAATCCACTGATCGCGGCAAAAGAATTCGTGACGGCCGATCAAATCGGTGAGGGGCGCTTCGGGCTCAATATCGTTTGCGGCTGGAACGAGGGTGAATTCGATATGTTCGGCGTCGCGCAGCGCGACCATGATCGCCGCTACGATTATGCGCACGAGTGGATCGATGTGGTGAACCGCGCGTGGAGCACTGAAAGCAATTGGGATTACAAGGGCGAGTTCTTCAAACTCCGTGGCGTTCGGATGAATCCAAAGCCCTTTGGTGGCTCATATCCCATCACGATGAACGCCGGCGCTTCCCCGAACGGGCGCGCTTTCGCGCTAAAGAACTGTGACGCCTTCTTCACTTCGGCGACGAGAATGGATTCAGAGAAGACGGCGGAACGGGTGCGGGATATCAAGAGTGAGGCGAAAAGTTATGGACGTGAAATCGGCGTTTACACCGTGGGCGTCGTCACTTGCCGACCGACGCAGAAGGAAGCGGAGGAATATCATCACTACGCCACAGTGGAGCGGGCTGACTGGAACGCCGTGCGAGATATTCTGGCCCTCAAGAACATTTCCCCTGAGACTGTCGGTCAGGAAACCTATGAGGCGCAGCGTAGGGCCTATGCGAGCGGGATGGGCGGCTTGCCGATCGTAGGCGACCCAGATAATGTCGCCGATGTGCTTGCGGGGCTGTCGCACGCCGGGCTGAGCGGCATTGGCATATCTTTTGTAAATTACGGGCGTGAACTTCCATTCTTTGCAGATGAGGTCCTGCCGCGCCTGCAAAAGAAGGGTGTCCGGGCCGCTAGAAACGGGAGGAGTTGATGCGGCTTGTATTGAGTGCTTTGGCAATTTGCGCCCCGTTCGCGTTGCACGACGCGATTGGCCAGACTTCGGGCCAGGAGACATATCCCAACCGCCCTGTGCGGCTCGTTGTTCCGTTTCCGGCTGGCGGGCCGACAGATGTCCTTGCGAGGGTGCTCGGGCAGAACATGAGCGAGAAATGGGGACAGAGCGTCGTTATTGAAAACCGTCCGGGTGCTGGTTCCGCAGTCGCTGCAACGGCGGTCGCGCGAAGCAAGCCCGACGGATACACCTTGCTCATGGCGATGGACACGACGCTCGTCATGAACCCTATTGCGATGAAATCGATCAACTACAAGGTTGACGACTTCGCGCCCATCTCACTCGCGGCGTCAAATACGTCTATCCTTGTGGTGCCCGCCAACGGGCCGAAGACCATCGAGGAGCTGATTGCCAAGGGGCGGGCCGATCCCGGAAAGCTAAACTACGGCGCCGGCATTATCACCACCCGCCTTGGCGCGTTCCTCTTTTCCAAGCTCGCGGGACTTCAGGCCGTTTCCGTCCCTTACAACGGCAGCGCCGAAGTGGTGCGCGCGCTCCTCGACGGCAGCATCGATTATGCGGTCGATGGAATCGCTCCACACCTGCCTCATATCCGTGACGGAAAGCTCCGCGCCCTCGCCAAGCTCGACTCCAAGCCAATAGAGTCGTTGCCTGATCTCAAGTCGCTGGATCAGATTGCAAAGATGCCTGCACTCGCGGAAACCGCGACCTGGGTTGGAGTTGTCGCACCGGCGGGCGCGCCCCAGCATGTGATCGACACAGTGCGAGAGGCCGTCGTGCAGGCGACAAACAACGC
The DNA here is from genome assembly GCA_947498445.1 of Beijerinckiaceae bacterium. Lineage (GTDB taxonomy): Bacteria > Pseudomonadota > Alphaproteobacteria > Rhizobiales > Beijerinckiaceae > Terripilifer. The sequence continues at coordinate 6,058 of CANMLK010000012.1, forward strand.
GGATATCCGCCGCAAGTTGGCCCCGCTCGGGATTACAGTCACGAATAGCACCCCCGACGAGTTCGCCGCGCTTATCAAGTCTGAAGGTATACGCTGGGATCCGGTGGTCAGAGAGAGCGGCTTTGCAAACTGAGGCCGCAGAGGCATTATGAGCGGAAGCATTCGAAGGTGCGCGAAGCTGGGTAATGGCTTCAGAAAAAGCGGGAGGATGCCGATGCGCTCGACACACTTGGTTCTGTCCGGATTTCTGTGCGCCGGGGGGATTAGCTATTGCAACACCGCGGGCGCGGTCGAGAACTTTTACAAGGGTGCGACCGTTTCTATCAACGTTGGCTCTGATGCTGGTGGAGGCTTTGATCTGGTAGCGCGCGTGGTTGCGCGTCACCTAGGGCAGCACATACCGGGAAAGCCCGCCATTATCGTTCGGAACATGCCGGGAGCGGGCGGTCTCGTAAACGCCAATTATCTGTACAATTCGGCGCCACGGGACGGCACCGCGCTGGCCGCCCCGTTCAACACCGTTTTTCTGTTGCCGTTATTGGGCGATCCCGCAGCCAAATTCGATCCTCGCGAGTTCACCTGGATTGGCAGCACGGACAAGCAGCAGGGCATTTGCCTCACCTGGCATTCAACTCCATTCAAGACGTTTGACGACCTCAAGGCACGCGAAGTCGTCGCCGGTACGACCGCGCCAAACGCCACGCCGGCGACCTATCCATTTCTGCTGAATTCGGTTCTTGGGACGAAATTCAAGATCGTGGGCGGGTATTCGTCAGGAGGCCTTCGGCTCGCACTGGAACAAGGTGAGGTGGACAGCATTTGCGGAATGGCGATCCAGACGCACATGGCTGTCAGTCCGCAATGGTTCGAAAAGAAGCTGGTGAATGTGCTGGTTCAATTTGGCCTTGAGAAGCATAAGGATCTCCCGGACGTCCCCTTGGCTATCGATCTGTTGAAAGGCGAGGATCGGGAGGTGCTGGACCTTATTTTGATCCCGCATGAATTCGGTAGGCCATTCGTGGCCCCGCCGCGCATTCCTGCTGATCGGCGCGACGCGCTGCGTGCGGCGTTTGATGCGGTTCTCAAGGACGCCGCTTTTCTTGCCGATTCAGGGAAAGCTAAACAGTCGCTTGATCCGCTCAGCGGACCGCAGATCGAAGCGCTTATCCAGCGCGCCTACAAGGCGTCTCCGTCATCGGTTCAGCGGGCCGCGCGCATCCTGCGGGGGCCGGAATCCATTGATCAAAAGCGTTAATCACGGTCCGGCCTCATTCATCGCTGCATTGGGCATGGGATGAGAGACATCTTTGCAGTGATCCAGCGCTCTTGAAGCCTTGCATCCGGTTACTTGACGATCGATTGCACAAACGTGACGAGGGTCCGCTCAGTCATGTTCTGGCGCAAAACTCACATCGGTGGGTCGCTGGCACAAAGGCCGTTATTGACGAGCTTGCTTATCTGTTCGTCATCCAGGCGCGCATAGGATTTAAGGATCGAGGCGGTATGCTGGCCGAGGCGCGGAGAAGCTGCCGCAGGCTGACATCGCTTCCCTCCGAACAAAAGCGGCAGGCCGGCATGGTCATGCACTCCGGCTTCAGCATGTGAAATACTTGTAAACCAGTTTTTGGCCCGCAGGTGCGGGTCTTCGAATAGCTCTCGACCGTTCAGCACAGGAGCTGCAGGGATATGGACCCGCTGGAGCGCCATGCTGAGTTCAAATTTGTCAAATGTGCGGGTCTTCTCGGACAAGATCGCATAAAGGAGATCCGAATTGGCCAAGCGAGATTTAACGCTGGCAAATCGGAGATCTCGCTCCAGGTCAGTCTCGTCCAGCGCCTTGCAGAGAGCCACCCACTGAACCTCGTCGAAGACCGCGATGGCGATCCATTCGTCGTCTCCCTTCGTAGGAAACGCATCGTGCGGCGCCGTGTACGATACCGCGTTTCCACAGCGCGACGCGTTAGACGGAGGGCCAAGGAGGATCTCGCCGATCCACGTCATGGCGGCCTCACGTTGAGCGATCTCGGTGAATGTGCCCCGCCCGGACGCAAGCCGTCCATAAAGCGACGTAAGGGCCGCCGCCGCGCCGTGCAACGCGCCCATGGGATCCATGTAAGAACTTCCGGATCCAAGTGGTCCAGTGTCCGTGTATCCGATGAGATCGGCGATGCCGGCCATCGCCTCCATCGTCGGCCCGAGGCCAATCCGGTTTTCATCAGGCCCTCTTCCCACCACGGACATTTCGATGATGCAAATGCGCGGATCGGTTCGAGAGAGCGTGTCGTAGTCGAGACCCATTCGCTTGAGCGCGCCGGGCCTGAGATTGGCGACGACGGCGTCGACCTTGGGAACGATGCGCCGCAACACGCCGCGCCCTTCTTCGGATTTGAGGTCGAGCACCACGTCAAACTTACCGAGATTCTGTGCATTGAAGCGTACACAGCGATTGTATGGACGCGCGCCAGGTTCACTATCGGGGTATTGTTCAAAGCGCGCGGGCGAAATCGGCCCGCGCCAAGAATCAAGCCATTGGGGTCCCTCAATCTTGATGACGTTTGCGCCCAACAGCGCCAGAATGCGGGTCGACATCGGGCCCGCCCATGCGGTCGTTAATTCCAGAACAGAGATGTCGCGAAGCGGACGGTGAACGGGTGTTCGCTTCGGCTCTGCCCCAGGTGTCCTGCTGGCGTTAACTGGCCACGGGTCGCCTTCACCAAGACTCGGGCAAGGCCGGTTCCGAATGGCGGGCGCTGAAGGAACGCTGAAGAGCGCACCAAGCGCCGGGCGAATACCGGAGCGGGTTTGCACGCGTTGCCAGAAACCACGCTCGCTGAGATGGTGATCAATGCGAAGACTGCCGTAGTTTTCGACCTTTGCGATCACCAACCCGGCAGACGCGCAGGCGTTCACGAGGTCTTCGACAAGCCAGTTTCGCGACCTCTGATTGAGCTCTTCGCTTGCGTCCTTCCAATTTCGGGTGATGCTTCCCCAATTGCTGAAACGCGAGTCTTCAGCCAGTTCGGCGGCGCCCAAGACATTACAGAGCGCACGCCATTGGCCGCTCACGCTCCGCACGAACAATATAGCGTAGCCTTCCTTGCATTCGAGCGTACACACGGCGCGCGATGAATCACCGCCGCGCTCCATGAGTTGATGGCTGTATGCCCAGCGCAGCGAAAAATTTTCTTCCATCGCCGCTGCCGCTTCGTGAAGCGTTACTTCGCAGACTCCATAATGTTCACCATGCGCCTTTCGGCCGTACAGAGCCGCCAGAATCGAAATATAGAGCCAGAGACCGGCGGCATAAGATGCGCGTTCGCCAATTCCATACAAAGGCCTTCGGCCAGGCAGCCCGCCAACATACATGGAGCCGGACAATGCTTGATGGATTAGCTCGGATCCTGTCCAGCCCGCGTAAGGTCCGGTATCTCCGAAGTCTGTCACTAGCCCAATGATGCTCTGCGCGCATTCCTTCTCCAGGCGCTCCGCCATGGCCGAATCAGCGACGATAACAACGTCAGCATCGCGGCAGAACGCCACAAGTCTCGTCCACTCGGCAGGGTCCGTCTTGTCCAGAACAATTGAGTTTTTACCCGAATTTAAATGCCAGAACAGGATCGACTCTGCTCCGCTGTCGTCGAAGAATGGGGCGCGCATGCGCAGCGGCGAACCTGAAGGTGCCTCCACCAGACCGACCCGGGCTCCATAATCGGCCATGATCCGCGCAGCGAATTGCCCGGCGATCGTGTCGGACAGGTCGAGTACGAGAAGGTTGGACAGGAGCGGCGTCGCCATGCTCAACGACCGGCTGCGTTCTTGGTGTACTCCCGGATGAAATCCCGGATCTTCGGGTCGACGACGAGCATCTTCCGTATCTCGTCAGCGCGGTCAGCGCTAGCCTTGTAGTCGGGAACGAAGCCGATCATGGTCATTGCTTCGGTAGCAAATTCTGTGTCGCTTGCAAGCGACAGAATTCCCTTTCTCATTGCGTCGATTGCAGCTTTTGGCGCCTTCGGTGGGAGTGCTACAATCCGCGTGAGAGCAGCATTCGTTTCGAAAATCGTTTTATAGGCCTCCCACAATTGCCCCGATGGTTCAGCGCCTTTGATCTTACAATACAATTGTGGAAACGTTGGAATATCGAGACCGGCGAGCTGGGGCGAACTTGGCGCACTCTCCGAGGGGTCGATTTCGTCGATGAAAAGAGGAATAGCAATTCCTGTGCTTATTAATGTTGGCACGACAATCGACCGGTAGGCGGGGGGCGATTCAGAATAGACGTGGATCTCGCCGCGCTGCAGCGCCAGGCGCGCCGGTGGACTGGACCGGTAGCCGGTAACGTACTTGTATTTCACCCCCAGCATGTCCAATCCAAGGCGCAGGCGTAAATCTTTCGAAGCGTCTGCGTTGAGGCCGCCGGCGATGAGTCCTTGCGCCCGGGCAAGGTCCGCAGGTTCCTTTAGCCCGGGAGGCACATCCGCTCTCGCGAAATGAATCGTCGTTGATGCATGCGAGGCGAGAAACTCGTAGTTCCTGTAATCGACACGCCATCTGCTTGGCTCGCTGGCGAAGCGCCACGCAGTGCCGGTGAGATAGCCAACTACCGTTCCATCTTTCGGGGCAATCTCACCGAGATATTGCGCACCTATCAATCCGCCCGCGCCATCCATGTTCTGCACAATGACAGCTGGCTGCCCGTCGAGATTTCTTGCGAGATACTTCGCGAAAAGACGGCCCTCTATGTCCGTCGGGCCGGCCGCTTCGAAGTTGATAAGGACGGTAAGGCGCTTACCCTTGAAAAACATTTCCTCGGCAGCCAGTGCGGGAAAAAAAAGCGAGCATGCCGCAAGGCAAAAAACATTGAACGCCGCCAGCCGTCTGAGCATGTTCATCCTCCCTGACTTGTTGAGGAAGTGTAATCCTCGATTGGATGCTGCGTCCAGTGGCGCCCGGGGGCACCCTAACTCGCAGAAAGATTCGACACCACCGTCAACCACGGGCTGGGCGCGCGAGCGCTTTTTCATCTCCTTCAAGACGATCGCGGAGCTTCGCGTGCACATTCCGAAGATAAAATGCCGTCTTCTCGTCAGAGTCTTTGTGGCGATCTACACTGAAATGAGCAGATTAAACTAGGGCTTTCAATTTGTAGATACTAGACGAAGGTTTCTCTCACTGCGTTCAGCATGAATGCTGCAGAAATTTCGCGTCATGTAGATGTACCACGTCTGACTTCTGTGTATCCGCACTCCCACGACGTTTTTTTTGCGCTGACCCCGTGGATGCTCTTTTCCGATAGTTCCATAGCGCGGTGGAAAGCAAACAGGCATCTCGCCGAAGCCGCTTGCAAAGCCAACAACAAGCTGCATAATTAGCAACACATTATAACCAGAGCTTGCGATCCTCGAACCGCTCGCTTGTCGCAATTATATGACGGCATACAAAATTCGAACAGCATGAGCTTTTCAATACTCCAAGGACAGTTGTCGACACGGCGAGAATTGCTACAAGCGGTCCATGATGCAACCGGGAATCCGGCGCCGCTAAATAATGACAGGGAGGATGAATGAACAGGTTACTGCACCTCGCATCGGCGTTTTGCGCCGCGTTTGCTTCAATCGCCATGGCGCAGGAGCCTGTGTCCGATTTCGCTGGCAAGACAATCTCGCTCTACATCGGCAACAGCGTCGGTGGCGGTTACGATCTCTACGCTCGGGCGGTGGCGCGCCACATGACGAAGCACCTGCAGGGCGCGCCCACCATCATCCCAAAGAACATGGAGGGCGGCGGAAGCATGCGAGCCGCGAACTTCATGGCGGAACTGGCCCCTCGCGACGGAACCGCGATTGCGACCATAGGCAGGGGTACGATTTTCGCCCCTCTCATGGGACAGCCCGGCGCCACATTTGATGCGACGGCGCTGTCATGGATCGGCAGCGCCAACGACGAGGTCAGCGCTTGCGCCGCATGGCATACCTCCGGCGTCTCGTCGTTTGACGACCTTAAAAAGAAGGAGCTCATCATTGCGACCACCGTCGCGACAGACGACGCGACGCAGCTGCCAAAGCTGCTCAACGGGCTGTTCGGAACGCGCTTCAAGGCCGTGCTCGGCTATCCGGGCGGGACGCAGATGAACAAGGCCATGGAGAGCGGCGAGGCGCAGGGGAGATGCGGGCTTTCCTGGGGAAGCTTCAAGGCGACGCACCCACAGTGGATCGAGAAGAAACTGGTCACGCCGTTATTCCAGGTTGGGCTTGCCAAGCACTCGGATCTTCCAGATGTGCCGCTGCTGTCTGACCTCGCAACAAACGAGGAGCAAAGGCAGATGATCGCCACGTTTGTGGCGCGACAGGTGATGGGGCGGCCGTTCTTTGCGCCGCAGCAAGTTCCAGCCTCCACGGTCGTGGCGCTGCGCGAAGCGTTCGACGCCACGATGCGCGATCCAGACTACCGGGCGGAGGCGGAAAAGATGGGTTTGGAAGTCAATCCCGTCTCTGGCGCGCGGGTTCAGGACATGGTGGCCGAGATTTACCGGACGCCTCGAACCGTCATCCAGAAGATGATGAAACTTTCGAAGTAACAAGGCGTATGGAGTCGATGAATGTTTTACCAACCTGAACTCGACGATCATGGACTGCCGTACAACCCGTTCAAGGCCATCATCGTCCCGCGCCCTATCGGATGGATTACCACGCTGGACCTCGAGGGGCGCGTGAATCTTGCCCCCTACAGCCAGTTTCAGAACATCGGTTACGATCCTCCGTATATTCTGTTTTCGTCGTCCTCGGATCGGCACAAGCACACGGCGGCGAACTGCATGGACACAGGGGAGTTCGTCACTAACATGGCAACCTATGACCTGCGCGAGGCGATCAACGTCACGGCGCAGCCGGTCGAGGCGGGCGTGGACGAGGCGCAACTTGCGGGCCTCGAACTTGTCCCCTCAAGGCTCGTGAAGCCGCCGCGCGTTGCTGCCTCGCCGGTGCATCTGGAATGTAAGTATTACACCTCGCTGACTTTGCCCGGCCGTCATCCCGGGACATGCGACACCGTCGTGGTGGGCCGCGTGGTCGGTGTTCACATCAAGGACGAGTACATCACCGCCGAGGGACGCATCGACATACTCAAGATCCGGCCGCTCGCTCGCATGGGTTACATGGACTACACGTCTGTCACGGATCTCTTTTCCATCGAACCTGTAGGAGTAGGCCAAGACCGGCGCCGCAAAGGCTTGCAAGGCCTGCCGCGTAAAAGGTGGTGACCTGGAAGCTTGAGGTGAAGCGAAGGCCAGAGGTGCATCATGAAGCCATGCCAGCATTCGCGGACTGTAAGACACTTGAGCCCGTGCGTTCAGTCTCCTCATATTGGCGTCAGGCAGAAAACCAAGTTAGCTTGAAACTTTGATCCGGAGTGGGACAAATGAAAACAGTATCACGCGGAACATGTTTGCCCTGTCTGCTTGTATCATTAGCGTTACCGTTTCTGGCCTCAGGCGCCTTGGCGCAGAGCGGCGCCGATTTCTATGCTGGTCAGAAGACTTTGACGATGGTCGTCAGCTCCAGCGCCGGGGGCGGCTACGATGGATATGGGCGGCTCTTCGCCAGGTACATGACGCGGTATCTGCCGGGACAGCCAGTTTTCGTCGTCAATAACATGCCGGGGGCGGGCGGTGTGCGGGCGACCAATTATCTTTATAGCGCCGCTCCCCGGGACGGCACTGTGATCGGGATCGTCAATCGCGGCGCTCCGACCGTACCTTTACTTCTCGGCGACTCGTCGCCGGTGCAATATGATCCGACGAAGTTCAGCTGGGTTGGCAATGCTCAACGCGATTACGGCGCTGCTGCGGTCAGCAAAATGTCGCCGGCACAATCCATAGAAGAGGCCAGAAACGTCGAAGTCGTGATCGGGGCCAGTGGCGCGGATGGAGATTCGGCGCTGTTGCCGCGGATGTTCAATGAGCTTCTCGGGACGAAGTTCAAAGTGATATCCGGCTACACGGGAATGACCGAGGCGATTGTCGCAATGGAACGCGGCGAAGTGCATGGCATCATGGCGAATGGTTGGGGCGGTCCGACTACGGAAGCGATGGTGAGGATGCATCGCGACAAAACTGGCCGTATCATCATTCAGCTCGCCCTGGACTCCAAACCGGAAATGACGGGAGTTCCGCTGCCGATGGACTTCGTAACAAAGGAAGAGGACCGCGCCATCATCGAGACGGTTCTTTCGCGGATGGAGGTAGGGCGGCCCTTCTTCGGTCCACCCGGAATACCAGACGAGCGCCTGGCAGTGCTGAGAGCGGCATTCGACCGCGCTGCCGCAGACCCTGAACTGGTAGCGGAGGGCAACCGGACGCAGTTTTATGTCAACCCGATGAGCGGACAGGAATCGCTGGCCGTGATCGAGAGGATCACAAAAACGCCCAAGCCTATCCTGGACCGTATCAAGAAGATGCTGGACGCCACCAAGTAGCGATCCTGATCGCGCAACACGTCGTTGTAGAGGGCCGGGTTTACAGCCGTGCCCGTATCGTCTTTGACGCCTCCACCATCACTCGCAGTTTCTCATACGCGAGATCACGAGTGATCGTCATTAGCCCACAGTCCGGGGCAAGCCACATCCGCGCGGGGTCCACGACTTTCAATGCCTGCTCTATTCTGTCGACGACAGATCGTACCGATGGCGCAGGCGAGTCGCCGGGATCGATGCAGCCGAACATGATGAAGCGGCCTGTACAGTCGCGAAGCATGCCAGGGTCGAAAGTGCTGCGACCGAACTCGACAGTAAATCCGCTTATTGCGCTCTGCATCAGCAAGGGCAGGAGGCGATCATATCCATATTGATGCTGCAATGACACGCCGCCAGGATAGCCATAGCAAAGGTGCACAATAGCGGGAATGTGAATCCCTTCGAGGCACCTGTCGAGCGCCTTCACGCCATGAAATTTTACTTTGTCATGATACCGCGTCATCGCGGGCTCGTCTATCTGGAGGACGTCACAGCCCGCCGCCTGCATCTCCAGGAGCTCCTGGTTGAGGGCAGCGGCTATGTCCATCGCCTGTTCCGCCTCGTCCTTGTAGAAATCATTTACAGTGCTGTCGACAACTGTCATGGGGCCGGGAACAGCCACTTTGAGAGGCAATGTTGTATTGCGCTTGGCGAAGCGAATTTCGTCCGAAGTCGTGCCCGCCTGATGGACAATTCTGCCAGCGATGCGAGGCACCATCCTGTCCACGTCGCGGTTGCGGTAGCGCGTGGTTCGCCCAAGCTGCCGGGTGTCGACGCCCAACCAATTGCCGACAACGTGGAAAATGAAACTTTGCCTTCGCATCTCGCCGTCGGTGGCAATATCGAGGCCGAGCTGCTCCTGCTGTCTGAGCACCAGGACGGTTGCATCATCCATAGCCTGGGATAGCGCCTCTCCGGAAAGTTTGTAGTGAGCCTGGCTCCTTTGTGTGTCAGCGAGCCAGAGCGGCCGGGGAAAGCTTCCTACTGTGGTCGTCGCAAGTGGCTGAAGCGTCATTTCTTTCACCTATGCCTGTGAGCAGCTGTGTAATCGGATCATGCCACGACGCTAATATCAAGACCTGCTCAGGCAGGTGGGGAATTAACTGGACAGACTTGTGGGTTAGTTTTTGCGTCCCAGATTCGATAATGCGATAAAGCCCAAAAGTCGCCTATTTATTTGGATATGTTCTTCAAAATCCAGTCGAGCATGATATCTGCGATATCATCGCTATTTTTCTCCCACATCATAATATGACCATTACCCCAAACGCCCGCTTGCTTGATGCGGTTAAACAACAGACTGCTAGGCAGCTTTGGCAATGAAAGATAAGTCGCGTTTCCTCCGGCTTCCTTGATACGTTCATATCTATCCAGACACGGCTCAGTATCTGCGCGCCCGACCTGATTGATGCCGTGAATTGTGAGCACCGGAACACTAACAATGCCTTTGATGGGCGATTGCGCCGAGATAGCACACACCCCCGCTGGTTCGATTCCAATCATCGCGAGAAATGCGCCCGGATTTTCATTAGCGAGTTGACCACCGTAAGCCCCAGCCTGTGAGTGACCAATATAAATAGCGGGGCCAATTTTTTTCAAGGCGGCGAGGACGCCGGCAGCTGGCCCCGCCGCAACCGGACCTTCGGGAACATGCGCAGCAAGCCAATGTGCGTATCCATCCGGGTCCAAGGCCGGCATCAAGTCACCATTGCAATAGACAGACTTTGCCTTCGGGTCGCGCGCATCATTACCTATACAGGTGGAATCATGAGGTCCATGAGATGGAGCCGGTAAAGGTCCTTGATTCCACTCCAGCCAGGCCGAACTGTCCCAAATTCTGATCTCGGGCTGACTCTTCGGTTCGGCCGAGCCATTGCGAACATTGTTGAAAACATCAGGGTTAAAGCCCGCGCGTCCGCGCCCGGGAACGTCTACGACGTAAACGGGAAATCCCTTGCGAACAAAATAATGCGCCCAACCTTCCCGTCCGTCTGGAGTGGTCAGGAAATGCACGCCAACAAGCGCGCCGCCTGGCACCAGCACGACAGGCGGAGTTTGTGCGCCCATTCTCAACTCGCTCGGAATGAAGTATTCGACGTAGGCTTGTCCCACCAGCAGGTCCTGGTCGCGAACAGGAAGGGCCCGTTCATCGCCTGCTGGCGCCGTCCCGACTTGCTGTCGTTTTACAACAGCGCCACCAGCCCAAAAGATGCCATGCGCCTTTAACGACAACGGAGGACGACCTTGATCGGCAGGAGGATAGGGCGATGCCGAGCAAGCCAAAGTTGTAGAAACAAAAGTTGCCGCAGCGATTGTGCGACCGATCAAATGGTTCATTTTTTCACTCCCGGCGCCTTCATCAACTGTATCGCCAATGAGATTTGAAGGGGCACTTCACTGATGAAATATTTTTATGTCTACTTCCGGCGACTTACGATGGAACGCGTTATCGCGCGGTTAGCACTTTTCCCACAGTCGACGGCTGACAATTTTCGCGCCTTCGCCCTTGTCCGTCGTAAATAAATAGGACATCGGAGTGTTTGAGTGTTGAGGCTCTGATTTTTATTGTGGAGCCAATTATGCAGCTTGTCTTCGGTGTTGCAAGTGGCGTTGGCGGAAAGTCACGAGATTCACACTCATCGATGAGGCCAAGATTCCGAGCCCAGCATTAGACGGCTGGCCGCACTTTCGTCGTGAGGAATTCGATAACATAGGCGTTGGGCGTTCCGCCTTCCTTTCCCGAACTTGAATGGGCCTTCGGGCAACGTCTCATGGGTGGGCGGCGACATAAAGCCTTCGAATACGAGCTCAGCGTCGGCGGGAATTGGAAGTCCCGTCAGTTTGCCTCGCACGACTTTGATCGGTTGCCCGATACGCCCGCCTGCGGTCGCATACTCGCTAATACCCGAGCGCGACGATGTGCCGGCGACCACGCCGAGGATGGGCGCTTGGCCTACACTCACCGCCATGGGGCAGGGCAGGCCCTTGCTCCAGTATTTCTCGCTGATCAAAGCTCCGTGCTTGCCAGGCTCCATGAACACCGTGAGCTTACGCGGAGCGTGCATCTGGGTTCGGTATGTACCCAGATTCACCCAATCGCTCTCGGGGTCTTTGTTGATGACGAGACATTCGGTCCCGATGTAGGGTCCGCCGTCCTGATCGTGCCATTTTACGGCGGGAAAGTCGTAGATGTTGACCGCATCGCCCGTGATGATGTTTTGGAAGACGGGGCCCGTTTCGACTTCTTCGGGCGGGATCGATTTCTCCTCCCACTTGCCGGCAGCCCGGTGGCGTATCACGGCGTCTAGGTCGAGCGGACCAACAAAGATTCTTGAGAAGCGCACGTTGGTGAGCACACGCCGGTCCGCATTGCACCCCTGGATGCGCTCGAACATCAGCGCAGGCGGATAGCGATCACGGAGGCTTAGTTCATAAAGCCCACCCATTTCCAGATGGGGGTCTGCATTCTCTATTCGTTTGAGCTCTCCCCGCGCCTCGGTAATTTCGACGAACCGGCGCAGATCTGAGAGGGCATCAATGCGCTCCCGGTCCTCTTGCGAGGTGTTCATGCGTTTATTCCCCCCAACGCGAACAGCAGCGCCCCATGTTCTCGGGTCGATTCGAGACTTTTTGAATTTGATACAGATTTCGAAATTTAACAACCCCGGCTCTATTGTAAGCTGGGTCAGAGACGATCTTATAAACAACGGGCGCAAGGTCATGGTGTGGGCGGCCCTTGCACGGCATTTTAATTGCCAGAGGCAGCCGTGTTGAAGCAACGATGGCGAACAAGGCGCCATTCACATGCCAAATTTGCGGAATGGGGCTGGATATCGCCAAGCGCTGGTTTCAGGTTCATGCCGTGCAGACAGACGGCTCGGACGTATTGAAGTCGCCCGATGAAGTGTGCATGCGCGTCCGATATAAAAATTTCTTGTATTTTCTAACGCGAATAGTGTTGGATAGAACTTACTCACTGCGGACATGATGTTTCGCCCAACACGGGAGCGTTGCCCAAACAGCAAAAAGAGCAGCCCGCAAAGAGTGTCCAGGTCCGGCTCGCGGGAGGAATCAATGCACGGCGTGATGGTCGCCACTCATTGAAGCGAGCCCGATTTTGGAATCAATGCTGGTTCCGGCCACTTCAAGCGCGCTGCAATGGCGCAACTATCCAGTCGGGAAAATTTCCGGCACACTGAGCTGAGAAGAAGAAAATCTTGGAGGACATCGGGCTCATGGGTGCGACGCAGCGAACCTGGGATTACGTGATCATCGGCGCCGGGGCTGCCGGCTGTGTCGTCGCCAGCCGGCTGTCCGCTGACCCGGCAAAGCGCGTGCTCTTGCTGGAGGCCGGCAAGGATTACGCGCCGGGATCGGAACCGTCGGAGATCATGGATATCTTTGCGGCGACCGCCCATTCAAACCCGGCATTCACGTGGGACGGGTTGTCAGCCGCGTTCGGCCCGACGCCCAGCAACGCTCCGGATCAGCGACCGAGGCGGCGATATACGCAGGGTCGAGTCATCGGCGGGTCGTCCTCAGTGAACGGGATGGCGGCAAACCGGGGCTTGCCCTCTGATTATGACAATTGGGCCAGGCTCGGCGCCGAGGGATGGGACTGGGAGAGCGTGCTCCCCTTCTTTCGACAGCTTGAGACCGACCGCGACTTCGATGGGCCGCTTCACGGCAAGGACGGTCCGATACGTTTGCAACGATATCCGCGAGAGGTGTGGCCTCAGTTCACCAAGGCGGTGATCGAGGCGATTGAAGATGAGGGCTGGTCGAACATCGAAGACCAGAATGGCGTCTTCAAGGATGGATACTTTCCGGTCGCGTATAACCATACCAATGAAAGGCGCGTCGGCGCCGCCTGGGCGTACCTCACGACCGAAGTTCGCCAGCGTAAAAACCTGACCATCGTCGGCGAGTGCAGGGTTCTGAAACTGCTATTTGACGAAACTAAATGTGGCGGCGTCCTCGCGCAGCGCGAAGGTGTGGAGGTCGAATTCCGCGCTCGCGAAGTCATCGTCAGCTGTGGCGCGCTTCATACGCCTGCGCTCTTAATGCGCTCGGGCGTAGGCCCAAGAGACGAACTCGAAGCGCTCGGAATTGAGCCAGTGATCGACAGCCCGGGAGTGGGCAAGAACCTTACCGAACATCCCGGCGTGAACTTTGGCTGCTTCATGAAGTGCCCCGCGAGATTGCCCCCTGAGCTGCGTCGGCAGATGTTTGCAGGCCTGCGCTGGTCATCGGGCATGGAGGGATGCCCATCGGGCGATATGTACGTCATCCCGGCAAACAAGGCGCAGTGGCATGAAATTGGCGGACGCATCGGCCTTATCATGATGTGGGCCAATAGGTCCTTTTCGTCGGGACAGGTGCGCCTGAAGTCCGCTGATCCACGCAGTCCGCTGGATATCGATTTTAACATGCTCTCTGACGAGAGAGATATCGCCCGCCTCGTGCAGGGCGTTCGACTGATGGTGAAACTGCAAGCGCACCCTGCGGTGCAAGCGTGCGTGGAAGATGTCTTCCCCATCAGCTATAGTGATCGGGCGCGCAAGCTCGCCTTGTACTCTCGCTGGAACAAGCTGCAGACGGATGTGGGCGCCGCCTTGATGGATGCCTCAAGCATCATTCGCAAGCTTGTGACCAAAATTCTCATAGCTGATGCGCCGTCACTCAAGGATCTTGCTGAGAACGAGTCGATATGCCGCGAATGGCTCAAGACGGCGGTGCACGGTCACTGGCATGCAAGCGGGACGTGTCGCATGGGCCGCCCTGGTGACAAGGCCGCCGTCACTGACTCCCATGGCCTTGTCTACGGCGTCAGCGGCCTGCGCATCGCCGATGCGTCGCTCATGCCGTCAGTCCCCTGCGCCAATACGCATATCCCCACGTTGATGATTGGCGAGAAGATCGCGTCATCGATCCTCTCAAAATACGCCACGAATACAGCAGTCGCCTAGACAGGCTTAACCGTCGCGAAAGTGGCCGGGCAAGAAAGTGGAGCGAAAATGTCGACACTCAGAACAGATGGCGCAGATATTTATTATGAGGTCCATGGGAGCGGACCGCCGATGCTTCTGATTTCGGGCACCGCATGCGACGGCGCCTTCTGGTCTCCCCATCAGGTGAACGACTTCTCGAAAGATCATACCGTCATCATTTTCGACCAGCGCGGAATCGGGAAGACGGTAACGCGAACGGATGACTACTCGACAACGCGTCTGGCGACCGATGCAGCCGAGATTATCCGGCAGGTAGGACTGGGGCCGGCGATCGTTGTCGGCCATTCCATGGGCGGCCGCGTGGCGCAACTTGTGGCGCTCGATCATCCGGACACCGTGAAGGCTATGCCGCTGCTGTCCACCGGATCAGGCTATAAGGCCAAGGGAGGAATCCCGCCCAAGATCTGCCTGGGCATTCTCAAGTCTGGCTACGAAAATTACATTCGCGATCACAACATCGACATCGGGTTCACAAAGCAATTTGCGGCTTCGAATCCGCAACGCGTAGACGAGTGCATCGACGTGCTCATGAATGCACTTCCATCTGTTGATATTTACCTTGAGCACGTGAATGCGCGGCAATGGCATGACACGCGGGAGCGCCTCAAGGACATTCGTGCCCCGTGTCTTGTGACCGTTGGAGACGACGAGGTCCACGGCCTGTCCGACACCACTCACGTCGCATCGGCAAAGATACTTTCGGAGAATATCCCGGGAGCCAAGTTTGCTGTGATTCCCAATGCGGGCCATTTTTACATGTTTTCCCATCCTGAGTACTTGAACCGTCTCATCCGGGATTTCATAGACGGTCTTTAGCCGCCGGAAAGCAATCTACGAACGATCGCGATGTAAGTGATTGAACGGCAAAAATCAGGAGGGCAGGCATGAAACAGATCGCAATTCGACCCCACTCGGCGCTTTGCTATATCTTTGCTGCGTTCGCTTTATGCTCGCCTGCTGTTTCGCAGACACCCGATTTCTACAAGGGTAAGAACATTTCGATTATCGTCTCGACGGATTCGGGAACCGGCTATGATTTGTACGCACGAACGATCGCGCGACACTGGGCTCGCCATATTCCCGGGCAACCTTCAATCGTCGCACAGAACATGGCTGGCGCCGGCGGTCTTCGAGCCGCAAACTTGCTCTATAGCGTCTCGTCAAACGATGGTTTAACGCTTGGCATGGTCCAGTCCACTGTGCCGTACGAACCGCTTTACGAAAATAAGCAGGCGACATTCGATCCCCTGAAATTCAATTGGCTTGGAACGCCCGGTCAAGAAACATCAACGATGATCGTGTGGCAGACCGTGCCCGTGCATTCAATTGATGAAGCCAGAAAGCGCGGCCTTACTCTTGGCGCGACAGGAGCAGCCTCGACGCCGGCCTTTTATGCGCGGGTGATCAATACGCTGATCGGCGTTCCGATAAACGTGATAGCCGGCTACAAGAATCAGAATGAAATCTTTCTGGCTATGGAGCGTGGCGAAAACGACGGGTCAGCGGCCACGTTCTACTCGACCATGAAAGCCAACAAGCCCGATTGGCTGTCTGAAAAGAAAATTCGAATTCTCCTGCAGTACGGTCGGGCTCCGAATCCAGAATTGAAAGATGTTCCGTTTGCGCTTGATCTGATCAAGGATCCACAGGATCGACAGGTCATGGAACTCGCCGCCGCGCCGCTCGCAGTAGGAAGGCCCCTGGTCGCGCCTCCGGGTGTGCCCGCCGAGCGCGTCAACTTGCTGAGGAGTTCACTCATGTCGACGTTCGATGATCCACAATATCGCGCCGATTGTCTGAAACAGGCAATCGATTGCGATAGCGCGCTGTCGGGTCAGGCAATTACGGAGATCCTCGAGATGTCCTATCAATCACCGGAGGTTATTCGAAAGCGGCTCCTGCAGATTTACGTAGGCAAACCGAGATAGGTCCTTGTCACAGCGTTTTGAGGCTAGCAATTTCCGCTTGAGGTTATCGAGCAGGCCTGGGAGGGACAAGATGACCAAGTCGAGCCGGGCAATCAGAAATGTTTGCGGCGTCCTGCTTCTTCTTTGGGGCGCTGCCGCTCATGCACAGTCCCGCAACTCATTCTATGCAGGCAAGACCATTTCAATTGTCGTGCCCTTCGCCGCCGGGGGGATCTACGATACCGGTGCGCGACTCCTGTCGCGCCATATGGTGAGGCACATCGCTGGCAGCCCCTCAATCATCGTTCAAAACCAGCCTTCCGGCGGCGGTGGCATCGATCTGGCTAACCGGCTTGGGACGATTACTGGTGATGGAACGCTTATTGCTACCCTCCCACGTGGACTGCCACAGTTCGCAATGACGGGTGATCCAAGTATCAGGTTCGATCCGCTGAAATTAACGTGGTTGGGATCTTTGTCCGCTTATGCCGACGATGCTTACCTCCTCGCACTCAACTCAACCCATCCTGTAAAAACCGCTGAACAATTAAGAACAGGAATGCCGAGCGTACGGATTGGCGCGATATCCGCTGGCTCAACTAATCTGACGCTCGCTCTGGTGGCGCGCGAGACGTTAGGCTTCAAGTACGACATTGTGCGCGGGTATCCAGGCGCATCGGCGATTAATCTGGCGTAGCAGCGTAACGAGGTGGATGGCCAATTTGGCGATGTCAGCTTCTTCGCAACAAACATGCGTGATCTTTGGGAGGCCGGGAAGCTTGTAGCTCTTGTGCAGTTTGGACGCAGGACGCGTTTGCCGACGCTGGGCGATACGCCGATGGCAAGGGAGCTGACGGACAATCCAGACGATCTCGCCTTGCTTGAATTTGCTGAGATGCCATTTTTCATGGCGTTACCGATTGCTGCCCCCGCGGCCATACCGGCTGAACGGGCAAAAATATTGCGGGCGGCATTCATAGCTGCCGCTAGAGATCCTGCGTTACTGCAAGACGCCAAGAAAATGAACTTCGCTGTCGATCCAATCTCTGGAGAAGAGGTCCTTGCCGTGGTGCAGCGCGCTTCACGCACTCCCAAAGCTGTCATCGAACGTTACAAGTTGATTATCGCGCAGTGACAGTTTCCGCCTGAGGTCATCCAGCAGGCGATCTGGCTCTACTTTCGATCTTATTGAGCTTACGCGGCGTCTCGGTTTCCTTCCAGACGATCCGGCGCCGGGTGAATCACTTTGGGTCGTTCGGTCATGTCAGAGCGGAGGACCGCAGCGGGGTCACGACTTCCTCGCCGATGAGCGAGATGTTTTCGACCGTTGGAATCATCTTGCACAGGATGAGATCGAGCCCGAGGTCGCGGAAACGATGCATCTGCTTGCGCACTTGTTCAGGCGCACCCATGCAACCAGCACGCGTGTTTGGCAACATCCGCCGCTTTAGCTTGCGAATATCCGGGGCGGGATCAAATTGTAAAATTCGGGCAATGGTGGCATCAATCGCGGTGTCCTCATCCGGCCCAAGCGCAACAAATGGATTCATGCCAAACCGAATCTTGCGCCCAAGTTTTTCTGCGCGACGCGTCATGTCTCGGACACACCCGTCAATGGCGCGCAAGACATCGTCCGAAGTCTCGGCTTCCTTGGGATAATTGATGAACCACCAGTCACAGGTTTCCGCGACGAACTCTCTCCCATCGTCGCCGAAGCTTACCGAGAAGATTTTCGGTGGTGTCGTGGTTGCAGGCTTCAAGAGCAGCTTGGCGTTCTTCAGCTTGTAGAAATCTCCATCGATTGAAAATGTATCGTTCTGCCAAAGACCACGCACAATCTGTATGAACTCCCTTGACCGCTGATAGCGCTGCGGCCCTTGCAACACCTCGCCGCCGAACATCGTGAATTCTTCGTCGAACCAGCCGTTCACGACGTTTAACGCCATCCGGCCCTTACACATTCGATCAAGAGACACCGACATTTTCGCCGTGAGGACAGGGTCGAGAAGCCCAGGATGGACTGCTACGAGGGCGCGCATGTTTTCGAAGCGAGAGGCAATTGCACCTGCCAGAAGCCAGGCGGAGAGATCGCTCCCCAAGTGCCGCTCTGCGAAAAGACAAAGCTCAAAGCCCTTTTGATCGGCGGCCAGGAGGAGATGGGCAGAATGCTCGAACTGATCGTCACGCACCCCCGGTGGTAGTGGTTGGAGAGCGATTTCGTGCGAGTGAGCAATCTCGGGAGAACCGACAGTGGCCATCGGAATCGGTGCGTAAAGGCCAAAACGCATTGTCAGTGACTCCTTGCTGGCTTGAAACCTAAACTATCAAATCATGCTCGTGCGGACCAAGAATTGTGAAAGTCGAGCCCGGCGCCGAACCTCGCAAGGGGCCCCCGTCGTTTTATGACTATGCCGCTGCGTTTAAATGAATTTTATCTGATCTGAAATCGCCTTGCTATGCATCGGTTTATATTTGCAAAAAATGCAAAAGAGAATTGCCATTTTACCGATGAATTTATTCTAAGATTTGTGATCATTATTCGAGACTCCAGACGCCGAAGTGCGCTGGTTCCTTTGGGAGGAAACATGTCTGAACTCAGCGCCTTCAAGGTCGGCCTTGCGTCGCCTGCAAACACATTTTTCGCGATCTGGATGGCCAAGGCGGCTGGGCTTTACGAGGCTTTCGGACTCGACGTGGAGATCGTCCCAGTCGTCGGGGGGAGCCAATCGGGGCCTGACCTGGACAGCGATCGTATTCAACTGATGCACATCGGAATGTCGTCCGTCGTCAGAGCCAATTCCATGGGCCATGATCTCGTCACGATTGGATCGCTCAGCAACATTATCCGCAATTCCATGTTCGCGGCGCCAGGAATCAACAGCCCTTCAGATCTGAAGGGCGGCATCGTCGGCATCAGCAGCGTCGGGTCCGAAACAGATCCCACGACGACTCTTGCGCTGCGGAAGATGGGACTTTCCCGCGACGACGTGACTATTGAAGAAATTGGCGTTGAGAGGCTTTCCGCTGTGTGCGCAGGCAAAGTGTCTGCATCACTGATGGGCGAGCCGTATCGCAGCAAGGCGTTTGCGTTGGGCATGAAGCCGCTCATCGACCTATACGCCGATAGGACTCCATGGCTCTATAGCGGCCTGGTTGTAAGCCGAAAATTTCTCACCGAGCATCGCGATCTGGTCGTCGCGTTTATCAAGGCCACGGTTGAAGGAAACTATCTGGCGCTCGCCAATCCCGAGCAAGCCAAAAAAGTGATGGCCCGAGAACTCAAGCTTACTGACGCGAAGATCCTGGATGACACGTACGAGAACTTCAAGCGCGAGACGCCGATCAACGCTGAACTGACCGTCGCAGGCGCGCAAAATATTATCGAAGTCCTAGAGCCAGCCAACAAGGACATTAACGCCTATCTTGACGATTCTGTTCACGAGGGACTTAAGAAGGAAGGCTTTTTTGCCAAGACCAAGGCGAAATACAACGTCTAGGTCCGACCGAAACTTCGGCGGCTGAAAACGCTTCGCGCAGCAGAGGGACGCCAGATAAATGTGCCAGCTAAAGTTGACGTCTGTCACCCGCACTCGTCTAACCCGCTTAAGCGCGGCAATGTCGGTAGTGCTCGCACTAACTTATACGGGCGGCGCCATGGCCGACGACTTTTACAAAGGCAAGATGCTGTCCATCGTCGTTGGCGCAACCCCCGGGGGCGCTTTCGACGTGATCTCACGATCAATGTCACGCTTCATCGGTAAATACTTGCCCGGTCGTCCAAACGTTGTCGTTCAGAACATGCCCGGCGCGGGAAGCCTGACGTCGCTCACCTATATCGAGTCAGTGGCGCCCACAGATGGCACAGTCATCGGCACGTTTCTGCCCGGGATCATAACCCAATCGGTTGTGGCGCCGGAAAGGATCCGGGCCAATTTATCCAACATCTCCTGGGTTGGCGTCGTTAGCGCGGATTACTCACGCGTTTGCTACGGCTTTGGTCCCAATGGCGTGAAGAGCTGGGATGATCTGATGGCCAGGCAAAAGGATCAGCCCTTCATTATGGGAACGACCGGTACTGGCGCCAGCAATTACATAAACGGGTCGTCGCTGCGGGAAGTATTTGGCGCAAATGTGCGTATTATATTGGGCTTTCCCGGTAGCTCGGAACTTCGACTCGCTGTTGAGCGTGGGGAACTCGAAGGCGATTGCGGGGGCATGGCCAGCATTCCTCCCAACTGGATTCAAGGCGGGCGCGCGCACGTTTTCGTACGATTCGGTGAAAAGCTGATGCCAGGCATTCCGCCCAGCGCTATTTATGTTGGCGATCTCGCAAAGACCGAGGATGAACGTCAACTTCTGGATCTTCTGTATTCGGCAGATAAGCTTGGACGCCCCTATGTGGCGCCGGGACGTGTTGCGCCCGAGCGTCTGAACCTTTTGCGCGTTGGCTTCAACGACACCATGCGCGACGCCGGATTCATTGCCGAAATGGAGAAGCTGCAGGAGACGATATACCCACTGACCGGCCAGGAGGCAGAATCGGTCATCGCGAAGATGAGGAATGCGCGGCCCGAAATTGTGAAAAAGGCTCGGCAAATTTACGAATAAGGGCGCGACGTGTTGCGCTCCGCCCAGGCTGCTTTCTTGAAGCGCTCGGAGAGATACTTGAGAAACAATTGGAGGATTTTTGGCTGTTTGCGAGCCTGTGGGTAGAACGCGCAAATAGTTTGTTGTTGCACGTCGTACCCGGTGAGTATCGGGATAAGGCGACGCGCCTGGATATCCTCGGTCACACAGAATTTCGGCAGCAATGCTATTCCAGCCTCATCCATAACCATATACCGCATCGTAATTGCATTGCTCGGCGAAACGACGCCAGACACTTTCACTGATTCTGTCCCGTCCGGGCCGTGGAATCGCCAAATACCCCGCCCATAGGGTCGCGATGTAATCAGGCACGAGTGGTGCGCCAGGTGTGCGGGCTTCTGAGGCACTCCCGCCTTGCGAAGATATGAAGGCGATGCACAAACGACCCACCTCATGACGCCTAGTTTTCGCACAAGTAGCGTCGATGTTTTGGGGCGGGTGAACCGAATGAGCACATCCGCGCTATATTTGCGTGGGTCAAAGGTGTCATGCCAATTGTCGCCAACAATCAGCGTCACCTGAATCTCCGGATACTCGATCATGAAGGACGTAACAGCTTTGCCCATCTCCATGATGCCAAATGACATTGGCGCGACAACGGTAAGGCGACCCGCCGGCTCGTCGCTTGACTGCGTAATCGAGCGCTCTTCCTCTTGAATTTCGTCCATGATGCGCTTGCAGAATTCAAGGTAGCGGTGGCCTGTCTCGGTAAGCGATAGCTGGCGTGTTGTCCGGTTGACGAACCGCACACCAAGGCGCGTTTCCAGACTCTTGAGACGGCGGGAAACAAGGCTTGGTGAAATGCCCAGTTCCATTGCCGCACGACTCACGCTGGCGGTCTGTGCGACACGAACAAACGCTTCCATTTCGACAAGACGATTTGAGCTCACGAAATTGATTTCCTTTAGCCCGATGCCTGACCTGAGATGACGGGCAATGTTTTCAGCGACGTTACTCGACAAATCAAGAACAGCCTTTAGGAGCAGATTATGCTCGAAACACCAGGCTCTGTCACGTCGCGGGGCTTTGCGAATAAGGCCACGGCTCCATAGCTCACCGGGATGACAAAGATCAGCTACACTGGCCCGGGCGTGATCGCGCGGCAAGACAAGGGATTCAGCTATATTGCGGAAGACTTTTTGAGCGAGATCAGATCCTTCGGCGTCATCCGTTTGTCCGCTCTCGTGCGCCTTCTGGAGGGTAACGGCATCGCTAAGCGCGCCGCCCGGACGCAAAAGGAGCAGCTCCTGGGGGGTGCTACTTCACCACACTTCGGGAGTTGGATCAGACGCTCGCGGAGTACGCGACCCTACACAACACGTTGCTGCGGGAGCGGTGTGGATACAAAGCTACGGATCATATCAGGGCTGATTAGATGGGCCTTGCATCCGAAGCCGCTACAGAGTTTAATTTAGCCGCCTTCAAGGCGAAACGGGCTGTCTAATGAGCATGACCCGGTACATTCAATACTCTTGGGAGGATGCGGCGTGGCCAATCCGGAAGATCAGATCGTCATAACCGAAGTTGATGAAGGCACCGGCGTGGCCAGAATCCTGATGAACAGGCCAAAAAAGAAGAATGCTCTCAGTCGGAAGTTGATGTTCACCATAGTCGACGAGATCAAGGCGATACGCGACAATGACAAAATCAACGTCATCGTTCTTGATAGCGCTGGCGATACGTTTTGTGCAGGACAAGATCTCCAGGACCTGCGGAACGACTGGAGCAGCAAGAATCGTGCGCGGTGGGGAGATTACACAGGATCCACGCTCAGCATCGCGTTGCTGCTGAGAGGCGCGCGGCAAATCACTATTGCATCCGTTCGTGGATATTGTCTTGGCGGCGGCATCGTACTTATGAACGCCTGCGATATGGCGTTTGCGGCCAGCGACGCGCAGATCGGGATGCCGGAAATCATCCGTGGCAGCTATGGGCGCTCGGCAACCCCGACGCTTTACCATTCGGGAATTCCAACAAAGTTAGCTTTCTATATACAGGTCAGCGGTCGCAATCTTTCGGGGACGGAAGCTGCGCGGATAGGTCTTGTCACCGGCGCTATGCCTAAAGAGGATCTGCAAGCCTACGTGGCGCAGCTCGCAGCAGAGGTGGCGTCCCGAAATCCCGTGGCGCTGGAGCATGCGAAGATCGCAGCGTACACCGAGATGGATCTTCCATTCGAGGCGGCGTTGAAGGTCGATGAGGCGCTCGCTCATCGAATGCGCGTTTACACCAACCCGCTGGGTGATGTTGAGGGTTATCTTGCTTCCCAAAAGGGCGGCGGTAACCTAGGTTACAAGGCGCCCAAGTAGTTGTCATCGGGCGTTACGGACAAAATTGTGATGTCATCAAACCGCGGGTGAAGAAGATATGGATCGCGGGTACGCCACGGTAGGACGATCGTTAAGGATCAGCGCTGCGAATTATCCCGGCAAGACGGCTATCATGGAAGTTGGGCGAGGCCGGCTGACCTATTTGGAGCTGAACGCCACGGTGAATCGTCTCGCGCATTACCTTATGTCGAAAGGCGTCGCTAAGGGTGACAACGTCGGGATCGTGATGCTCAACTCGATAGAGCACATAGCCTTGCTCTATTCTCTGGCCAAGATTGGAGCCGTCTCAGTTGCGATAGATCCGCACTGGACGGCTCATGAAGTCGCCCGAGTCGTCAAGCATTTTGACTGCAATCTTCTGTGCGTCGATGTGCACCTGCTGGATAAACTTAATGATGTTGAGGCCTCAACAACTCCTAAGGGACGCATTCTTTTCGATGGCAAGGCGCCATTCCTCGACAGCTTGGGCGCAGACATACTAGCGCAAAGCGACGTCGAACCTGATGTGCGCGTCCTTGACCACGACGTGTTCACATTGGTTTTGACATCCGGAACAACCGGCATGCCAAAGGGCTGCATGCGGACGCACCGGAACGTCGAAATGGGTTGCCTTAAAGACGCGTTGGGAAAAAACCTCATCAACACCAGTCAGGAGTTGATCGTCGCGCCAATATACTACGGAACAGCTCGAGGGAGCGTGCTTGGCCAGATTTATGTCGGCGGCACGATCCATGTCATGGCTCGGTTCGAGGAAAACGAGGTGGTCCAGCATATCAAGGAGCACCAGATCACGGATATCTCCCTGGCTCCCACGATGATCCACCGCATCCTCAAACTGGAAGGGTTGCAGCGCGACGATTTCGCCTCGATCAGATCTCTGAGAAAGGTGGGCTCGCCTTTCACCAAGAAAATGGTCGAGGAAATTAGATCGCGCATCACAACCAACATCTTTCAGGGGTTTGCATCCACCGAGTCTGGCGGCGTCACGATGCTGAAGCCGGAAGATCAGCTCAAGAAACCGGGATCATCCGGCCATCCGCGGTGGGGTGTCGAACTCCAGATCGTCGGTCCGGACGACAAGGCGTTACCACGCGGCGAGACGGGCGAAATCCGCGTCAGCGGCGCAAATGTCTGCGAGGGCTATTACAAGAACCGCGAAGAGCAGGACAAGGTCTTCCGGAATGGCTGGTACTATACCGGAGATCTCGGCTGGATCGATCATGACAATTACCTCTACGTGGTCGGTCGCGCCAAGAACATGATCAAGACCGGTAGCATCAACGTAGCTCCGGCGGAGATCGAGGGCGCGATTCTCGAGATGCCCGATGTGGATGATTGCGCCGTGTTCGGCCTACCCGATGAAGAATGGGGCGAGGCCATAAAAGCGACTATCGTTCTGAAGGGCGCCGCTTCTCTTTCTGCGGCGGACATCCAGGCGCATTGCAGGAAGTCTCTCGCAGGGTACAAGATTCCCAAGAGCGTCGTTTTTGTAGACTCTATTACACGCAATCCCACGGGCAAGGTGTCGACGGAGTTTATCGCCTTGCATCGCAAGATCTAGGCTGGAGTATCGCCAGCTTATCGAACGCGGAGGCAACAATGGTATGTCTTAGGACTGTTGTGATAGTAGCCGGCATTAGCGCTACGCTATCGGGTGGCGTGGCGGCGGATGAAGATCACAAGGCATTTTATTCCGACAAGACACTTCAGATGATCATCCGGTCCGAGGCAGGTTCCGGATACGATCAATACGCGCGAACATTCGCGCGGCACGTCACGAAGTACATCCCGGGCGCTTCCGGCATGATCAATCGTAACATGCCCGGCGGCGGCGGCATCACTTCCGTGAATCACGTGTATGCTGTCGCGCCGAATGATGGCACCGTGATTACGATTGTTAGCCAGGGCCTACCTGCGGCGCAGGCGCTTGGCGAAGCGAAAGGCCTGCGCGCCGACATGACAAAGATGCACTGGCTCGGCTCGCTCATCTCATCTAATCAGCTGACGATTACCCGCCGAGAGTCCGAGACGAACTCCTACGAGATGGCGCGCAAGAGGGAAACGATTATCGGCACGGTCGGCATCGGTTCGATCTCCGCGCAGATCCCGGTCCTGCTCAATAAGTTCACAGGCACCAGGTTTCGGCTTGTGACCGGATACAAGGGCACGGAAGACCTGGCCATCGCCATGGAAAGAGGCGAGATTGACGGCTTCGCTGCGATGAACATGGCGACGCTGAACTCCGTTTTCTCCCGTTACATCAAAGAGAACAGTATCAACATCATCGTGCAAATGGGGGCAAGCAAGGATCCGCGGTTGCCCGGCGTGCCGCTGATGCACGAGATTGCGCAATCGGAAGAAGGTCGCAGGGTCATCGAGTTTTTCTCCCTCGGCGTCGCCGTCGGGAGGCCCCTGGCCGTGGGGCCGAACGTTCCTGCAGGACGTGTCGCCTTGCTGCGCGAGGCCTTTGCGCGCACCGTGACCGATCCCGAGTTCCTTGCGGAAGCCGCCAAACGCAATCTCGATATACAGCCAACCGGCTGGCAGGACCTGACGAACATCGTCGACAAGATTGTCAACGAATCGAAGGAAACGCTGGATCTCGCTCGCGCCGCATTCCAGTGAGAGACGTCAGCGAACGCACCCGCCTTTGCGCTGGCGGAAAAGGCAGGTGCGTCCAGGAATCAGGCGGCGGTTCTCATATAGAACGCCGTCTTTTCAGCGGTAGTCCCTGAACAGCTGGCGGGCCAGAACCATGCGCATGATTTCTGTGGTGCCTTCACCGATGAGATGGCTTCGCTGATCGCGCCACATGCGCTCGATCGGAAGATCGGTCATGAGGCCGGCCCCACCGTGCACCTGCAGGCATCGGTCCGCCGCGCGGTAAGCCATTTCGGTGCAGAACAGCTTCGTCATATACGCCTCGGTCCGGACATCCGCGCCGCGATCAGCGTTGGCGGCCGCGTGGTAAACCATCAGGCGGGCCATGTGAAGATCGACATAGGTGTCGACCAGCATCCACTGGATCGACTGACGCTCGGAGATAGGTTTGCCGAACGTGACGCGTTGCTGTGCGTAACTGGATGCAAGCTCGAGGCATCTTTCCGTTACTCCGATGGCGCGGGCGCCCTGGCGTATGCGGGCCCTTCCGAGCGATTGCTGGCCGATAGCGAACCCTTTCCCTTCCTCAAGGATGATGTGGTGAGCGGGAATTCGCACGTCGTCGAAGACGATCTTGTAAAGCACCTCACCCGTGACGACCTTGTATGTCGTCGGGCGGCTGACGCCTGGCGTGTCGAAGTCGACGATGAATGCCGAGATGCCGCCGTGCGATCCTTTCGCCCGGTCTGTTGCGGCGAGCACGATCATGAAGTCAGCGCCGCCGGCGTTGATGTAGTGCTTCACGCCATTGATGACGTAGTGATCACCATCCCTCACGGCAACGGTTCGCATGGCGCCGGGATCCGAACCGGCGTCGGGTTCCGTCTGTGCGAATGAGGCCTTCTTCTCTCCCTTCAGCACCGGAAACAGATAGCGCTCCTTCATCTCGGCGCTCAGATTGTACAAGGCGGGACGCACTTCCGGGCCCGTAATCCGGCCGCCGCGTGGTGGCAATGCGATCGTTCTCGCCATTTCCTCGACGACGACCATTTCCGCAAGCATGCCCATGCCGAGGCCGCCGTACTCCACTGGCACGTCGATCTGCCAGAGGCCGAGCTCCTTGGTCTTGTCCTCGAAACGCTTCCGGTATTCGGGCTTGAGCTTCATGTCGGGGGTAAGGGTGTTCATCTCGACCGGGATCAGTTCCGTATCGACGAACTTCCGCACCATCTGCTTGAGCATCTTGAGTTCGTCGCTGAGATCGTATTCCATTATGACTCCTCTTAGCGCCCGCTATCACGGGCCATGGGATGTTTGGCTGGGCGACTTCGTGTTGCAGTCTAGATCGTCTGCCCTTTTCGGATCAAGGTCACAAGTTGCACGCGGCACGCGCTATTTCGCCCGCCTGAGAGCTTCGACATGCTCTATGATCGCGCGGGGAGTCTTGTAGAGTTGTTCGACTATCTCTTGAACCCTGGCGCCTGAAATCGCGTCTATCTCCTGATTGGACTTCTTCGCTTCGTCGAGGAAAATTGGATCCAACATGGTATCGTCGAACGCTTTGCGCAATGCGGCGACGCGATCTTCGGGAACGTGCGGCGGCGCCAAAAATGGCCTGCCCATCTCCTGGGTCGCATAGAGATATTCCAGCGCGGCGAGGCTCTTCCCATCGGACACGAGATCGAGGATGTTTGGAACATCAGAAAGTTCGGGATGCTTCTGCATCGCCATCTGAACCACGATCCTGATCTTCTTCTGCGCCAGCCAGTCCGGCCGGGAGGCTTTAAGGCCGCCCCAACTCATTCCGCATCGCGCTTCCGTCTCGCCGCGCTCCATTGCCAGGAACATCTCGGCGCCGCCGTATCCACTGACGATCTTGAACTTCGTGCCAAGGAAAGCGTTGAGGAGAACGGGCGCAAGCGCGCTGTTTCCAGCATCCCCCGCGGCCCCGACGATGACTTCCATTCGTCTGGCGTCCTCGATCGTTCTGGCCTTCGCCGTGTGCCAGAACATGCATACGTCTGTTACTTTCAGCACGGAGCCTAGCCAGTTGAGCGCCCGGCCGTCGAACTTCGCGGACCCGGGGTTCACCAGGGGCTCAACCGCAATCCGTTCGAACACAGCGCCGATCATCGATCCGTCGCGCGGCGCAGTATTGGCCAGAACGTTGGTAGCGATGAGCGAGGAAGCACCCGGCATGTTGCTGATGGCGACATTCGGCTGGCCGGGGATGTGCCTCCCGATATGGCGACCAACCAGTCGAGCGTAGATGTCGTAGGCGGCTCCGCTCGGATAGCCTACCACCAGCGTCACATTTCGCCCGGCGTAGAACGAACTTGGACTCTGTGCGCTCGCACTGATGGTCGGGAAAACAAATAGCAGGGAGCTCAGAACGAACCTGTACGGCATTACTTCCTCCCGCGGCGCAACCTTATCTCTCAGAGTAATTCAGCTGGAACGGTGGCGAAACCCAAAAATGCTGACGCGGAACAGCAGCTTTGCGGGGAGGCTATCTAAATACGCTCAAAAATGCGGGCTGGATCTCAGGACAATGAGGATGCCGCCATCGGCTCAGGCTCGGGATCCGGGGCCAGTTTAGGAAAGGAACTCCAAAATCACAGAGCGGAATGCAAAGAACCAAGCAGTCCAAAGGCAGAAGCAAAAATAACCCAAAGTGATGAAGAAGGGATACGGCATGCACACAGCAGCGGCAACCCGCCATGCGCATCGTGCGATGTCCATGTAATCATAGCCATCCGGGCATCGTCATTTCGCGCGGCGCTGAAATTCGAATTTGACGGTCCTCCGAACGCTCCGATAGGATTGTAATGACGCTCTGGTAAGTTCTTCCAGGAAACGAGGGCAATGACAGTAAGTCTTGGCGACACCAGCCGCTATCAGATGCACAACTCCAATCGCTTGAAAATTGGCCTTTTCGGTGCGAATTGTTCCTCGGGTCGCGTTGTTACAATGTGCCCAGAACGCTGGTCGGGGGACTGGCCCGATAATCTGCGCCTTGCACACTTGGCGGATGATGCAGGCATAGACTTTCTCCTGCCCCTCGGGCGGTGGAAAGGATACGGCGGCCAGACCGACTATGAGGGAGAAAGCTTTGAGACCCTGACCTGGGCGTCAGGCCTGCTCGCTTCAACCAAGCGCATTACGGTGTTTGGTACGGTTCACGCGCCGTTATTTAATCCGATACTTGCCGCCAAGCAGATGGTCACCGCGGACCGAATTGGATCAGGCCGTTTTGGCCTCAATATCGTCGTCGGCTGGAACGAGGACGAATTTGACATGTTCAACGTTAAGCAGCGGGAACACGAAGCTCGCTATGAATATGCGCAGGAATGGCTCGACGCGGTGCGGCGAATCTGGTCCGATGAATCGGAGTTTAATTTCACCGGACGATATCTGGACCTGAAGGGCGTTAAAGGAAAGCCGAAGCCCTATGGTGGTCTCAATCCTCTCACCATGAACGCTGGCGCATCCGCGACGGGACAGGTCTTTGCTATCCGCAATTGCGACGCTTTCTTCATCCAGGCATCACGCATCTCGGTAGACGAGACCGCCGCCAGAGTCGCAAACGCCAAGGAGCAAGCCGCACAAAGCGGGCGCGCGATCGATTTTTACACGGTGGGTCTGGTAGTCTGTCGGCCGACGAAAAAGGAAGCTGAAGAATTCTTCCACTATGCTGTCGTCGAACACGCCGACTGGGCGGCTATTGATCTGATGATGGAGCGGCGCAACCTCACGTCCAAAATGCTGGGCAAGGAAGGCTACCAGGAGAAACGCACCGCTGCGGCGATCAACATGGCGGGGCTGCCGATCGTTGGAAGTCCTGATAGCGTGGCCCAACAGATTGCGGGCTATAGCGCAGCCGGCTTGACCGGTGTTGCGATCTCGATGGTCAACTTTCTAAATGAAACGCCGTTCTTTTGCCAGGAGGTGTTGCCACGTCTTGCACACATGGGGCTGCGGGAATAGCGCCAGCTTCGGAGACCGTGCATTATTTTCGAAGCTTTAGGTACATTATATCGTGATCGCCAAAAAGGCGG
>CANMLK010000013.1 GCA_947498445.1 Beijerinckiaceae bacterium
CAATGGCGCGGCGGCCTCAGCATGGTGCGCGAGTACGAATTGCTTGAGGATGCGACGGTGGTGCGCCGCTACGACAAGAGCAAGCATCCGCCCAAGGGGCTGGACGGCGGCGCGGAAGGATCAGGCGCCAAGTTCACGATCCGCCTCGGCACGCCCGAACAATACGACACGCCTTCATCAGGCCGGTTCGAGATGAAGAAGGGCGACAAGTTCCGCTTGCAGACCGCAGGCGGCGGCGGACTTGGGGCTGCGAATGCGCGCGATGTAGACGCCGTGCAACGCGACATCGCGGAAGGCTACGTCACGGTTGACGCTGCAACGCGGGTTTATAATCAGAAGACCTGAACAGGGGAGACGCTCGTCATGGCGGACCGGGCGGGGCTTTCGCTGCCGCTTTCCGGCGCTGTGAAGGAAATGGTCAAGGAAGGCCGCCGCGTGAAGGCGACCAAACCGCCGGGCTGGACGAAGAAGTAGGGCTTCGCGCGGAGTCAGGTCTTGCAACTGACTCAGGACCGTCGTGGTCGGCGAAGGCCGACCACCCACGACAGGCAAACGCTTCAGCCTGCGGCACTTCGTGGATGGTCTGCCTTCGCAGACCATGACGCTTCGTGGCGTGGAAAATGGCCCCGGCATGACACGAATGTCAGGGCCTCTACTTCTTATAAAGCTCCCCATACGTCTTGCGCAATTCGGCCTTCTGCACTTTGCCCATCGTGTTGCGCGGCAGTTCGTTCACGAAGATCACGCGCTTGGGCAATTTGAATTTCGCAAGGCGTACTTCCAATGCGCTGATGATCTGTTTTTCATCCAGCGCTGCGTCTTTCTTCAACACGACCACCGCCGTAACGCCCTCGCCAAAATCCGCATGCGGCACGCCGACAACTGCGCTCTCAAACACGCCGGGCAATTCGTCGATTTCTGTCTCCACCTCAATGGGGTAAACATTGAAGCCGCCGGTGATGACGAGATCCTTGTCGCGCCCGACGATGGAGACATAGCCGCGCTCGTCGATCTTGCCGAGATCGCCGGTGATGAAGAAACCATCCTTGCGAAATTCCGACGCGGTCTTTTCCGGCATCTGCCAATAGCCCTTGAAGACGTTCGGCCCCTTCACCTCGATCATGCCGATCTCGCCGCGCGGCAGTTCTTGCGCCGTTTCGGGATTGGTGATGCGCACGGACACGCCCGGCAGCGGGAAGCCCACGGCGCCGGGTACGCGATCCCCGTCGTAGGGGTTCGACGTGTTCATGTTCGTTTCGGTCATGCCGTAGCGTTCGAGAATCGAATGGCCCGTGCGCGCGGTCCATTCGCGGTGCGTCTCGGCCAGCAGCGGCGCCGAGCCCGAGATGAACAGGCGCATCGTCTTGGTCGCCTCTTTCGTCAGGCCCGGATGCGCCAGCAGGCGTGTGTAGAACGTCGGCACCCCCATCATCACGGTCGCGCCGCGACCCATCAATTGCAGCATGAGATCGGGATCGAGCTTGGGCAAAAAGAACATCGAGCCGCCCGATAGCAGCAGCGTGTTCATCGCCACGAACAATCCGTGCGTGTGATAGATCGGCAGCGCGTGGATCAGCACATCGTTCGATGTGAAGCGCCAGTAATCCACCAGCGTCAGCGCGTTTGACGCGAGATTGCCATGCGACAGCATCGCGCCCTTCGAGCGGCCGGTCGTGCCGGATGTGTAGAGAATTGCGGCGAGATCGTCGGCGCCGCGCTCCACATCGACGCACTCGGCGCTCATGGCCCGCGCGTCCTCGATCAGCGAACCGTCCTCGCGCACGCCCAGCGTTTCCACATGCGTCACGCCGACCTTCGAGGCGACAGGCGTTAGTTTCTCGCGGCTGGCGGGATCGCACACAAACACGCGCGGCGTGGCGTCGCCCAGAAAGTATTCGATCTCCGCGGGTGTGTAGGCCGTGTTGAGCGGCAGAAACACGGCGCCCGCGCGCAGGCACGCCAGATACAGCATCACAGCGTCGGCGGACTTTTCTACCTGCACCGCGACGCGGTCGCCGGGCTCTACGCCCCGCGCGCGCAAAAAATTGGCGATGCGCGCCGAGCCGGCGTGCAGATCCCCATAGCTGATCTTGCGGCCTTCCGGCGTCTCGATGAAGATTTTCTGGGGCGAGGGCGCGCGGCGCGCGATCAGGTCATAAAGGTAGGCGGGCATGCTCCCCCGGTCTTTCTTGTCGATGTGCTACGCGCGCTGGCGATCAGGCCTTGGCGCCGTTGGCGGGCGCAAGGCGCGGTCGCGCGCCGCCCTTCAATAATCTGCGAACGGCGCCCGAGGCAACGACTTCGCCGGTATTGGCGAACGCCTCGTGGTTTCGCTCGATCTGGTCGAGATCATAGAGGTAATTGACCATCAGCCCGGCGCTTTCAGCAAGGCCCTTGGGCGACGTGTCGCCCAGCCAGTCGATGCGCTCAAGCCGCGCGCCGTTGCCCAGATGAAAACGGGCGACGGGATCAATCGGCCTGTTGCCGGGCGTGCGCGCCTCCAGAAAATAATACGCCGCCAGCGGCTCCAGCAGCGCCTTTGCGCGCGCGGTGAAGTCCTCGTCCTGCGGCCAGAGCGGATCGTCCAGCCCATCAAGGGCCGTTCGGTCAACGTCTGGCAGCAGTTGCGCATTGTCCCGCAGCCATTTCATAAAGCCGGGCACAGGCGACAGCGTCACAAACGTCGAGACGCCCGGCAATTCGCGCCGCAATTCCTCCACCACCTGCTTGATGAGGAAATTGCCGAATGAAACCCCGGCAAGCCCCTGCTGGCAGTTTGAGATGGAATAGAACGCGGCGGTGGTCGCCTTGGCGAGCGCAGTGGGCGTGCGTTCCTCGGCCAGCAATGGCTGCACGGCGCCGGGAATGTCGGCGGACAGCGCGACTTCTACGAAAATCAGCGGTTCATCCACCAGTGCGGGATGAAAGAAGGCGTAGCAACGTCGGTCGGGCGGATCGATCCGCCGGCGCAAATCGTCCCAGTCGTGGATCTGATGCACGGCCTCATAGCGGATGATTTTTTCAAGCACCACGGCTGGCGATGACCAGTCAATGCGCCGCAGCACGAGGAATCCCCGGTTGAACCACGAGTTCAGCAGATGCACGAAATCGCGATCCACGATCTTGAGGGCGGGATTGGCGCGCAGCAGTTTCAGCAGGTCCTCGCGCATGTCCACCAGCGCGGCCGTGCCGCCGGGGGCCCTGTTGAGGCGGCGAAAAACTTCCTGCCGCCGCGGCTCGGACGCATAGTGGATGGCGGCGCTTCGCTCGTCGCTCGGTTCTTTCGCCCACGCCTCGACGGCTTGGCCGAGTTTTGCGGGGTCGGGTCCAAACTGATCCGCCAACGCGCTGAAGAAAGCGAGTTTTCCGGCCTGATCCAGCGCCGCGTAATCCTGCAGAAGCTTGCGCGCAAGCGCTGTGCCCGACGCCTCGCCTCGCCCTGAAAGCAGCGCTTCGCACAATTGCGCCGCGCCACCCGAGCGCCGCGCCGCCTCGTCGCCAGCGGGCAGGCCGAGAAGATTGCGGCCCCGGTCGGCGATTGAAGTGAGAAGCTCGGAAAAGAATGCGCCGTTCATTTGGCCGTCCTGCCGAAGACCACGCGCCTTCACTCATCAATGTAGCGTTGCGCCTTCGCCTTCGCCAGATATTGCCGCCGCCCGCCGCCCTGATAAGAGTGGCGCATGACCCATGAACCCGACGATATCGCCGCTCTCAAGGCGCGCCTCGACTCCCCCTCCTACCGTCTCGCTGCGCTCGATCAGGACTTCCTTCTGTCCGATTCCATGCGCGGAATGCGTTTTCTGCTCGAATACGCCAAGGCTGAGGAAGCGCTCCGCGCCTGGTCGGTGCGCTCCACCGTCGTCGTTTTCGGCAGCGCCCGCGTTCGCGCCGACGGGCCGGGCCGGCAGGCGTATTGGTATGAACAGGCCCGCACATTCGGGCGCATCTGCTCGCAACAGGGGGGCGCGCTCGACGGCCATGGCGGCGTGGAGCGCGACAACGTCATCGCGACCGGCGGTGGGCCGGGCGCCATGGAAGCCGCCAATCGCGGCGCGTGCGACGCAGGCGCGCCGAGCATTGGCTTCAATATCGTCCTGCCGCACGAGCAGATGCCCAACGCCTATTCGACGCCTGCGCTGACGTTCCGCTTCCATTATTTCGCGATGCGCAAAATGCACCTCGCCATGCGGGCGAAAGCGCTCGTGGTCTTTCCCGGCGGCTTTGGCACGATGGACGAATTGTTCGAGCTTCTGACCCTCACTCAAACTGGCAAAGCGCCGCGCGTCCCCGTCATCCTTTTCGACAAAAAATACTGGACCGAGGTGATCAACTTCAACGCGTTCGTCGAGCACGGCATGATTGATCCGGCCGACGTCGAACTCTTCTCGTTCGCCGATACGGCGGAGGAGGCGTGGGATCATCTGGTGAAGCGCGGCCTGCTCACGCTCTACGAGCCCAAGATCACTTGAAGTCTTCGCCTGAAATGACCTGAAACGAAAAAAGCCCCGCAGCAATGTGCGGGGCTTTCTGAATTGTGTCTGGAACAAACCGCTTAGACGGCGGGCTGTTCGCCTTCGCCAGCGGCCTTGCGCTCAGCCTTTTCCTTGGCTTCGAGATCTTCGCCAGTGGCCTGATCCACAACGCGCATCGACAGGCGGACCTTGCCGCGATCATCGAAGCCGAGCAGCTTCACTTTCACCTTGTCGCCTTCCTTCACCACGTCGGTGGTCTTGTTCACGCGCTCTTTTGAGAGCTGCGAGATGTGAACAAGGCCGTCCTTCGAGCCGAAGAAGTTGACGAACGCGCCGAAGTCCATCGTCTTCACGACGGTGCCTTCGTAGATCATGCCGATTTCCGCTTCCTGCGTGATCGACTTGATCCAGTTGATCGCGGCCTTGATCGAATTGCCGTCCGAAGAGGCGATCTTCACAGTGCCGTCGTCGTCGATGTTGATCTTGGCGCCCGTCTTTTCCACGATCTCGCGGATCACCTTGCCGCCGGTGCCGATCACTTCACGGATCTTGTCGGTCGGAATCTTGATCTGCTCGATGCGCGGCGCAAACTCGCCGAGTTCTTCGCGGGCGCTGTTCAGCGCCTTCGACATCTCGTTGAGGATGTGCAGACGCCCGTCCTTGGCCTGGCCAAGCGCGACGCCCATGATCTCTTCGGTGATGCCGGCGATCTTGATGTCCATCTGCAGGGATGTGACGCCGTTCTCGGTGCCAGCCACCTTGAAGTCCATGTCGCCCAGATGATCCTCATCGCCAAGAATGTCGGAGAGCACCGCATAGCGCGCGCCTTCCAGGATCAGGCCCATCGCGATGCCTGCGGTCGGCCGCTTCAGCGGCACGCCCGCGTCCATCAGCGCCAGAGAGGCGCCGCAGACTGTGGCCATGGAGGAAGACCCGTTCGACTCGGTGATCTCCGACACGATGCGGATTGTGTAGGGGAACTCGGCCGACGTCGGCAACATCGGGCGAACAGCGCGCCAGGCGAGCTTTCCGTGGCCGATTTCGCGACGACCGGGCGAACCCATGCGGCCGGTCTCGCCGACGCTGTAGGGAGGGAAGTTGTAGTGCAGCATGAAGCGCTCGCGATACGAGCCTTCAAGCGAATCGACGAACTGCTCGTCTTCGCCGGTGCCCAGCGTCGCAACGACCAGCGCCTGCGTCTCGCCACGCGTGAACAGCGCGGAGCCGTGGGTGCGGGGCAGAACGCCAACCTGCGAGAGGATCGGGCGCACGGTGCGCACGTCGCGGCCGTCGATGCGGATGCCGGTGTCGAGGATGTTACCACGCACGACCTTCGCCTGCAGGTCGTGGAAGGCTTCGCCAACCTTCTGCTTGTCGAACTTCGGCGCGTCAGAGCTGCACAATGCGGCCATCACCTTCGCCTTCACGGCGTCGACGGCGGCGTAGCGCACCTGCTTGACGGTGTTCTTGTAGGCTTCGCGAAGCCCGGCTTCCGCAACCTCGGAAACGGCCGTCTCGACCGCCGACTTGTCGGGCATGACGAGATCGCGCGGCTCCTTGGCGGCCTTCTCGGCCAGGCGAATGATGGCGTCGATCACCGGCTGGAAGCCGCGATGACCAGTCATCACCGCTTCGAGCATGGTCTCTTCCGATAGCTCCTGCGCTTCCGATTCCACCATCAGGACGGCGTCCTGCGTGCCAGCGACCACGAGGTCGAGTTGCGACTCCTTCATCTCGTCGATGGTCGGGTTGAGCTTCAGCTCGCCCTTGATGAAGCCGACGCGCGCCGCGCCAACCGGACCCATGAACGGGATGCCTGAAATCGTCAGCGCCGCAGAGGCGGCGACCAGCGCGAGAATGTCCGGGTCGGTCTCGAGATCATGGCTCAGAACCGTCACGATGACTTGCGTCTCATGACGATAGCCTTCGGGGAAGAGCGGGCGGATCGGGCGGTCGATGAGGCGGGAGACAAGCGTCTCCTTCTCGCTCGGGCGACCTTCGCGCTTGAAATAGCCGCCGGGGATGCGGCCTGCCGCGAACGTCTTTTCCTGGTAGTTGACGGTCAACGGGAAGAAGTCGATGCCGACCTTCGGGGCCTTGGCGGAGACGACGGTGGCCAGAACGCTGGTCTCGCCCCATGAGGCGTAGACGGCGCCGTCGGCCTGACGGGCGATGCGACCGGTTTCGAGTACGAGCTTGCGCCCGGCCCATTCAAGCTGTTCACGATGAATCTCAAACATGCGGATTGTCTCTTGTGGCTTGCGGAAAGGCTGCGGCCATGAGCAAGACTGCGAGACGCTGAAGGGCATGGCCCTGTCTGGTCAGCGTCCGGCGATCCTGCCGATGGCTGGACCTTCCAGATGAATGACGGCCCCATGCCGCCATTCTG
Organism: Beijerinckiaceae bacterium; assembly: GCA_947498445.1. GTDB lineage: Bacteria > Pseudomonadota > Alphaproteobacteria > Rhizobiales > Beijerinckiaceae > Terripilifer. Next base: position 6,862 of record CANMLK010000013.1, read on the forward strand.
TAACGCCGCGCCGTTCTGGCGGGGCGGGGTGGACGCCGGCGAAAGGCCGGCGCCCCGATTTCTTAGCGGCGGATGCCGAGTCGCTCGATTAGCGTGCGATAACGCTGCTCGTCCTGGCGCTTCACGTAGTCGAGAAGCTGACGGCGCTGGGAGACCATCTTGAGAAGGCCGCGACGGGAATGGTTGTCCTTCACGTGGCTTTTGAAATGGTCGGTGAGGTTGGTGATGCGTTCCGTGAGGATCGCGACCTGCACTTCTGGCGAACCCGTGTCGCCGCTCTTCGTGGCGTATTCTTGCAGAAGCGCCTGCTTGCGCTCGGGAGTAATCGACATCGGGGCATCCTTTCAAACTGGGGGATGAAGCGCGCCATCGTCAGATGGCCGCCGTCCGCTGATGGGCCGGGCCGGGATGTCGTCCAGCGCGGTCGCAACAGGCGGGGCGCCCGGGCTGAATGCACGGACGTTGGCGGCGCTTATACACTACGGGGGCGGAAAATCCAGCGCTCGCGCTCTAAACGAGTTACGTCCCCCCCAGACGACAGCGCCGCGAGACTGGCGTCACCGGGCGGGGCGGTCCACCATCGGGCGGGTGAGCCGCAAATTTGAGACAAGCATGGAACAAGGAGCAAGGCCGCCGTGGACGCGCGCGACCTGTCATTGAGCATCGTGGTCCCCGTTCTCAACGAAGCCGCGGGCGTCGAGGAGCGGCTGCTGGCGCTCGCCCCTTTGCGTCAGCGGGGGGCGGAGGTGGTCGTCGTGGACGGCGGCAGCGTGGATTTAACGACCGCGCTCGCGCAGGGTCATTGCGACCGACTTCTGGTTGCGCCACGCGGGCGGGCGCCCCAGATGAATGCGGGCGCGGCCGCCGCGCGGGGCGATGTGCTCCTGTTTCTGCACGCCGATACGCATCTGCCCGATGGTGCGCTGGGCGAAATCCAGCACGGATTTGCCGCGACGGGGCGCGTCTGGGGACGGTTTGACGTGGCGATCGAAGGCCAATCCCGCCTGCTGCCGCTCGTCGCCGCAATGATGAACCTGCGCTCGCGCCTCACGGGCGTGGCGACGGGCGATCAGGCGATGTTCGTGCGCAGGGCCGCGTTCGATCAGGCGGGGGGATTTCCCTCCATTGCGCTGATGGAGGACATCGCTCTGTCGCGCGCGCTCAAACGCCAGTCGCCGCCGGTCTGCTTGCGCGCAAAAGTCCGCACGGCGGGGCGCCGGTGGGACGAGCGGGGCGCGCTGCGTACAATCTTGCTCATGTGGCGGCTTCGGCTGGCGTATTATCTGGGGGCCGATCCCGCGCGCCTCGCGGTCCGCTACGGCTACCGGTCAGCGCCGCAAAAGTCTGAGGCCCCATGACGCAAGCGATCAGCATCGCGATCTTCACCCGCGCGCCCGTGCCCGGCGTCGCCAAGACGCGGCTGATTCCCGCGCTGGGGGCGCAAGGCGCGGCGCATTTTCATGCGGCCTTGACCAGACACGCCATCGCGCAGGCTGTGGCGGCAAACCTCGGCCGGGTCGAACTCTGGTGCGCGCCGGATGCCGCGCATCCGTTTTTCACAGAATGCGTGAGAGAGTTTGGCGTCGTCTTGAGGGCGCAGCCGCCGGGAGATCTGGGCGCAAAAATGCTGGGTGCGTTCGAGGCGGCGCAGGTCCCCCTGCTGCTGATGGGCTCAGACTGCCCGGCGATCAGGCCGGGCGATCTCACAGCCTGTGCGCATGCGCTTTCGCAAGGAGTTGATGCGGTCTTTTTGCCGGCGGAAGATGGCGGCTATGGCCTTGTCGGCGCAACGCGGCCAATCCCGGCTCTTTTTGAAGATGTGGAGTGGGGCGGCCCTGCCGTGATGGCGCAGACGCGCGATAAACTGAGAGCGCTGGGCCTGACATGGCGCGAGCCGCGCGTCGTGTGGGATGTCGACCGCCCGGAAGATCATGAGCGCGTCATGCGCGAAGGCCTTCTCGCAGAACCTTGGCAAGAGCGACTTCCCAACAGCGGCGCGCCGGATTAGACAGAAGCAAGCGGCGCGCTTCTGCGCGCACTGAAGAATTGCTCCGGCGATAGGAGCCAGACAGGCAGGAAAGGCGACGACCGCACATGAGCGAACGCAAACCCTTCATCGTCGGAATTGGCGGCACGACCCGTGAGGGATCGTCCTCGGAGCAGGCTCTTGCGATGGCGCTCGCCTATGCGGCGGCGCAGGGCGCCGAAACGCGGCTCTACGGCGGCATGGACTTGCAGCTGCCCATGTACGATCCCGACCCCGGCATGATGACCGACGCAGCCAAGGGCTTCATTGACGATTTGCGCCGCGCCGACGGCGTCATCATCGCCTCGCCCTGTTACCACGGCGGCGTCTCGGGCCTCGTGAAGAACGCCATCGACTACACGGAAGAAATGCGCGCCGACCCGCGGGTTTACTTCGACGGCCGCGCAATTGGCGCCATCGGCTGCGGCTATGGCTATCAGGGCCCCGGCATGGTGCTGTCGCAGCTCCGCCAGATGGGACACGCGCTGCGCGGCTGGAATGTGCCGCTCGGCGTCGCCGTCAACTCGGCGGTCGTGAAATTCAGCAAGGGCGAATGTTCCGAGCCCGCCATCGCCAAGCAGATCGAGATCATGGCCGGGCAGGTGGTGAACCACGCCCGCCGCTTCATGGCCTGAACCTCAATGGCTCAGGCGGCGGCGTAGCGGCGCGCGCCGTGCGCCAGCGACGCGATCGTCTCGTCTATGGTCTGGACGTCGCCAAAGACTGTGTAGAAATTCATCAGCGCCGCCGCATGTTCGGCGTCGCTGTACGCGGCGAGCGCATCCGACACCATAACGGTGCGGAAATTCAGCATCATGGCGTCGCGCGCCGCGCTTTCGCAGCAGATGTTGGTCGCGGTCCCCGCAATCAGCACGGTGTCAAAGCCCCGCACATGCAGGAAAGCCCCCAGATCTGACGAGCCCTGGATGAACGCGCTGTAGCGCTTTTTCACCATCTGCACGTCCTCGGATTTCACGTCGAGCATTGGCCATAATTCGTGGCCCTCATGGTCTTCCGACAGCGCTACATACCGGGCCTTCTGATTTTCGGGGGTCATCAACTCCCGGTTGAGCACTGACCAGTTTTCGCGCGTGTCCGTGGCGCTATTCTTGATCCACACCACAATCCCGCCCATGCGTCGCAGCGCGGCGGCGAGCTGGTTGACGCCGGGCACAATCGTGCGCGCCGTGGGCGTCTCGCCGGGGTAGCCCGGCTTCATGAAATAGTTCTGCATGTCGACAACCAGCAGCGCTGTGCGCGCGCCTGTCAGGACATCGAAGGGGTGTGGGCGGCCTGCACGCGCCGTGACTCTGGAAACGATCTCCTGCGGCATGGCGAACGGATGCATCGGCTTCTCCTCCTCAGAAGGCCGATACAATCTTCGTGCCGGGGATGCGGCGTACACAAGATAAGTTTTGCTAATGCCCCACGGCAGGGGGCATTAGCGCTCAGTCGTAGTCGGGAATTGTCTTCACCGGTTGCGGCGGCAGGTTGAACAACCGCGCCGCGTTGCCGCCCAGGATGTTGCGCTTCGCTTGCTCCTTCAGGAAGGGCAGGTCGTAGATCACGCCCGGCAGGTCGAAGTCCCAATGGGGATAGTCCGACGACCACACAAGCTGCGTTTCCGCCTTGATCATCTTGAAGGTGGCTTCAAGGATCGAGGGGTCGTCGGGCACTTCCATGGGCTGGGATGAGTAGAACATTTCCTGCATATATTCGCTGGGCTTGCGTTTCAGCGAGGGGCAGTCCGACGTGCGCATCATGTAGGAATGATCCAGCCGCTGCATGAGGCTGTACGCCCATGTCAGCCCGCTTTCGATCCACATCACCTTCAGTTTCGGGAAGCGTTCAGGCAGGCCGTTCACGACCCAGTTCGTCATGTGGACCATGTTGAACCACATGAAGCCCAGCGCATGCACGCCGATGAAACGATTGGTCAGCTGCAACGCCTGATCGCCCCACGAATAGGCGGCGTGGAACGATATCGGCAGGCCCATCTCCTCGATCAGCCGGTAGGTCTTCATATAGGCGTTGTCGTGCACCGGCTTGTAGCGCGGCGCCGTCACCATGAAGCCGACGACGCCCTTGCGCCCGCCAAATTCCTTCACCGTCTGATAGGCGGCTTCCGGATCGTTGAACGGAAGATAAAGCATCGAGATGATGCGTTTTTCCTCATTCAGGATGCGCTCGCAGAGCCAGCGATTGTACGCTTGCGCCAGCGCCGATTCGATTTCGGGCTGCGGATGCATGCCCAAAAACAGCATGGGCGTGGGAAACAGACAGGCGTAATCGACGCCCATCGCGTCCATCCAGCGCAGCGTCGTCGTGATGTCGCGATGCTTGTCGTCGGGCGTCTTCTCATTCTTGCGCAGCCAGTGGCGCGTAATGCGTCCGCTGATATCCTGATAACCAACCTGCCCGCCCAGAAAATTCGCGCGCCCGCCCCGGCTGAAAGATTCAAGCGCGTTGCGGCGCAGCACCGGGCTGTCGATATAGCCAAACACGTCGCGATAGTGCTCGCTCTCGTAATGGTGAGCGTCAACGTCGACGATGAGGAAGTCCTGATAATTGCGGGCGCGCGCCTGTTTGGCCGCGTTCTTCAGATGCTCGCCTGAATCATAGGAGTCGAATCGCAGGCTGCGCACTTCGTTGTTGGTCGCGTCCATGCTCCGCCCCTTACGCTACGAGATAAAGATCGCCGCCGCGCACGACGGTTTCAAACTTCTTGATCTTCAGTTTTGAATTGCCCGCGCATATGCCGGTTTCAATGTCGAATTCGTAGCCGTGCCACGGGCAGACAAAATGCATGACGTCGGAGAAGGTCTGGCCCTGATAGGTTTTGTCGTCGGCGATAATGTCCACGACCTTGTTGACGAGGATGCCCTCGCACGCCGGCCCGCCTGAATGGACGCAATTGTTGGCGTAGGCGTGAAACGCGCCCTTGTGATTGAAGACGCCGATTTCGCCTTTGGGCGTCCGCACGATACGGCGGTCGCCATCGGTGATGTCGCCAGCTTTTGCAACAAAGATTTCGGGCATTCTTTGGTCCTCCCAGCGCAGCTCTTTGGCCGCTTGCGGATAGCGCAGTGTGCAGAAAACCCCAGAGCGCTGCTCCAGGGTATGAAACTTTAGAGCACGAAACTCACCGAGCCAAGGCTACCCAGTTCGTGCGCGGCGAGCAGAACGCGGCGCTCCTTGATCTTGAACGAATTACCGCTCTTGCGCAGCTGATACTCGTATCTGCCCACGTAAACGAACTCGCGCTGGTAACGGCGATAGCGATAGCAGGAAAAATTCGCCGCAGCTTTTACGATATCGCCTTCAACGCCGGTGACGCGCACATTGGTGATGAGGCGGCACAGGCGCGAGCGCGGAAACTCCGCGTGGCAATTGGGGTCAAGCACGCGGATGATGCGCTGGCGAATACGCTCGCGGTCATCGGAGATGATGTAGAGCGAGCTCTTGAAGTCACCCTCAAGATCGTCGTTCGCCGGAATGTAATACGTCGCGTCGTCGGCGAGCAGTTCTTCCCATTCCTTGAGGCGCCAGGCATCAAGCAGCATGGCTTCGTGATAGAGGAAATCCTCAACCTCGGCGCGGGTCACGGACACATTGGTCATGGTCGCCGCGCTCATGCTTTTTCTCCGGCTTGCTCTCCGGCCATCATCTTGTCCCAGTGCCGCCAGAACGTGCGCAGGTGATGTTCGTCGCTGTTGAGCTGCGCGGCTTCGCGGCCCATGCCGCGCGACATTTCGGACCAGCGGTCATCGGTGTAATTCGCAAGACCCTGCTGCACGAGTTCGAGCGCTTCCACATCGTCGGGCGTGGCGAAACCGCCGGGGCCGTAAAACGTGAGAAAGGCGTCGAGACGCCGCGCACGCATGCTTTCGGATTCTTCCACCGGGCCCAGCGCCCATGCGGTGACATGCATCTTGTTCGCGCCATCGGGGAAGAAGGTGCGGATCGTCACCGAAGAGCCGTCATTGATGACGAGGTTGGGGAAGATCACGAGGTTGCGGTTGGTGTCGCAGATGCGCTTGGCGCGATCGGGACCGACGCGCTCCACCAATTCCTGACGGATGGCGTCCATTTCCGGCTTCGCGTCCTCGCCGTAGATCGGAATCCACGCGGCGACGGGACGACCGCGGAAGTTGATGTTGTCCGTGGTGAAATGGCCGTTACCAAGATCGATGGCGAGACCGTGCGTCGGCAAGATGAGCGAGGGATCTTTCGGCGACTCAACCTTCACGCCGGAATTGGCCATGAAGTTCAGCCAGGTCGAATGCGTCGAGGGCAGGTGGTAATCGTCCACGCTGTTCTCGACCATCAACTTCCAATTGGCGTTGACGTCATATTCCTGCGTGCCGGCGATCACCTGCATCGTGTTGGACGGAGACTGATCGACAACGAGGTCGATATAATCGGTCGCCGCGCCCAGATATTCGACGAGCGGCTGTGCGTTCGCGTCGAGGTTCATGAACCAGAAGTCGCGATATTGCTCGAAGCGCGCGGGCGCCTTCAGGCCGAACGTGCTCTGGTCGAACGCGGCGGTGTAGGCCTCGTCGCCGGGCACGCGGGCCATGGAGCCGTCGTTGTTGTAGATCCAGCCGTGATAGACGCAGTTGAAGCGGCGGGTGTTGCCCTTGCGCTCGGTGCACACCAGCGCGCCGCGATGGCGACAGGTGTTGAAATGGCAGCGCACCTGGCCCTTGCCGTCGCGGGCGAAAATCACCGGGCGGCCAGCCACCTTGCGGGTGTGGAAGTCGCCGTTGCGCTTCAGTTCCGAGCCGTGGCCGACGTAAATCCAGCACTTGGCGAAGATGTTCTTCATCTCGCCGCGCAGAACCTCATCGGACACCAGCGCTTCGCGATCGAGCAGGAAAATGCCCTTTTCGCGATCGTCGACCACGAAGGATCTCGCTCCCGTCATGACAAGCCTCATTGGGTGTGTATTTCGTCTGCTTTTAGGCCCTTGGCGCCGGGCGTCAACCTGAACGGCCTAACCGGGGCTCGCAAACGAAAAAGGCGCGCCCATTGGACGCGCCCACTCGACTTACCAGGGACGCAAATCACCCGAGGTTCAGTTCCTTGAAGAAGTCGTTGCCCTTGTCGTCCACCACGATGAAGGCGGGGAAATTCTCGACCTCGATCCGCCAGATCGACTCCATCCCCAGTTCCGGGTAGGCGACGACGTCCACTTTCCGGATGCAATCTTGCGCCAGACGCGCGGCTGGGCCGCCAATGGAGCCTAGATAAAAGCCGCCATGCTTCTTGCAGGCTTCCCGCACGGCTGCCGAGCGGTTGCCCTTGGCCAGCATCACCATGGAGCCGCCCGCGGCCTGGAATTGCTCCACGAACGAATCCATGCGCCCTGCCGTGGTGGGCCCGAAGGAGCCCGACGCCATACCGTCCGGCGTCTTGGCGGGGCCGGCGTAATACACGGGGTGATTCTTGAAATACTCCGGCAGCGGCTCGCCGCGGTCCAGCAATTCGCGCAGCTTCGCGTGGGCGAGATCGCGCGCCACGATCAGCGAACCGGTCAGCGAAAGCCGCGTCTTGATCGGATATTGCGACAGCTTGGCCAGAATGTCCGTCATGGGCTGGTTGAGGTCCACATGAACCACATTGCCGCCCAGCGTCGCCTCGTCAATCTTCGGCAGATATTTCGCCGGATCGCGCTCCAGTTCCTCCAGAAACACGCCGTCCTTCGTGATCTTGCCCACAGCCTGCCGGTCGGCCGAGCACGACACGCCCATGCCGATTGGCAGCGAGGCTCCGTGGCGCGGCAGGCGGATGACGCGCACGTCATGGCAGAAATACTTGCCGCCAAACTGCGCGCCGACGCCCAGCTTCTGGGTGATCTTGTGGATTTCCTCTTCCATCGCGATGTCGCGAAACGCGTGCCCATCATCGCCGCCGCTTGTCGGCAATCCGTCAAGATAGCGCGCGGAAGCCAGCTTCACCGTCTTCAGGGTCTGCTCCGCTGACAGCCCGCCGATGACGATGGCGAGGTGATAGGGCGGGCAGGCGGAGGTGCCGAGCGTCAGGATTTTCTCCTTGAGGAAGGCGATCATCCGCTCATGGGTCAGCACAGACGGCGTCTGCTGGAACAGGAACGTCTTGTTGGCCGAGCCGCCGCCCTTCGCCATGAACAGGAATTTGTACTCGCTCTCGCCTTCCGCATAGATCTCGATCTGCGCAGGCAAATTGTTGCTCGTGTTCTTTTCTTCGAACATCGACAGCGGCGCGAGCTGCGAATAGCGCAGGTTTCGCCGGGCGTAAGAATCCATCACCCCTTCGGCCAGCGCACTCTCATCCTCGCCTTCAGTCCACACAAGGCGGCCCTTTTTGCCCATGACGATGGCGGTGCCGGTGTCCTGACACATCGGCAGCACGCCGCCCGCCGCGATGTTGGCGTTCTTGAGCAGGTCGAACGCTACGAACCGGTCATTGCCGGTCGCTTCGGGGTCGTCGAGAATTTTGCGTAATTGCGCGAGGTGGCTGGGGCGCAGCAGGTGGTTGATGTCGCCCATCGCCTCTTCGGCCAGAAGGCGGATCGCCTCGCGGCTGACGCTCAGCACCTCCCGGTCGCCAATTTTCTCCATCTTCACGCCCTCGGACGTGATTTTGCGGTAAGGCGTGGTGTCCTTGGCGAGCGGGAACAAGGAAGCGTGCTTGTAGGTCATGATGTCAGCCTGTTCATCCTGTGCGCGCCGCGTTCTAGGCCGTCCCCTCGCGATTGAGAAGGCCGACTTTGGAAATCGTGGCCTCGATTGACCTCTTCGCGCGGGCGCCGCTCAATATAGCAACGATTCTTCGTCAAGCTTCGCCAAGCGGTTCGCAAACCATATTCGAGGCTTTTCCAAGCCGGCTGTAAGAGGCAACCTGTTGATTTTCCAGCATCCTGCGCTGTTATGCGACATCGGGGGCACCAATGCGCGCTTCGCGATGTCCCATGCGCCCGGGCAACGGCCCGTTCCCGTATCGGTCAGCAAGACGGCTGCAAACGATAAATTTCTCGATCTCGCCCGCGACGTGATCCGCTCCGCCCCGGAAGCGCCTCGGTCCATGCTGGTCTGCGCGGCGGGACCGATGGCGGGGCGCTCAATTCAGCTGACGAACGCTTACTGGCTGATCGATGGCCCGGAGCTCGCGCGCGAACTCGGTCTCACGCAGGGCCTGCTCTTCAACGATTTTGAAGCGATGGCTTACGCGCTGGCCTCCCTGACGTCTGTAGACGTGCGCCAAATCGGCCCCCTGCCGTGGACGCACGGCGGATTGCAGGTCGTGCTCGGCCCCGGCACGGGCCTTGGCGTTGCGGCCCTGGCGCAGATTGACGGCCGCTACGCGGCGCTGCCCACCGAGGCCGGGCATATCGACGCCGGGCCGGTGGGGCCGGAGGAGGAAGCGCTCTGGCCGCATATCGCCCGCGTCCATGGCCGCATCACGGCTGAATGCCTTCTGTCGGGCCCCGGACTGGCGCGGCTTCACGCTGCGCGCCGGGCCATGCTCGGCCTCCCTCCGCAGGACCTGACGCCCGCGCAGATCACGCAGGCGGGGCTGGCCGGCCCCGGCGGTGAGCGTGACGCGCTGGCTCTGTTCTGGCGGATCGCGGCGCGCATCGCGGGCGATATGGCGATCACCTTTCTGGCGCGCGGCGGGGTGACGCTTGCTGGCGGCGTGCTGCCGCGTCTTGAGCCGCTTCTCAATGAGGCGGATTTTCGCGCAGCCTTCGAAAGCAAGGCGCCCATGGACGCGCTTGCGCGCACTATACCGACACGGCTTGTGACGTCCGGTTTTGCCGTTCTGTCCGGTATGGCGGCCGTCGCCTCCGCGCCCGAGCGCTTCGCGATTGATTACGTCAACCGGTTGTGGGTTTGAGTTTAAGCTGCGTGATGCGCGGGGTTCTGCGTCAACAGCAGAAAAAGGCCTGACGCATCCTTGGTCGCGCGCAACCGCGCGGTAAGTGAGGGATCGCGCAACGAACGCGCCACGCGTGACAACGCCTTCAGGTGATCTGCTCCCGCCGATTTGGGCGCCAGCAAAAGAAAAATCAAATCCACGGGCTCGCCGTCCAGCGCTTCATAATCGATGGGGCGCTCGAGACGCGCAAATACGCCGAGCATGCGCTCAACGCGCGGCAGCTTGCCATGGGGAATGGCGATGCCGCCGCCCACGCCCGTTGAACCGAGACGTTCGCGCTGGAGCAATGCATCGAAGATTTCGCGTGCGGGAATCCCCGCAACGGCGCTGGCGCGTTCGCTGAGTTCTTGCAACGCTTGCTTCTTGGAAGGCGCCTTCAGCGAAGCGATGATCGCGTCACTGTCTATCAAATCATGAAGCGACATGAGTCACCGGGTAGAAAGGAACACGCGACACTGACGTCAATTCGCACTTGCGCTACCGGTTCCCGATGGATCAATCCAGCCGATGTTTCCATCCGAGCGGCGATACACGATGTTCACGCGGTCGCTTGCTGCGTTTCTGAAAATAAGAACTGGTGCGCCCGTCATATCGAGGTCGAGCACCGCATTGGAAACAGAAAGTTGACGGAGCGACGACGTTTTCTCGGCGACCACAACAGGATTGAAAGCGCCGTCGTCGTCCTGCTCGTCCACCGGCGCTTCAAGAACATAGCTGGCGAACACATCGCGTGCGGCAGGGGCTGGCGCTGCGTCCGATGCGTGATGGTCCTTGAGTCGGCGCTTGTAACGCCGTAACCGCTTTTCAAGTCTTTCCGCAGCCTGATCGAAGCTTGCGTATGGCTCGATGGCGCGACCTTCAGCGTGCAACGTAATTCCCGATGCCAGGTGAAGTGTGCAGTCCGAACGATATCCGGAGCCTTCGTGATCGACAATCACATGACCCGATACGCTTCCGTCAAAATATTTTTGAACGGCGGCCTGGATCCTGTCGGTTACATGGCCTCGCATGGCGTCGCCGATGCTGAGGTTCTTGCCCGAGACTCGCAGATCCATTTTTTATCCCTCTCCGAAGAGCGTTGTTGAGGAACGCACAACCCGAAGGTGAATTAAGGGTTAGAAGCCGCGCGGGCCGGTGTCAACCAGCGTTGGCAAGCCATCGGAAAGCGGACGTTGTGCAATGCGGCGCCGATCCGTGATGCGCCGAATCAGCCGTGGCTACGCATGGCTGCGGATTTTTCACGACGGCGTTCTACGGACGAAGGTATCCGCAGGCTTTCGCGGTATTTTGCCACCGTGCGACGCGCGATATTCACATTCGCCTGTTTCAGTTTCAAGACGATCGCATCATCCGAAAGTACGTTGTCGGGCGATTCGTGATCGATCATCTGCTTGATCTTGAATCGCACCGCTTCGGCTGAATGCGCGTCGCCTCCAGCTTGCGCGGGAATGGAGGCGGTAAAGAAATACTTGAATTCAAAAAGTCCGCGTGGACACGAGATATGTTTGTTGGACGTCACGCGCGACACCGTCGACTCATGCATGCCAATCGCATCCGCAACCATCTTCAGATTGAGCGGACGCAGATGCTCAACGCCGTGGGAGAAAAATGCATCCTGCTGGCGCACGATTTCCGTTGCGACTTTGAGAATTGTGCGCGCGCGCTGTTCCAGACTTCGCGTCAGCCAGTTCGCATTCTGCAGACATTCGGCGATGTATGTCTTCTCGCCGGGCGTGAGTCCCGCGCGCGTCACCTTCGCTGCGTATGTCTGGTTGACGAGGACGCGCGGCAGGCCTTCGGGATTGAGTTCAACGTGCCACGATCCGTCCGTATTGGCGCGCACCGTGACGTCTGGCGCCACAGGCTGAATGGGCGTGCCGCTGAACGCACGACCCGGCTTGGGGTCGAGCGCGCGAATCTCCTTCAGCATGTCGGTGAGGTCTTCTTCGTCCACACCGCAAAGCTTGCGCAATTGTACAAAGTCGCGCCGCGCCAGAAGCGGAAGATTTTCGATCAAGGCCTGCATGGCGGGATCAAACCGGTCCCGTTCGCGCAACTGGATGGCGAGACATTCGGCAAGGTCGCGCGCGCCAACGCCAGTTGGATCAAACGTGTGAATGACGGCGAGAATGCGCTCGACTCGTTCAAGCGGCGTCCCAAGACGTTCGGCGACCTCAGCGAGGGGTTCGCGCAGATACCCGGCCTCGTCGACGCCATCGATCAGCGCGTGGCCGATCAGCCGGTCCGTGGGATCGGTGACCGCCACCGCAAGCTGCTGTTCCAGATGGCCGGACAGGCTGACCTGCGCGGCGACATAGGCTTCCAGATTGGGCGCTTCTTCGCCGCCCCCGCCCGGCGCGCCGCTCCATGAGGTCGCCGACAGGCCAGGATCGTCGTGACGCACTTCGGCGGCGGTGGCGGGGTGGTCGGAGTCAAACGTATTTCCGATTTCGGTGCCAAGGTCGGCGGACAAAGCGGCTGCGTCGGTCTGCAGGCCTTCCTGCGCCCAGTCTCCTTCCCTTGCGTCTGCTTCCCACTCCCGGCTGTCGAAGGCGTCGCCTTCGCTGGCGCCTGCCGCCTCCCTGTCCCAGTCAGCTTCGGCGGCCGCGGTCTCGGGAGCGCTTTCGCGGTCGCCGATCTCCTCGACGCGCTCAAGAAGCGGGTTACGCTCGAGCTCCTGCTCGACGTAGGCAGACAGTTCAAGGCTGGAAAACTGCAGGAGCTTGATGGCCTGCAGCAATTGCGGCGTCATGACCAGGGATTGCCCCTGTCGCAGCATCAACCGCGTCGAAAGCGCCATCTATCCGACCTGCTCCACGGGCCGATTACTTTCGGCCCGTTTCTTGCTTACCTTGAACTGCAGGGATAGGGCAAGGCGCCTGTCGTCACACCCGGCAGGGTTGCGCGCGCGTGCTTAACGCAGAGCTTACGCCATCACATTCGGAAGTCTTCGCCGAGGTAATAGCGGCGCACGTCCGGGTCGGCGACAATTGCCTCGGGCGATCCTTCGGTCAGCACCTGGCCCGAATGGATGATGTAGGCGCGGTCGATCAATCCCAGCGTTTCCCGCACGTTATGGTCGGTGATCAGCACGCCGATGCCGCGCTGCGTCAGGTGACGAACAAGTTGCTGGATATCCCCGACGGCGATCGGATCGATGCCCGCGAAGGGCTCGTCGAGCAGCATGAAGGAGGGTTGGCTGGCCAGCGCGCGGGCAATTTCGCAGCGCCGACGTTCGCCGCCCGATAAGGCAATCGAGGGCGACTTGCGCAGGCGTTTGATGTCAAATTCGTCGAGGAGCGCTTCAAGCTCGGCTTCGCGGGCATCCTTGTCGCTGATCGCCACCTCCAGCACGGCGCGAATGTTATCCTCGACATTCAGTCCGCGAAAAATCGAGGCTTCCTGCGGCAGGTAGCCGATGCCCAGCCGCGCGCGGCGATACATGGGCAAGGATGTGACGTCGTGCCCGTCGAGTTCGATCTCGCCCTTGTCTGGTTTCACCAGGCCAGTGATCATGTAAAAGACCGTCGTCTTGCCGGCGCCGTTGGGGCCAAGAAGGCCCACAGCCTCACCCCGGCGCACCGCCAGACTGATGTTTTGCACCACCTGTCGCCCGCGATAGCTCTTGCCGAGGTTGTAAGCGCCCAGCGAGCCTTCGCCGTAATGGTCGACGTAATGAAGCGCCTGCGCGCTTTCATCGGCGTAGGCATATTCGGCGCCTTGCTGCGGCTGCGGCTGCGGCTGCGGCGTTTGCGGATTTGCGTCTTCGCCGCGCCCGAACAGGCTGCGCAACTTGCGAACGGCCGCGAAGCGTCCACTGCTCGTGTTTCCGGGGATGGACATGCGTGCCGACGACCTGATTTATCTTGTGATCGCGTATCGCGCCGCGCACTGCAGCGCAACTGCGAACGTGCGGGGAGGCTTACGGCCGGGGCCTGGATCGGTCGGCAGGCGAGCCCTGGCTGGGGGTGATGAGGCTTTGCACGCGCCCGCCTGAAATCTGCGCGCGCCCGGATGTGAGATCATAAATGAGCTGCGACTGCGCATTGCCGCGCACCACATGGGGACCTTCCGTCAGGACGGGGTTGCCGATCAGGTAGACCTTGTTCTCGACGCGGTCATAAACGCCCCGGTCGCCGGTTCCCACCTGCGTCTTGTTGGTGACGGTGACCGGTCCGGTCGCTTCCATGCGACGCACCTGACTGTCGCCGCCGCCGCCCAGCGCCGCTGCGGCGCTGGAGGGCTTTGCGCCTTTGGCCGTCTCATCCTTCGTGAAGAAAATCGTCAGGGTGGGAGCCTTCAGGGTCGCTTCGCCCTGCTTGGCCAGGACGCCGCCGGAATAGATCAGCCGCTGCTCTTTTTCCAGATACTCGAGCTTGCCCGCGTCAATTTGAATCGGCTCTTTCGAATTACCGCCGGGCAGGACAGGGCTGCCTGTGCGTTGCGCCAGCGCAGGGTACGCAGACAGGGCGATGAGCCCCATGACGCACGCAAAAATGCTCGCGTTCAGGATTTGGCGCACCGAAAAAGTCATTCCTTCTTGCCTTCCATTCGGGCGGGGGTCACGCGCACGCTGTTGTCTGGAGCAATGGTCGATTTCACGTTGCCCGTAAAGGTGACCTGCGCGCCGTGGCCAAGGATCTCTAGGCTGTCCGCATTGACGGCGCCGTTCTTCAGCGTCACTTCGACCGGTTCCTTGCTGTGAACATCGCCCCTCTTGAAGTCCATTTCCGCCGACCGCATAAGCGCATCATAGCCTTCTGTGCTGGTAATGCGGATACGATCAACGCCCGCCCCTGCGTTGAGCTTCAACTTGTCCGTGCCGCTGTCGAACAAGCCTGCGGGCGCCACAACGCGGATCGACGCGCCCTCCGCAGTTTGCACCGTCGCGTCAATTTCGATGAGTTCGATGATCTTGGGCGTGCGGATATCCTGTATGCCTGAGCGTGCGCGCACCTCGTAGGGGCGACCGTCCCGCCGAAAGCCGTTGAGCTTGGGCAAGTCCATCATGACGCGCGTGCCATTCAGGGTCGCTTGATTGATGGTCACGCCGCCGGGCAGCTTGCCGCTCGAACCGAGGAACGACCAGCCGGCCACGCTGGCGACCAGTGCGATGGAGCCAAAAACAATTGTGCGCCGTAAAAACTGCACGAGCCTTGTGTGGCGCGCCGCCGCGCGGAACGCCTTCGCGCGGTCCGCCAGCGGCGGGCCTCGGCGCGGCCGGTCCGGTCGGACGGCGGTGTCAGTCATGCCGGGATGGCTCCAGGAGAGGTCTTGAGAGATCTTGAGGGGTCTGTTCGGACGTCAATGCACAGGCGTCGTGGCGAAGTTACGGCGCCTGCACTCCGCTGCCGCTACTCGTGAGAAAATATGTCCTGATCAGGCCAGCCTATCAAGTCCAGCCGGGCGCGGGTGGGCAGAAATCCGAAACAGGCCGCAGCCAGTTCTGAGCGGCCCTCGCGTTCCATCATGGCGTCGAGCTTCCGGCGAAGTCCGTGAAGATGCAACACGTCGGACGCTGCATAAGCAAGCTGCGCGTCAGACAGAGTCTCCGCCGCCCAGTCTGATGACTGCTGCTGCTTGGAAAGATCGACGGCGAGCAACTCGCGCACAAGATCCTTGAGGCCGTGGCGGTCCGTGTAGGTGCGCACGAGCTTGGACGCGATCTTGGTGCAATACAGTGGCTGCGCGATCACGCCGAACGTCTTGTAAAGCACCGCGACGTCGAACCGCGCGAAATGGAATATCTTCGTAACCGCAGGATCGGCGAGGAGCCGGGTCAGATTGGGCGCCGCCGTCTGCCCGGCGGCGATTTGCACCACATCCGCCGTGCCGTCGCCGCGCGACAATTGAACGACGCAAAGCCGGTCGCGATGCGGGTTGAGCCCGAGGGTTTCGGTGTCGATGGCGACAGACTCGCCGGGCGCGAAGTCGTCGGGAAGATCGCCCCGATGCAAGCGGATGGTCATGCGCGGAAAGCCATGGGCGAGTTAACTCCGATAGGTTCGAATGCCGCCATAACACGCCCGCCGCCCAGCGCGAAACGGGGGCTCATTCGCGCCAGATGTCGGAGCGCCGCCAGGCGTCTTTGTATTCCCCCTTCGAGAACCATGTGACGAAGATTCCGAACGCGCAGGTGGCGATCCAGATAGCCAGGTAATCGAGCCGCCGCAGCATCACAGCGGCATCGGGCGCCAGGCCCGCGAACAACGCCGTGATCGCGACCATCAGAAGGATGTGCGCGAGCAGCGGCGAAACTTTCAGCTTGATGGCGAGGAAAATCAGGAAGCGATCAAAAAACGTCACGCGGATCATGGCGGTCAGCCCAGAGACACGGGCTGACCCGAATTGGCCGAGCGGGCTATCGCTTCAAGCACCGCGACGCTGTGCACAGCATCCTGCGCGGTCACAGGAAACGGTTTGTGGCCCGTGAGCGCGTCAGCGAAGGCCTCCACTTCAAGTCGCTCGGGGTCGGCCTCTAGGAATTCGGTTGTGACGCTTCGGCCGCCGGCTGTTTCCAGCCGGAAGCTGCGCTCGCCGCGCGCCTCGGCCCAGCCCTTGGAGCCGAAAACGTGAAACCGGAATTCGTTGGCTGTGGCGCCAATGGCGGTGAGGAAGGCGCTGGCGCCGCTGCGCGCCTTCGCCAGCGTCGCAGTCACGTCCGAGAGGCGGTTATCGCTCACGCCATGCTGGGAGATTGCGTGCACCTGCGCAAGGGGGCCGAGCGCTTCTATGGTCAGATAGAGCACATGATCCGAGAGGCTGCCGGGCGGCGAGTGCAGCGGATCGCCCTTCCAGCCGCCTTCCTTGATGTTGAAATGGCGATGCACGCAGAAATCGCCTTCGGTGTGCAAAATTTGGCCCAGCGCGCCGTTGGCGATTTCCATGCGCAGCGCACTGATGTTGGGCATGAAGCAACGATTATAGCCGAGTGCGAGCAGCAAGCCTTTTCTGGCCGCCGCTTCGCCCAGCGTCTGCGCCTGCGCGGCGTTCAGCGCCATGGGCTTGATGGCCAGCACGGGCTTGCCAGCGTTCAAGGCCGCCAGCGAATGCTCGCCATGCAGATTGGCCGGCCCGCAGGATACGATGGCGTCAATCGCGGGGTTAGCAAGCAAGTCCTCAAGGCTGCTGGCAAGTTCGATGGCGTTGGCGGCGGCGTAATCGGCGACCTTTTCGGGTCGCGGAACATAGGCTGCGGCGAATTTCACCTTGTCTGACTTGCCCTGTACCGATTCCACGAGGCGCTTGCCCCAGGGGCCGAGCCCAACGATTCCAAGCCTGATCATGCAGTCCCCCTCCAAATTGATCCCAGATTAGCCCGGCTTGTTTGCGCCGTCATGTCCCATGAGGACACCGGCCCAGGGCGCAGGCCTTGCGGGCGCCGTCATTTCCTGCAAACTCTCGCAGAATGGCGCAAGCAGGGACGCACCCTCTCGCGCCGCAAGGGAGGAAAATACGGTGCCGATCCCGTCAGGATTGTTGCCGCTGGCCTGTTTGGACGCGCGCGCGAGTGGTCCGGCAAGCTCCTCCAAAGGGTCGACAAAGCGGTCGAATGACCGACGTAGCTGGAGGAACGTCCATGAAACATTCACTTGCTACACTTGCCGCCTCCGTTGCGCTCATCGCCGTTGCGGCCCCGGTGGCGGCCGATACGGTCGCGAGCTTTTTCGCTGGCAAGCAGATGCGGTTCATCATCCGCACGCCCCCCGGCGGCGATTATGATCAGCTCTCCCGGCTGCTGGCGCGCCACATCGGCAAGCATATTCCCGGGCAGCCCAACGTGACGCCGCAGAACATGCCGGGCGGCGGCGGCATTATCGCCGCCAATTATATCGCCAATATTGCGCCCCGCGACGGCACCTTTCTCACCATGGTCAGCCAGGGGCTTCCCGTCGATCAGGCGCTGGGCCTGAACCCTTCGCTCAAGGCTGACCTGCGCGCGTTCAACTGGCTGGGCAATATGGCGAACTCGAACCAGCTGATCGCCGTATGGCACACGTCGCCGACAAAGACGCTTGAGGACGCAAAGACCCGCGTCACAACGATTGGCTCAACCGGAGCCGGTTCGATGTCGGTGCAATTGCCCGCGTTCTCCAACAACATTCTGGGCACCAAGTTCGCAATCGTCGTGGGCTATCCAGGCGGCCAGCATGTCGACCTTGCGATGGAGCAAGGCGAAGTTGAGGGACGAGGCACCAACACCTACACCGGCTACATGGCCTCAAAGCCCCAATACCTGAATGACAAGTTGTTGCGACCGCTGCTTCAGGTTGGCCTCGAAGCTGAAGAAAATCTTCCCGGAGTGCCGCTGCTGAAAGACCTCAAGCTGTCGGACGCTGACAGGGTTGCGGCCGACTATATGTCGAAGGCTGTCGCTGTAGGCAGGCCTGTCGCGACAACGCCGGGCGTGCCCGCCGATCGCGTCGCCGCGTTGCGCAGGGCGTTCGACCTCGCGCTGGAAGATCCCGACTTCAAGGATGAAGCGGCGAAAGGAAACGCTGAAATTCGCCCCATGAACGCTGACGTTCTCACCCGCATCGTGCGGGAGTTGATCGACGCGCCTGAGTCTGTTCGCAGCCGCGTGAAAGTCGCTCTTGAGCCAAAGGCGGAAGATCAGCGCAACCTTTCCAAGTAAGCCCGCCGCTGAAAACGCGCGAAGCGCCTATCATCGCCAAAGCCCGCACCGGTTGGCGTTGCCTTGAGCGACCGCCGCGCCTACTTAACGCGAGGCGCGCGTTGACGCGCGACCGGACCCTGGCGCTGCAATGAACGACATCACGCCCACGCCGCCCGCCGCCAAACGTCTGCCTGAACGCCGCGTCTATCACGGCGTCGAGCTTGTGGATGAATATGCATGGCTACGTGCGCCCAACTGGCGCGCCGCGCTGCGCAATCCTGATCTTCTTCCAGCCGACATAAGCGCGCATCTTCGTGCAGAAGCGGGCTATGCGGCCTGGCACCTTGACGGCCTGCGCGATGTTCAAGATCGCATTGTCGAAGAAATGCAGCGCAACGCGCAAACGCCGTGGTCCGCGCCGCCGCAACCCTTTGGGCCCTTCGCCTACGGGCAAAGATTTGGCGAAGGCGAGCATCCGCTCATCGTGCGCACCGACAGGTCCGGCGCCAACGAATCCATCATTCTCGATTGCAACGAACTCGCTGTCGGCAAGCCGTTCTTCAAGCTCATGGGCTGGCGGGTGTCGCCCGATCATCGCCATCTTGCTTACGTCGCTGACGCCACCGGCGCAGAGCAGGGCGAAATTCGCGTGCGTGATCTTCAATCGGGCGCCGATCTCGCGCTGGTTCTGGAGCGCGCGTCAGGCTCGCTGGCGTGGACGAAGGACGCGCGCGCGCTGATCTACGTGCAGTATCGCGAAGACTTGCGGCCCGGACGCGTGATGCTGCAAAGGCTCGATGATATTACGTTCGACAGCGTCGAAATTTTCCGCGAGAACGATGCTTCGTGGTCAGCCTCCGTGTCGCGCAGCACATCGAGCGCTTTCATCATCCTCTCGTTGCGCGGCGCGCAATCCAGCGAGGAATGGCTGCTGGACGTTGGCGCGCCCGATGCAGGCTTCCGGCTCATCGCCAGGCGTGAAGCGGGCGTGCAATATTACGCCGACCACGTTGGCGACCAGCTCATCATTCGCACGAATGCCGACGGCGCCGAAGATTTCAAGCTCGTCGCCGCGCCTCTCGCCGATCCGCAGCGCGCCAACTGGCGCGATCTTGTGCCCCATCGCACGGGCGTCACGCTGTTCTCTCACCGCTGCCTTGCTGATCATCTCGTTCGCGTCGAGCGCGAGAATGGCGTGCCGCGCATCGTCGTTCGTCGTCATGCCGACGGCAGTGAGCAAACGGCCCCCATCGACGCGCAATTCTTCCGTCTGCAAGTGTCGCCGTCCTACGATTTCGACGCGCAGAGTCTGCGCTATTCGATCTCTACGCCGGTGCGGCCAAACGAAGCCCACCAGTTTGATTTTGCGCGCCGCACATCAACCTTGCTCAAGCGCCAGACATTGCCGCAGGACTTTGGCGCCGACTTCGAGCTTCATCGCCTGATCGCCAAAGCGCCCGACGGTGAAGACGTGCCGATCTCGGTTATCTGTCCTCGCGGCCTCAAGCGCGACGGCTCCGCGCCCTGCTTGCTTTACGGTTATGGCGCCTATGGCTGGAGCATCGATCCCGCATTCGCAGTCGAGCGATTGCCGCTTCTCTCGCGCGGGTTTGTGTACGCCATCGCCCATGTGCGCGGCGGGTCGGAGCGCGGTCGGCGCTGGTATCGCATGGGCCGTCTGGAAGGCCGTCCAAACGTGTTCACAGATTTTCTGGCTGTCGCGCAAACTCTTGTGGCGGAGGGCTTCACCTCACGCGGGCGCATCGTGGCGCAGGGCGCCAGCGCGGGCGGCATGCTTGTTGGCGCTTCCGTCAATCTTGATCCTGAAATGTTCGCAGGAATCATCGCCGACGCGCCGTTCGTCGACGTGCTGACAACCATGCTTGATGATGAACTGCCGCTGACGCCGGGCGAATGGCTTGAATGGGGCAATCCCATCACAAGCCGCGAAGCCTTCGAGCGCATGCGATCCTATTCGCCTTACGAACAGGTGCGCGCAACGCGCTATCCACCCATTCTTGCGCGCGCCGGAATTGCTGATCCGCGCGTGACATATTGGGAGCCCGCAAAATGGATCGCGCGCCTACGCGCGCGCGCGACGGGCGGGCCCTTTTTGCTCTCGGTTGATTTTGACACAGGCCATTCGGGCGCTGAAGGGAGGCGCGCAGCGCAGCAGGCGAGGGCACGCGAAATTGCGTTCGCGCTGCGGTGTGTTGGTCTCGCCTGACCGCGTTATTTGCTCGCGTCAATGTTGAGAATTTTGCGCAAGCTTGTTTTCACGGGCTCGCTGGCGTTGTTCATCTCGCGCATGATGTCGTTCATGCGCTCGGGACCAAACCAGCGGCGATCAAGCCGCAGCTTCGTGGCCTCAGCCGCATAGTCCGCGTCTTCCATCGTGGCGGCGAACGCTTTTTGCAATGTTGCGGCCTGAGCTGCTGGCACATCGGGCGGGGCATAGAGCGGGCGTCCAAGCGCAAGCTGCGCGAACATCGTCGTCAGTGTCGCCTTAGCGTCCGGCGTTTTGGCCAGCTCCAAAGCGTTGGGCACATCGAGAAAGCGCGGATTGCGCGACAGGCCCATTTGCAGGACGACGCGCCACGTTCCTTCTTTCAGCTGGCGCTCGAAGAGCGCGTTCAGCGTAGAGACGAAGATGCCGCACGCGCCGTGCAACTCGCCGCGCTCCATGGCGGCGGCGCGAAGCTGCGTGCCCTGATAGCCGGGAATGATCTTGAACTTCATGTTGAGCGCGTCGTTCATCGCCAGCGGAAAGGTCTGGGAATTCGAGCCGATGCCTTCGCTACCGACCACGACCTCTTTGGCGAACAGATCCTGCGTGGCCTCGATGCCGGAGCGATGCCACACGGAGCACGTGTCAGATTCTTCACTCAAATTGCCAACCGGCGTGAACTTGAGATTGTCGAACTTCGCAAGCTTTTCACCCAGTGCCGCAACGAGAAACGAACTCGATGCGAGCACTGCGATTGCTGTGCCGTCGCGCGGCGCAAGATTGTAGAGATTGTTGGCGGCGACAAGCCCGCCCCCGCCCGGTGTGTTTTGCACGACGATTTGCGGCTTGCCGGGAAGGTGCTTGGGATAATGCCGCGCAAAGGCGCGCGCGTAAGTGTCGTAGCCACCGCCGGGGCCGGACGGAACGGCGAGGCTGATCGTCTTGCCTGCGAAAAATCCGCCGTCCTGCGCGTATACGGGTGCGCTGCAGATGGCCTGCAGCGCAAGAGCGCCGACGATGATTTTCATATTCGCCATTCTGTCGATTTTCATGCCCGTCACCCTTGAATTTTCTTCGTTACTCTTGCGTGATCTTTTTCGCGCGCTCGACAACGTCCGCTTTCATGGCGAAGACCTGCGCGACGAGCTTCTGCACCTCTTCGCCTGAGGTTGGGCTGATATCGATCCGCGATTTCTCGGCGTCTGCGAGAAATTCCTTGTCGCCGAAGACGTCCGTGAACGCCTTGCGCAACGTGCGCACCGCGTCAGGCGGGGTTTCTGGCGCGACGACGTAAGGCCGGCCGAAAATCTGTTGCGCCAGCACGAGTTCGACAGCCGCCTTGTCCTGCGCCGACTTGATGAACTCCCACACGTTGGGAACTTTCAACGCGTCCAGCTCGCGCTCATTACTAAGCCCGTTCTGGATGATGACGTTCGCCATGCCGTCGCGCACCCACGCCGGCCTCTGCGCTTTGAGGCTCGACCAGTCCAGGCCGCAGGTGCCGTCCACTTCGCCCTGTTCAATGGCGAGGAAAATGTCCGGGGTGCCCTTGTAGCCGCTCACGACAACGAACTTCACGCCAGTGGTCTGCTTGAGCATGTAGGCGTAGTCGCGGCTCGATCCACCGGCGGCGCTTGCGCCCATAATCGCCTTGCGCTCCAGCGCATCTTTCATCGTCTTGATGGATGATGTCTTGCCCGTGATGCAGACTCGCGTGCCGCTGTCCGCGCTGGCGATGTAGATGAACTTTGCCGGATCGAACGTCATGCGCGATTGCGGATCGAGAATGGGGCCCATGATGACACCCGGAAACAACACGCCGATCCAGGTCCCGTCCTTGGGCGCCGTGTTGTAGATCGCGGCCGCCGCCGTGCCGCTTCCCGCGCCCGGCTGGTTGCGCACAATCATCTGCGGCGAACCGGGAATGTATTTGGCGATGTGACGGGAAATCGTGCGGGCGTACACGTCATATCCCCCGCCCGGATTGCCGCCGACGAGGAGCGTTATTGTCTTCCCCGCATAATGGTCCTGCGCATGAGCTGCGGGTGTCGCGAACGTTGTGGCGACAATCATCGCGCCCAGCGCATGCCAGGCCAAACGAGGCTTCATCATTTCTGCTCCCTTCAGGCCGCCTGCCCGAACGTGTAGGGAATTTGCGTGGGGCCCCACCGCGAGATGATCGTCTTGTTCTGGAGGTCGTAACCGTGCTGCATCACCTTGCCGACAAGGCGCTGGCTCCGGAAAATGAGCGCCACCGAACGGCCGGTTCCGCCTTGCTCGGCGTGAATGGCGTAGGGCGGCACGAGATCGACATTGCCGGGCCCGCCGTTCGTGACGCCGGTCAGCTTCACTTCCGCGTAATCGGGCTTTGATCCGTCATCGACCCTGTCGTAACGCTCCAGCGATTCATGCCCGGCGAGCAGGCCGTAGAGAACCCACGCAGTTGAATGGTCATGCACGCTGCCCTTGCGATTGGGCTCGCGCACAACGGCGTTGACGATGAAGCCGTATGTTTCATCCGTGTGAAACAGGAGATTCTTGTGGCCTTCAGTGGAGGGCCAGCTGTCGCTTTCCGCCTGCATGGCGGGGTCGCGCACTAGCTTCTCGAACAGGGGCTTTGTCTGCGCCATGCGCTCGCCCATGTCAGGCTCCGCAGCCCAGACGGCGTGAACATCGCTGATGAACCGCTCAAACAACGCTTGCGCTTGCGACATGGGTTTCCTCTCCAGCTGTTTTACTCGTTCAAGCATATTGTTCGACGCGAGACGCGACTGCCGCAAGGCAGGCGCTCCGCTGCGCGCACGATAGCGTGTCATGAAGACAGACGGCAAGGGTGCGCGGAGTCCGCCAGCTTCCAGCGAAGACTTCGCCGTATGTTAGCCGCACACGTCCAGAAGGCGTTCGTCGACCCAGCCCTTCGCTGAGTGCGCGCCATAGCCCTTTGCAAGCCTGTCATCGCCGCGCCAGTAAATGACTTCGCGCCAGCGACCTTTCACGCCCTGCGCAATTTGGACTTCCTCGCCCGTTTTCATGCGGGCAAGGAGTTTTGCGTCAAGGCTCGGCGCAGCGCGCAGCGCAGCAAACCCGTCCCGCGTCTCGGCGATCAGGCAAAACTGCGTGGCCTGCGACGGTAGCGCGCCGCAGACTACCAGTATTGCTGCCGCCAAAGTGATCGCCCCTGCGTGCTTCATGGCTGCTATCTCCAGTACGTGATCACGGCAGAAAGTAACCTGACATGATCGCCTGATGATTGAGATAAGCCGCGATAGGCGCCGCCCCTACGGGAAGCCCTTCTTCCGGCTTCCAGTACGTATGCACGCCTGCGCCCAGATGGATGAGCGCTGTCTTGGGCGCCATAGGCAGTTTGGCGAATTCGGGCAGCACCACCTCGCGATAAACATCCGCGCTGTGATCGCGGCTATCCTTGGTGATCGTGAACAGGATCGGCGGCACCTTCTTGCCCGGTACGGGATGGGGGTAGCTGCAGAAACGCGCGACGAGCGCGGCGCGATCCTCGGGGCTGAGCTTCAACCTATCCGCCGTCGCCTCGGCGGCCGCCTTCAGTGAGGCCTGCACATTATGGGTGATAATGTATTCGGCCTTGAATTGCGGGCGCTTCTTTGAGGCTTCCCATGCGTCGAGAATTTCTTCCATCAGCCACGGCAGGCGCATGAGCGCGGCCGGGCCTTCCTGCCCCAGCGCCTCAGGTCCGCGATAGCGCGCCAGATCGCGCCATGTGCGGATGTAAAGTTCGTTGAACGGGTCCGAGCGCGGGTCCGGCTTCTGCGACACACGCTCAAAGCCCGCGATCTTGCCCAGCGCGCCGGACCAGTCGTGCTGCTTGGCCTGAATGACGCCGAACGGCGAGTGCTCCACCGCGATGACGCCAACCATGTTCGGCACGCGCTGGCACATCATGAAAATGTGCGGCCCGCCCGTGGAATGCCCCGTGCCATAAATGGAATATTCGCCCGCGGGCAGATGGCGGCGCATGGCTTCGCGCATGCCGTCTTCGAAAGCAGCGGGCCACGCCGCCATGCGGTAATAGAAATTGGAGCCCGGCTTTGCGCGCGCCACTGTGCGCGTGCCATAGCGCATCCGCTTCGTCGTGTCGGACACGACGTCGTATTGATCGGGCGTGATATGCTCGCCGCGCAGCCACATCGGCGTGCGCACACTGCCGTCCGGCTTGATCGTGTCGCCCGGCCAGTCGCGGCTTGGATCATCGAAATAGTGCCGGCCGGGGAAAGTCATGCAAACGACCTTGTGACCGAACTTGCCGGCATAGATGCGCGCCAGCGGGGCCATGGCTTTAAAGTCGCCCGATCCGCCATGCAGGACAAAGACGCCGATCTTCTTGCCATCTGGCCCACGCGCCGCGTCTTCCGGCGACTTTGGCTCGAACACACAAACCCCCATGTCCCAGTCGAGCCCGAGACACTTGATCCGGAAAATGTCTTCCGTCTCGTTGATGGGAATGTCGCGGCCCCCAAGCACTTCCTTCGAGATTGCCAGCGCTTCTTCGCGCGATACCTCTGGCGGCGGGGTCCATGTTGTGCGGTCGTTCATTGGCGTCTCCTCTATTATCTCTCGCGGTGTCGTGTTGGCGCGCTGGCGCGGTGTCCTAGTGGAGCGCAGTTCCCCCGGAGATATCCATACATGCACCGGTCATATGCTGCGCGCGGTCCGAAAGCAGGAACGCCACTGCGTCTCCCACGTCCTGCGCATTCGTGTTGCGGCCAAGCGGTGAGCGCGCGTCGGAATCGTCCTTCTTCCACCGCGCTTCAGCATTGCCGGGCGCGATTGTGTTGACGCGCACGCCATGCTTGCCGACTTCCTGCGCAATCGCTTGCGTGAACACAATGATGCCCGCCTTCGCCGCCGAATAGATCGACGCCTGGGGTCCACCGCGTAGTCCCCGGCTCGCCGCAATGCTGACGATGGCGCCTCGCCCGGCTTTGATCATTACCGGCAGAACAGTGCGCGTGACGTTGAGCATGGTGTTCAGGTTGGAGTTGAGAATGCGTTCCCACTCGTCCTGACTGGTTTCAACAAACGGCTTTCGCTGAAAGCCGATGCCGCGTCCGCCACCGGCGCCGTTTACAAGCCCGTCTATCGTTCCGTAACGCTGCGACAGATCCTGCACGAGCGATTGGACAGCGTCGATGTTTCTGGCGTCGAGCGCATGGGTCTCGACGCGCCCGGCGCCTTCGATGCGCGCAGCAACAGCTTTTGCGCCTTCGAGATTAAGGTCCGTAATTGCGAGGTTCCATCCGTCACGGGCGAGGCTCTGCGCCACGCCTTCGCAGATCAGGCTGGCGCCGCCGGTGATGAGAGCAAGAGGCATAGCGCGGTCCTAACCGATGGCGGAATAGTCTTCGACGTATGTCGTGTTCGCCAGCATGTATTCAGCGAGTTCCGCGCGCGTGGGAAACCACACGAGGTCTTCATGCTGCTTGCAATAGCGGATCATTTTTTCAAACGCATGCGCCATGTAGGGACGACCGCCCAATTCTGCGTGCACAAGGGCATCGACGCGTCCCTGCTTGCCGCGCCGCGCTTCCTCGACCACGAAATCAA
>CANMLK010000014.1 GCA_947498445.1 Beijerinckiaceae bacterium
CATCGCGGACACGCTGGTGTGCGCATATCCGAACGCCGGCCTGCCGAACGAATTTGGCCTCTACGACGAGAGCCCGGAATACATGGCCGGTCTCATGGGCGAGTTTGCAGACTCAGGCCTTGTGAACATCGTCGGCGGCTGCTGCGGCACGACGCCCGATCACATCCACGCCATGGCCGAACGCGTGAAAGGCGTGAAGCCGCGCGCGATTCCGCAGATTGCACCACGTTTGCGTCTTGCCGGCCTTGAGCCCTTCACGCTCACGCCCGACATCCGCTTTGTAAACGTGGGTGAGCGCACAAACGTCACGGGCTCAGCGCGTTTTCGCAAACTGGTGAAGAACGGTGAGTTTTCCGCGGCCCTCGATGTGGCGCGCGATCAGGTAGCCAACGGCGCGCAGATCATTGACGTCAACATGGACGAAGGCCTGCTCGATTCCGAGAAGGCGATGGTCACCTTCCTCAATCTCATCGCCTCCGAGCCCGACATCGCGCGCGTTCCGCTGATGATCGACTCCTCGAAGTTCGACGTGATTGAAGCCGGCCTTAAATGCGTGCAGGGCAAGGCCATCGTAAACTCGATCTCGCTCAAGGAAGGCGAAGAAAAATTTCTGGAACAGGCGCGCATCGTGCGTCTATACGGCGCGGCGGTTGTCGTCATGGCCTTTGACGAACAAGGTCAAGCGGACACGTTCGAACGCAAAGTCAACATCTGCGAACGCGCTTACAATATTCTTGTCAATGTCGCGGGCTTCCCGCCTCAGGATATCATTTTCGATCCGAACATTTTCGCTGTTGCGACTGGCATTGAAGAACATAACGGCTATGGCGTCGCCTTCATTGAAGGCACGCGTGAAATTCGCAAGCGCCTGCCCCATGCCCATGTGTCGGGCGGCGTGTCGAACCTCTCGTTCTCCTTCCGCGGCAATGATCACCTTCGCGAGGCCATGCACTCCGTGTTCCTGTTGCACGCTATTACGGCGGGCATGGACATGGGCATCGTCAACGCCGGACAATTGCAGATTTACGGGAAGATCGATCCCGAATTGCGCGAAGCGTGCGAAGACGTTGTGCTCAACCGCCGGGCTGATTCAACCGAACGCCTTCTTGAAATCGCCGAACGTTTTCGCGGCTCTGCGCAGGAAGCCAAGGGGCCTGATCTTGAATGGCGCAGCCAGCCCGTCGACAAGCGGCTTGAACATGCGCTGGTGAACGGCGTCAGTGATTTTGTCGCTATGGATGTGGAAGAAGCGCGCCTTGCCGCAACACGGCCTCTCGATGTGATCGAAGGTCCGTTGATGGCCGGCATGAACGTGGTGGGCGACCTTTTCGGCGCGGGCAAGATGTTCCTGCCGCAGGTGGTGAAGTCTGCGCGCGTCATGAAACAGGCCGTGGCTGTGCTCATGCCATACATGGAGCTGGACGCAGCCGGCGCCAGCCAGAAGGCCGGCAAGGTTCTCATGGCGACCGTCAAGGGCGACGTGCACGACATCGGCAAGAACATCGTCGGCGTTGTGCTCCAGTGCAATAATTACGAAGTGATCGACCTTGGGGTGATGACGCCAGCGGCGAAGATTCTCGACATCGCCAAAAAGGAAAAGGTCGACATCATCGGCCTTTCCGGCCTCATCACACCATCGCTGGATGAGATGTGCTTCGTGGCCGCAGAGCTTGAGCGCGAAGGCTTTGACATTCCCCTGCTCATCGGCGGCGCAACGACAAGCCGTGTGCATACTGCCGTCAAGATTCATCCAAATTACAAGCGTGGCCAGGCCGTGTACGTCACCGACGCCAGCCGCGCGGTGGGCGTCGTCTCAGCGCTGCTGTCGCCCGGCTCGCGCGAGCAATACGTTGAGACGTTGCGCGCCGAGTATCGCAAGGTTGCGGACGCGCATGCGCGCGCTGAAGCCGACAAGCAGCGCATCTCGATTGAACGCGCGCGCGCCAACGCCGTGAAGATTGACTGGGAAAGCTATGAGCCGCCCAAACCGTCCTTCCTGGGAACGCGCGTGTTCGGAACCTACGATGTGGCCGAACTCGTCCCCTTCATCGACTGGACGCCGTTCTTCCAGACCTGGGAGCTGAAGGGGCGTTACCCCGCAATTCTTCAGGACGAGCGACAGGGCGCAGTCGCCCGCCAGCTCTTTGAAGAAGCGCAAGCGATGCTTGATCGCGCGGTCACCGAACGCTGGTTCGATCCCAAAGCCGTCATCGGCTTCTGGCCCGCGAACACGGTTGGCGACGACATTCGTCTCTACACCGGCGAGTCGCGTACCGAAACGCGCGCAGTGTTGCACACACTGCGCCAGCAGCTTCTGCGCCGCGACGGACGCGCGCACGGCGCCATGTCCGATTACATCGCACCCGCAGGCGGCAAGGCTGATTACATCGGCGCCTTTGTCGTCACGGCGGGCGCCAACGAAGAGCGCATTTCAGATCGCTTTGCGCGCGCCAACGATGACTACGGCTCTATCATGGTCAAGGCGCTGGCCGACCGTATCGCGGAAGCGTTCGCCGAGCGGATGCACATGCGCGTGCGCCGTGAGTTTTGGGGTTACGGCGCCGAGGAAGATCTCACGACCGAAGAAATTATCGCGGAGAAATATCGCGGCATCCGTCCCGCGCCCGGCTATCCGATGCAGCCCGACCACACTGAAAAGGGCACGCTGTTTGACTTGCTGCAGGCCGAGCGGCGCATCGGCGTGAAGCTCACAGAAAGCTACGCCATGTGGCCCGGCTCATCTGTGAGCGGCCTCTACCTCGCCCACCCCGACGCGCATTATTTTGGCGTCGCCAAGGTGGAGCGCGATCAGGCGGAAGATTACGCCGCGCGCAAGGGGATGACGGTGGCGGAAGCTGAACGCTGGCTATCGCCGATCCTCAACTACGATCCGGCGAAGATCGCAAAAGACGCGGCGTAACACGCTTAATCGCGCCGCTCACCACACCACCTTGCTGCCGGCATAGTCGCGAAACTTGCCCGACAATGTGGAGTCGGTGCGCGCAATTTCGCGCAGCAGCCCACGCGCGCTGTCCTCAACGCTGAGCGTTGCGTTCGGGCCGCCCATGTCTGTGCGCACCCAGCCGGGCGACAGGATCGCGACGTGAATTCCATCGCTCGCAAGCTCACGCGCCAACGCGTTGAACACGCGGTTGACCGCCGTCTTTGATGTCGAATAGGCGATGTAGCTGGTCGTCTCATAACTGAACGAACCCATGAGCGATGAAATCACGGCGACCTTCGCCCCGTGCGCCGCGCGCAAATTGGGCAAGAACGCCGTCGTCACCAGCGTGGGGCCCAGCACGTTCACACGCATGATGTCCGCAAACTCAACTGCGCTCGTCTGCAATGGCGTGTGGCGCGTCCCCATGATTCCGGCATTGTTGATGAGCGTGCCAATGGGCTCGCCTTTCAACTGGGCGGCGGATTCCTTGATGGAGGCTTCATCGCCCACATCCATCTTGATCACGCGCACGCGGCCATCGGACTTGTCTGCAAGGTCCTGCAGATCCTGCGCAGCGGATGGATTGCGAACGCATGCAAACACTGTCGCGCCTGCCGCCGCAGCCTGCCGCACAAGTTCAAGACCGATACCGCGATTGGCGCCCGTGATTAGATAGCTGCTCATGCAAGCGACTCCGTTAGACCTCAGCCAAGCGCTTCGGTTAGACTCCAGCAGAGTGTGAAACGCCGCTCGCAGCAATTAGATCGCGCAAGGTTGCGAGGGTTGAGGCGTCGGCGATTCCATCTATGCGCGAGCGGCGCCAATGGCGTTGAAACGCTTCAACGACCGCTTTCGTTTGCGCGTCAAAAACGCCCGTCATCTGCACGCCATAGCCAAACATCGCGAACATGGCTTGCAAGGCGCGCACAGGCTGGCCCTCGTCGCCTTCGCGATACACCCGCCCGTTCGGCGCAGCCTGCGCCTCGGGCGTCCACAGGCCCACGCCGTCACGCGCCAGCGCATCCCACGGGAAGCGTTCGCCGGGGTCCACCTTGCGCCCCGGCGCGACATCCGAATGGGCAAGCACTCGCTTTGGCGCGATGCCTTGACGAGCCATCGCGCTCTTGCACAAGGCTATCACCGCCGCGACCTGCGCCGGCGGAAAATCGGGCAGCCCCGCTTCATGCCCAAGGTTGACGATCTCGATTCCAATCGAGCAGGAGTTGATGTCCGTAGCGCCGCGCCACGACGCCAGCCCCGCATGCCACGCCCGGCGCGCTTCGCTGACAAGCTGCACGATGCGCCCATCCTCATGCACCACATAATGCGCCGACACGCTCGCGGCGGGATTGATCAGCCAGGCCAGCGCCTGCCCGCCGGGATCAGCGAGCCACGCCGCGCGCTGCTCGCCACTCGGCGCGCCCGTATAGTGCAGCAGAATCATGTCGGGCGCCGCACAGCCAATGCGCTCGCCGTGGTTGGGCGAGGGACAAAGCTCTGCCACCAGCGGGCAATCAGGCGTCTCGATCAGCATGGATGAGACATATCATGTCGCGCGCAGCCGCGCTGCCGGGAATGCCGCCTTGACCCCTGCCCCCGCTGTGCGTACCTGAAGCCTGCGCCAGTCGGCCGGACGGCCGCCGCCGCAAGGCGGAGGAAAGTCCGGGCTCCACGGAGAAACGGTGCCGGATAACGTCCGGCGGGGGTGACCCCAGGGAAAGCGCCACAGAGATTGAACCGCCTGCAGCAGGGAGACTTGCCGCAGGTAAGGGTGAAAAGGTGCGGTAAGAGCGCACCGCGTCGCCGGCAACGGGGACGGCATGGCAAGCCCCACCGGGAGCAAGACCGAATAGGGACGACGAGGAGCCGCAAGGCTTCGGGTCCGCTCCGGATCGTCGTCCGGGTTGGTTGCTTGAGGCGTTCGGTAACGATCGTCCCAGAGGAATGGCCGTCACGTCGCGTCGCGCAAGCGGCGCGGCCCTACAGAACCCGGCTTACAGGCCGACTGGCGCAAATCTCATTCGGCCGGAAAAAACCCGGCGTCCGCAAAATGGCGCGCGCCTTCGGGCGTCGCCAGCCACGCGATGAACGCCTGCGCGTTTTGCGCCTGCGCAGCCTTGGCGCCCAGCGCGACTCCATAGGTCGTTTCCAGTTGCACCTCTGCAGGAAGCCACCCGCCGATCTCGACGCCCTTCACCGGCACGATCTCGGTTGATTGCGTGATGCCAAAATCAGCAAGGCCATCGGCTACGGCCTTCATCACATTGACGCCGCCCACACGCAGCACGCTCTTGGCCGCGACCTCGTCCATGACGCCAATGCGCGTCAGCGCGCCATCCAGATGAATGGCCGCAGTGCCGCCGCCCGATGAATCTCCGCGTGCGATTTTCGGTGCGTTGCGCAGCGCCGCCCTGAACGCCTCAAGCGTGGAAATGTCAGGCGCCTGATCGCCCGTGCGAACGCCAAGCGCAATGCGCGCAGAGCCCACCGCACGCGGCTCTCCTGAAACAGCGCCCGCCTTGGCGATGACGCGCAGGCAGTCCATGGACGACGCGAACACATCGGGCGCTTCACTCGCAGCGCGCTTTTCAACGCCCCCCGCCGTGTCGAACGTGATGGTGAAAGCGCAGCCAGTTCTGGAATGATAATCGCTGGCCGCCGCTATGAGCGATGCGCGCACAGCCCCCGCCGACAAAACTTTAAGCGCCTCGCCGGAGCCGATTGCGAACGCTTCCATGGATGTCCTCCACTCGTTTTTTTTCGAAATGCATCGCAACACTATCGCGATCGCTGGATAAACAGGCTCGCCGCAACGTCCCACGGGCGCGCGAATTCGCCAAATTGCCAACGGACGATGCGTCCTTGACCGCCTTCATCCTCTCGGCTGTGATTTGGATACTCGCCCATTATATTGGAAGCCGCGCCCGCAGAAACCTTGCCGTGCGCGGGTCGATAATGACGGCGCGACATTGTCGGCCATACAATGCGCGGCGACCGGCGGCGTCTTGCATTCACGAAACGAGGCGCCTAGAACTAAGACTGATTAAGCAAAAGTGATCGGGAGAAAACGCATGGCGAGTCGGGCGATCGAAGGCCGGATGAAACGGTGGCAAGAGCAGCGCTGGCTCCTCGACGCTGTGATCCGCACGGTGGGAATAAACTGGGATCAAAACCGCATCGCATCCAAGAGCAAGCCCGGCGGCGAAGTAGCCGAGGCGGATTTTAGCCGTGTCGCGCGTCGCATCAAAAAATTTGACGACGTTCACCGCGAATTCGCAGCTGCCGCCCGTAAGCGGCAGGCGAAGGCGGCGGAATATGTTGAACAGGGTCGGCTCATCAGCGCCGGTGAAAGTTATATTGCCGCCGCACTGCTCTGGGCTTCGTCCTGCTGGCCGCTTATCGAAATCAGTGAAGAACTGCACGCCAGCGAAAAGCAGATGAATGACTGCTACGCGAATTTCATTCGCTACGCGCCTCATCACATCGAGAAGGTGGAGGTCCCTTTCCAGGGAGGATTCCTTCCCGCTTACTTGCACCTTCCGCACAAGCCGCAGGCGGGCGAAAAATTCGGCTGCATCATATCGATTGGCGGCATGGACGGTAGCAAAGAGAACATGGTCGCGATTTACGGCGACCGGTTCCTGTCACGCGGGCTGGGGGTTCTGGCCATCGACGGGCCGGGACAGGCAGAGTCTGCGTCGCGGGGCATCTTCTTCACCGAAAGCAATTTCGGCGAAGCCGGGCTTGCAATTCACGAATGGCTGAGTGGGCACGCTCATATCGACACCGGACGGCTTGCTATTCGCTCTTCCAGTTTCGGCAGCTATTTCGGCACAGTCGCCGCTGCAGCACTTGGCGATCGCATCAAGGGGTATGCGGTGACAGGCGTCTGTCAGGAGCCCGGATGCTACACGATTTTCAACATGGCCTCACCGACCTTCAAGGCCCGGTTCATGTTCATGTCTGGTTATGAGGACGAAGCAGCGTTCGACGCATTTTGCGAAAAGATCGACCTTCGCCCTTACGCTCCCAAAATCAAGTGCGCCTACATGGCGATTGCGGGAGAGGACGATCAGCTCTCCCCGATCGAGCACACTGAACATCTGTTCACGCTCATCAAGGCGCCGAAGCGACTGGTCATCTACGAAGGGGCCAACCACGGCGTTGGCGACGCGCAGAGCGTTGAAAACGGCGAAGACAAGAACACCCTGCTTGCCGACTGGCTGGTTGACCGCATCAACGGTAAGCCGTTCCGTTCCGAGCGCGTTTGGGTAGACACAAGCGGCCGCACGACTGCGACCGCTTATGACGTCTAACTAAAACAGGCCTGTCACTGCTGCCGGGCGATGGTGGTCGCGCGTTTCACGCGTGCGACCACTTCAGGCGCGGCGTTGTGCATGGCCTCGACGATCTCGGTCACACGCTCCCCCGTGAGAGGCTCAAGCCGCTGAGAGCGGGCGGCGGCTTCCGCCCTGTACGTGGGGTCCGCCATGACCTTGTTGAACGCGGCGCGGTAGACCTGGACGATGTCGTCGGGAGTGCCGGGCGGCAGAAACACCGGGTTCTGCATTTCATCCGGGGCGCCGAAGAAATCGAGCGCCTTGATGTCAGCGTCGGTCTTCAGCAGGCTGCGCAACGATGGCACGCCCTTTGTTTCCGGCGTTTCCTCCATGTCGGAAACCGTGAATAAGATGCGGACGAAATTGTTGGTGAGCCAATGCGGCTGCCCTGTACGCACGGAGCTTAGGGTCGTGCAGCGCCCATCCACCTCTTGGCGCTCGACAGCCAGCATCGACGTCCCGCCGTCGTAGCCGGAAATTGGTTTGAAGCGCGTTCCGAGAAGGTCGTTGTAAAGCATCGGCCCCAGTGTGGAGTTGGAGGCGGCGCCCGTCGCGGACAGCGGCACATCGCGCTTGCGCGCGTCATCTAAGTTCTTGATCGACGACGTATGCCAAACGAGGCAAACTGTGTCTTCGGATGTCATGCTGCCAACCCAGCGAAACCGGCGCAGGTCATAATTGACCCGGCCGCCGCCCATGACTGGCTCCTTGATCGGGCCCGCCGGCGTCACGCCGATCGACGTGCCGTCTGCAGCGCCGAGATTGTAGACATGCTGGACGCCCTGAAGACCGCCGCCGCCAGGCATATTCTGCACGACCATGATCGGTTGACCGGGCAGGTTTTGTCGCAAATGGGGCAGCAACAATCGCATGTACAGATCGACCCCGCCCCCGACCCCGCCAGCAACGATAACGTTGACCGTCCTGCCTGCGAGGTTGACTTGCGCGCTTGCGGGCAGCGCGAAGAGAGGCGCGCAAGTCGCCAAAGCCGCTGCCATAAATTTCAACCGGGCCATCTTTTCCCCTCGATCTTTCTGAAGCGCCTAACGACGCACGACGGAAGCCAGATTGAGCATCCATCACTGAATTATACTTGACTTGGACTATCCGCTCTTGCCGCGATTTTTCTATCCTAGATGCCAAATTCTGGGGAAGCAAGGCGATGAGTCCGCCGGATCCCCGCCAAGAAGAAAACGTATCAAAGTCTGCGCGCGTTGAACTTGCCAGCCCTGGAAGTCCTTGGCAGACTGGCGCATCCGGACATCGTGGCAGGAGAAGCAGCGTGCCATTTTTTCCGTCATTGCCGGATCATGCAGGAATCGGAGAACTCTGGTCGCTGAACCCCTCGCTGAAGAAACCGATGAACGATCTGGCGCAGGCGATCATGCGGGCAGAATCTCCGTTATCACCAGCCGAGCGCGAATTCATCGCGGCGTTTGTCTCGGCGATCAACAAGTGTGATTATTGCTACAGCGGCCATGTGCGAGTGGCCGCGAACCTCGGCGCGGCGCGCGATGAAATCGACGCATGCGCCACCGCTCTCGTCACGGCGCCGGTCTCGGAAAAATGGCGGGCGATCTTGAGGTTTGTAAAGAAATTGACGCTCACCCCCTCCGCCATGGCAAACGCGGACGCAGAGGCGGTCTTGGCGGAAGGTTGGGACGAACGCGCCCTGCACGACGCCATCCTCGTGTGTTGCCGATTTAACTTCATGAACAGGCTGAGCCTCGGACATGGGCTCGATCCTGAAGGTGTGTCGCCCGACGTACGCGCCGCCAATATGAACTACGCCCAGCCGAAGGCGTGATATGCTATGAGCCGGTCAAAACGCGGATAAGTCCGGCGTGCGCAAACTGATACAAAAGCTGACAGGGAACGAAACATGACAAGCGGTAAGACTGCTCCCATTACGCGCCGGTGGAAAGAACAGCGCTGGCTGATAGATTCCGTGGTGAAGACGGTCGGGATCGAATGGGACCAGGCGCGTATTTCATCCAAGAGCCGCCCTGCCGGCGCCGAGGCGGAAGCCGAATTTCGCTCAGTGGCCGCGCGCATCAAGAAATATGACGACATTCCGCGGGAGTTCGCGGCGCAGGCGCAGAAGAGAGAACGCCGCGCGCGCGACTATGACGCGCAAGGCCGCACCGTCGCCGCGCGGGAGAATTATCTCATCGCGTCACTCCTCTGGTCGACCGCTTGCTGGCCTATTCATGAGGATTGCGAGCAGCTGCATTCGTTCGAAGAGCGTGTCAATGAATGCTTTCTCGCGTTCTGCCGTCTGGCTCCGCACCCCATTCGACGCGTCGATATCCCATTCGGCGACAAGTTCATGCCCGCGTATCTGCATCTGCCGCGCGAGCCGCGAGAGAACGAAAAGTTTCCTTGCGTGATCATCATCGGCGGCATGGACAGCAGCAAGGAAAACATGGTCTCGCTCTACGGCGACCGCTTTCTCGAACGCGGCTTCGCGGTTCTCGCGCTCGACGGCCCTGGCCAAGCGGAGGCGATCACCCGCGGCATTTTCTTCACGCCAACCAATTTCGCCGATGCTGCGGAGGCCACATATGCATGGCTGCGTGATGAAACCTCGATTGACATGAACCGGCTTGTCGTTCGGGGCACAAGTTTCGGCAGCTATTTTGGCACCGTTTTCGCCGCGCAACTTGGCGCGCGCATAAAGGGGTTTGCCGCGACGGGCGTCTGTCAGGAACCCGGCTGCGATACTATCTTCAATTCGGCGTCGCCGACCTTCAAGATGCGTTTCATGCTGATGTCAGGCTTTTCGGACGAAGATGCATTCGATGCATTCACCCGCGACATCGATCTTCGGCCGATCGCCAAAAAGATCGCTTGTCCTTATATGATCGTCGCTGGCGAGAAGGACCAGCTATCGCCGATTTCACATACCGAGGCGCTCTTCGAGCGCATCACTGCGCCCAAAAAGCTCGTGATTTTCGAAGGCGCCAACCACGGCGTCGCCGATGCGCCGAGCGTCTCCAATGGCGAAGAAAAAGTGACGATGATCGCCGACTGGCTGCTCGACCGCATCGACGACAAGCCGTTCGTTTCGGAACGCGTATGGATCGACCTGGCGGGGCGCGCGCACGCGACGCCCTACTGAGATTGAAACCCGGCTACCGCGTCCGCATCGGGCGGGCGCGTAGCGCCGTGCGCCATTAGTCCGTCACTTTGCCGGTCGGATCGCTCGCTGAGATGGTCCGCTTCACGACATCGAGCGGAGTCGCATACATCTGCTGAACGAGTTTCTCGACCGCTTCGCCACTCTTGGGCTCGACTTCCTGAAGCCGCTTCTTGGTCTCCGCAGCGTAAGCGGGATCCTTCATCGTCTCATCGAACGCTTTGCGCCAGGAGACCACCGACTCGGCCGGCACGCCTGGCGGCAGGTAATACGGATTGTTGAATTCATACGGCAGCAGGAAGAAGTCGAGCGCAGCCTTATCCAGCGGGTTTTCGACGAAATCAATGGCCCGAGGCACGTCCTTGTATTCGTCGTCCACCTCCATCGCGACATGCACGAGAATACGCAGCTTGCCTTCGGCCAGCCATTGCGGGCGCGTGGTTCGGAGCGAGTTCAGCGTCGTGCACGTGGCGTCCACTTCGCCGCGTTCCAGCGCCAGCAGGCTTGTGCCGCCGGTATAACCGGATATCGGCTTGAATTGCGTACCCATGAACGAGTTCATCAAAAGCGCCGAGCGCGTCGGCGCGGAGCGCGCGCCCGTCGAGGCGACCGTCACGACTTTTTTACGCGCGTCCGCCAGGCTCTTCACGTCCACCGTATGCCACACGGCGCATACCGTGTTGCCGCGCGCGAGACTGCCTATCCAGTGCATCTTGTTCAGTTCATACGTGATAGGCGACGTCTCAAGAAAAGGCTGTGCGATCGGGCCGGCGTTTGTCGATCCTATTGCGCTGCCATCCCTTGGCGCGACGTTGTAGAGATATTGTACGGCCTGCGCGCCGCCCGCGCCCGGCATGTTGGCGATGTTGACCGCGGGGTTGCCCGGCATATATTTTGAGAAGAATGGCGCAATTGTCCGCGCATAGGCGTCAACGCCGCCACCGGCGCCGCCGGCGACGTATATCGTGACGATTTTACCCTGCAGCGTGAAATTAGTTTGCGCACTGGCAGGGAGCACAGCGCACCCAACGGCAAGAAAGACGGCTCCGTGCGTCCGGCGAAGAATGCGCTTCATCTTACCCTCTCCGATGTTTCTTCTTTCACAGACGTTACATGAAGCGGGGACGCAACAGCAAGCCGCCAGCGTCAGACGGTGCGAAAACCGCGAGGCGCCTTGTGCATCCTCAGAACCCCATCCTCGGTAATAAGCAGCATCTCGCCCGTCTGGACCCCTGCCCGCCCATCAAGGGTGACCACGTTAGGCTGGACAACAACGAGTTGACCCGCCTCGAACGGCTCCTCGGGTATCTTGCCGTTTGAACGGCTCCGGGCGCCCAGCACCGGCGGAAAATAGCCGCCGCCATAGCCATGCAGAATGTCGTCGACCGCGGTAAAGCCAGCATCCTCGATAACGCTTGAGGCCTCGATCACATCTGCCGGACGCGCGCCTGCCTTCAAAACGGACGCGATCGCATCGTAAGCAGCTTCCGCCGCTGCATGGAGATCGCGGTAAAGCGCATTCGGCTCTTCTGCGACGGCAAAACTGCGAAGGACTTGACCGGAATGATCGTAGAACGACGCGCTGATCTCCGAGAAGACGACGTCTCCCTTTTCGAGCCATCGCGACGAATGATACTGGCGCGGCGCTGGAACGCTCGGGTTCGACATGGGCGTGGCGCCGATGAAGTGTAGCGACGTCGAGCCGCCAAGCCCCACGTAAGCGCGCTCCACAGCGTTGGCGAGCTCGCGCTCGCTGACTCCTGGTTTCGCGTTGGCTGCAAGAGCTTCGGAGCCGAGGTCCGACATCCAGGCGCCAATGCGGAACCAGTCGAGCTCCTCCGCTGACTTGATCTTGCGTAGCGCGACATAATCGCGGCCCATTTCGACGACCTTGCCGAAAGCCTCATTGAGTATAGCGAACCCCTGATGGCCGAGTGAACCAATTAATCCGACGCGCCCGGGCCTTGCGCCGCGGCGACGCAGCTCATCGACCACGCGGCCGAGCGTCGACTCTCCGCCCCATTCAACATCGCACTCATCCGCAATATGACGGGCGAGAGGCAGATGGTTGAAATAATGCACGAACATCCGGTCGCGTTCGCCTGGCGTGAAAATGCCGGCCGCTTCAGTCGTGACCGGCCAGCGCGTAAGCCATTGCACGATTGAACCGCGCCAGCCCGCTCCGTAGAAAACAACATGATCGACATCACGCTTGCGCATGAGCTCTGCAAGCGCAGCGCGCCGCCGCGTCATTTCGGCATTGGAGAATCGAGGATATTCCTGATCCAGAAGCGCGCGCAGGTTCGGTGCAAGGTCGATATTCATATTCTGTATCTCCGCCAACGCGCGCAATCGGTCATCCGAGGTAAATCAATATTTTGGACAGCAGACATCCTGTCAACACGCGGTAAGTGTTCCAATAGGAGAAAACAACCGACCCGCACGCAAACAGTCCACCCGGAGCGCTTGTCAACGTCAACCACGCGGGCTTAAACTTATCAAAGATGCGGCCCCGATAATCGGCTGCTTCGGTAGCTCCTGTCAGGACGCCACCGCTGAAACAGGAAGCGTAACGCAATGGTGGAAATCGTCGAAAATATGCTGCATCGCCTGACAGCGCGCCAGAAGGAACTGCTGGAGGCGGAGAACCCGACCTTTTCGCGCGACGAGATGGAGCGTCGCCGATCCGCGCTGGCGGAAGCCATGCACATGGCGGGCGCAAGCCATGTTCTGTTGTCGGGCGGGGACCGTCGCGGCTCAGCGATCCAGTGGGTGACTGGCTGGCCACCCGGTGCGCAGCATTACGTCGTCTTCACGCCGGGCGAACAGGACGCGCTGTTTGTGAAGAACCCCAACAATGCGCCGCTTGCGCGCATTTTGGCGCCCAACGCGCGCGTGGACTGGAACCCGCAGGGGAGCACGTCCCTCGCAATTGATGAATTGACGCGACGCAGCGCCAAGGGTCAATCCGTCGGAGTCATCGGCTCCTACAGCCATGGGCTTCACGAGCGCCTGTCGGCGGCTGGGCTAAAGCCCGTCGATATGTCGCGCGATTACACGCGGCTACGGCTGGTGAAGTCTGAGGAAGAGCTGGAACTCACGCGGATAGGCTGCGCAATGACCGACGCTGCAGTCGAGGCTCTCGAGCGCCACGTGCGACCGGGCATGTCCGAATACCAATTAGCGGACATCATCGAGCGCGCCTACGCGCCATGGGGAGGCGTGACGCAGATCCATTACACCGGCGTAACGTCGATGACGGACCCCAATTGCTGCGTGCCCTCGCAGCTGGCGCGCAACCGCAAAGTGGCGAAGGGTGACGCGATCTTCACGGAAATCTCAGTCTCCTATTGGTCCTATTCCGGCCAGATCCAGCGCACGATTGCGGTGGAGTCCGCGCCCTCGCCCTTGTTCAAAGCCATGCACGACGTCGCTGAGGCGTCGCTCGAGGCGATCTTCGGCGTGATGCGTCACGGCACGACCATGGACGAGATCCTGGACGCAGCCTCAGTGATCGATCGTTCCGATTTTACAATTTGCGACGATCTCGTGCACGGCTATGTCGGCGGTTACCTTCCTCCTATCCTGGGAACGCGTGGCCGCCCCTCCGCGCCAGTGCCAAACCTGACGCTGCAGGAAGGAATGTGCATCGTGGTGCAGCCGTCGATCATGACCAAGGACGGCAAGGCCGGATTGCAGACTGGGGAAATGGTCCTCATCCGGCGCGACGGGATCGAACGCCTGCACAAGGCGCCCGGCGGCTTCCGGCAGACCGGTTCGGCCTGAGCCGCGCGGCCAAGATAGAACGTGGCCGGCAGGCAACAAAGTCGGCCGGCAAGATCAACGCCAATGAGCCGGGATCGACGGGCCAATCATACAGCGCGGTCCCGACGCGCCCCCACGAGGGGCGCGTTCATGGTCGCGCCCCTCGCTTCAGCGCGAGAACTTCTTATACTTGAGGCGATGCGGGATGACGCTGTCGATGCCGAGACGCCGCTTCTTGTCTTCCTCATAGTCCTGGAAGTTGCCTTCAAACCATTCCACATGGCTGTCGCCTTCAAAAGCGAGAATGTGGGTGGCGATGCGATCAAGGAAGAAGCGATCATGCGAGATGATGACGGCGCAACCGGCGAACTCGGTGAGCGCGTCTTCAAGCGCGCGCAGCGTGTCGACGTCGAGATCGTTTGTCGGTTCGTCGAGCAGCAGCACGTTGGAGCCGCTCTTCAGCATCTTGGCCAGATGAACGCGGTTGCGCTCGCCGCCTGACAGCATGCCGACCTTTTTCTGCTGGTCGGCGCCCTTGAAGTTGAAGGCGCCGCAATAGGCGCGTGAATTGATCTCGCGCTTGCCCAGATAGATGATCTCGTTGCCGCTGGAGATTTCTTCCCACACGGTTTTCTTGTCATCGAGCGCATCGCGCGACTGATCGACATAACCAAGCTGCACGCTATCGCCGATGGCGATAGAGCCCACGTCTGGCTTCTCCTGCCCGGTGATCATGCGAAAGAGCGTCGTCTTGCCCGCGCCGTTGGGTCCGATCACGCCAACGATGCCGCCCGGCGGCAGCTTGAAGGACAAGTTCTCAATGAGCAGCTTGTCCTGAAAACCCTTTGACAGATTGTCGAACTCGATGACGTTCTGGCCCAGCCGCTCGGCGACGGGAATGACGATCTGCGCCGTGGTCGGCGCCCTGTCGTTCTGCTTGGCGACAAGATCCTCATAGCGCTGGATACGCGCCTTGGATTTGGCCTGCCGGGCCTTGGGCGAGGCCGCAATCCACTCGCTTTCCGCTTCAAGCGCACGCTGGCGAGACTTGTCTTCACTCGATTCCTGCGCAAGTCGCTTTTGTTTCTGCGAAAGCCAGGCGGTGTAATTGCCCTCGTAGGGAATGCCGCGGCCGCGGTCGAGTTCAAGAATCCAGCTGGTGACGTTGTCGAGAAAGTAGCGATCGTGGGTCACGATGAGGATGGCGCCCGGATACTGGCGCAGATGGCCTTCCAGCCAGTTCACAGTCTCGGCGTCGAGATGGTTGGTCGGCTCGTCGAGCAACAACAGTTCGGGCTTGTCGAGCAGCAGTTTGCACAGCGCGACGCGGCGCTTCTCGCCGCCCGAGAGGCGATCCACGGCCCAATCGTCCGGCGGGCAGCCCAGCGCTTCCATCGCCTGATCGACCTGGCTGTCGAGATCCCAAAGGCCCTGCGCCTCGATCTCGTCCTGCAGCCGGGTCATCTCGTCAGCCGTCTCGTCGGAATAATTCATGGCGAGTTCGTTGTAGCGATCAAGGATCGCCTGCTTGGGCGCGACGCCAAGCATCACGTTGCCCCGCACGTCCAGCGTTTCATCCAGCTGCGGCTCCTGCGGCAGATAGCCGACACGCGCGCCATCGGCGACCCATGCCTCGCCGTTATACTCCGTGTCCATCCCCGCCATGATCTTGAGCAGGGTGGATTTGCCGGAGCCGTTGACGCCGAGAACGCCGATTTTGGCGTCGGGATAGAAGGAGAGGTGCACGTTATCGAGCACCTGCTTGCCGCCCGGCCACTTCTTCGAAAGGCCTTCCATGTGGTAGATGAATTGCCGCGCCATAGGCGTGTGCGTCCTGTGCTTCGAGTGATCTGAGGTTGGCGCTCT
The DNA here is from genome assembly GCA_947498445.1 of Beijerinckiaceae bacterium. Taxonomy (GTDB): domain Bacteria; phylum Pseudomonadota; class Alphaproteobacteria; order Rhizobiales; family Beijerinckiaceae; genus Terripilifer. The sequence goes on from CANMLK010000014.1 coordinate 16,055, forward strand.
TTTAGCCGGGGGCGGCGCTTAAATCCAGCGCCGCGCGTCACATCCCGAATTCAGTCCGCGCCTTGACGGTTTCGTCCATCTCCGCCGCCTGCGCGGCCAGCCGCACGGGCGTGTTGGCCGCGCCAAAAAGATCGTAGTTCCGGCGCTCCAGTATCTCGAAGAAGAAGCGTTCGTCGAACGTCTTCGTATAGATGTGGAAGAATTCGCCGCTCTTGGTGCGGTCGTATAAAATTCCCAGCGTACGCATGCGCTCAAGCATGTCCGACGCAAGATCGTAACGGGCGGACAAATCCTCATAATAATTGTCCGGGACAGTCAGGAACGGCACGCCAGCCCCCCGCGCCTGCTCCACAAAAGCAAAGAGATCATCCGTCGCGAATGCAAGCTGCTGCACACCGCCGCCGCCAAACGTCTCGATGAAGCGGCTCACCGTCGTCGCGCCGCCATCGCCGATGTTGACGGGAATGCGCACGCTCTTGTCGGGCGACGACAGCACGCGGCTGTAGAACGCGCCGTAAGGATCGGCCAGCTCCACCTGCGGCTCGTCCACAAAGCCCAGCACCGACTTGTAGAACGTCACCCATGACAAAAATTCCGACCGGCGCACCACGTTCGACAAGTGGTCGATGGCGGTGAGCGGCCCGGCTGGTTGCGTTGACTCCTCAAACACGAAATCGCGGTCCCAATGCCCCGGCGCGCGGGAGTTCGGCGCCGCCGCGCCGGGTGTTTCCTTGAGGAAATAGATCAGGCTGTTCTCGACGCCCGCGACAGCGGGAATGACGGCCTCTCCCGGCCCGACGCGACCATGATAGGTCGGCGCCCCGAGCGCATTGGCGCGATCCAGCGCGCGTTGCGGATCATCGAACCGCAGCGCCAGCGCACAGACCGATGTGCCATGCACGAGATAGAAGGAATGGGCGAAGCCCTCCTGCTCCCGGTTGATGACGATGTTGAGCGAGTTCTGCCGGTAAAGATCGACGTCCTTGGACCGGTGTCGCGCCACCCGGCGAAAACCCACCGCCTCAAGCAGCGCCACAAGACGCGGCGATTCGGCAGAGCTTGTGGCGAACTCGATGAATTCGAGCCCCGAGATCGCAGGCGCTTTTGGCAAGGGTGAGCCGATGGACGTGGGCGCCAATCCCTGCTCAAGGCGGCGGGCGTCGAGCGCCTCGCCGCAGGTTTGCAGCGCGCGCAGTCCGTCACGGGCCACCACGTTCGCAGGCGCGCCGCGAAACTGGTCGTTGAAAATCTCCAGCGACAATGCGCCGCGATAACCGGCTTTTATCGCCGCTTCGACGAATTCCGTGATCGGATAATCGCCCTGCCCCGGGAAACAGCGGTGGTGCCGCGAAAGCGACATCGGGTCCATGAGGATGGCGGGCGCATCGGCGATCTGCACCAGCGCGATCTTGTAAGCCGGAAGATCGGCGATGGGCGCAATGGGATTGTTGCGCACGCAGATATGGAAAGAATCGAGAACAATGCCGAGGTTCGCCTTGTCAGCCCGACTGACAAGATCCCACGCTTGCATCCAGTCCTTCACATGCCGACCCCAGGCCAGCGCCTCAAAGCCGATGCGATAGCCGCGCTGCGCGGCAAGATCGGCGAGGTCCGCAAGGTCAGCGGCCGAGCGTTCGGGCTCTCCAAGGCTGTCTTCGTGAACATTCGAGCAGATGCACAAAAGCTTGGCGCCCAGTTCGTCCATCAGGTCGAACTTGCGCTGCGCGCGCTCGAAATTGCGCGCCCGCATGGGCTGCGGCATGCCCTCGAAATCGCGCATCGGCTGCAGCGCGACGATCTCAAGACCCAGGTCCTGCGCCCGGGCCCGCACATCGCGCGGTCGGCCGCTGAAAAACGTGAGGTCGTTCTCAAAAAGCTCGACGGCGCGAAACCCCGCCCGGGCCGCGGCCGCAAGCTTCACTTCGAGCGTGCCGCCCATCGTAACGGTCGCGATTGACCACCTGAGCATTCGACCTGATCCTCCCGGCTGCGAGTCGCCGCAAACTGTCAGCCATAGACTAATGGAAAGGGCGGCTCGCGGCGAGGGGCGCCGAGCGCCCGTTTGCACGAGGGGCGCCGAGCGCCCGTTTGCAGACGAGACTATAGCGCTCCGCGCCCTGAGAGTTTATCAAAGTTAAGGAGTGAGGAGACGTCAGCCTCGTCGCGCGCTGAGGCGCCGGCGCCCGGCGGGCCACCCCTCCAGGCAGACCCATCGCGGAGGAGACAGCGCCATGCTGAAGCCAGAAGACAATGAAAAGGTCACGCGCATAGGCCCCGGCACGCCCGCTGGTGAAATGATGCGCCGCTACTGGATTCCCGCCGCGCTCTCCGCCGAAGTGCCGGAGAAGGATGGCGAGCCGCTGCGCGTGCGCCTGCTCTGCGAAGATATGATCGCCTTCCGCGACACCAATGGCGACGTCGGCCTCATCGACGCCTATTGCCCGCACCGCCGCGCGCCGATGTTCTTTGGCCGCAACGAAGAATGCGGCATGCGCTGCGTTTATCACGGCTGGAAATTCGACCGTAACGGCGACTGCACGGACATGCCGTCCGAGCCTGCCGGAACGCCCTTGCAGGCGCGCGTCAAGATCAAGGCCTACCCCTGCGTCGAGCGTGGCGGCGTCGTGTGGACCTATATGGGCCCCAAGGACGAGATGCCCGCACCCCCCGATTACGAGTGGACCCGCGCGCCCGTCACCCATCGTCACGTGTCCAAGACATTTGAAGATTGCAACTGGCTGCAGGCGATGGAAGGCGGCCTCGACACCGCGCACTCCTCCTTCGCGCACAACAACAACATTGGCGACAAGAACGAGATGCGCCTGCGTGATCGTTCGCCCCGCCTTGATGTCGAGCGCACGGACTATGGATATTATTATACCTCGCACCGCAATCTGGGCGATGGCCGCGCCTATGTGCGCATTTATCATTTCGGTATGCCCAACCAGCAGTTCCGTGGCGGCATTCACTTGTTCTCGGGCAAGAAGCGCGAATACCCGGAATTGAACGGCCACATTTGGGCGCCGATCGACGACACCACCTGCTACGTCTACAACTGGTCGTGCGCTTATGATCAGGACGCGAATTTTTCCGAACAAAATATCATCGATCGCGAGACCTTTTACGGTCGCGGACCTGATGACATGATCCCTGGCACCTTCAAGCTGAAGGCCAGCAAGGAAAACAATTACTACATTGACCGCCATTTGCAGAAGACGAAGACCTTCACCGGCATTCAGGGCATCAACACCCAGGACTTCGCCTTGCAGGAAGGCATGGGCTCCATCGTTGATCGTTCGCAGGAGCATTTGGGAACGTCTGACAAGGCCATCGTCGCCATGCGTCGCATAATGATGGAGGCTATCAACGACGTGATGGAAGGCCGCAAGCCGCGCGGCGTTGATCCGCAGGCCCAACGCGCAATCCGACCGTACGATGGGTTTATGCCGGTTGACGAAGACTGGCGCGAAGTCTTCGGCGAGGAACTTGTCGCCAAATGGTAATCTGAAATTTCCCGCGCGCCGCTTTTTCGCGGCGCGCCACAAACAAGATTGAAAAGAGAGGAAACATGTCCGCACACGCGCTTGATTTCAGCATTGCGCTCTCGAATAACGAGCGCACCCGCCCGATCATCGAAGGCCGCCACCAGCCGCAAGGCATCAATTTCATGCCGACGGTGGTGCATCCCTCCGAAATGTTCTGGCGCCAGCTCAAGTTCGCTGAATTCGACGTCTCGGAAATGTCGATCTCGTCGCTGCTGATCGCCGTTTCAAAGGGCGACACGCGTTTCGTTGCGATCCCTATTTATACCGCGCGCATGTTCTTTCACACGCGCATCATGGTGCGTCGCGATTCCGGCATCAACACGCCAGCGGATCTGAAAGGCAAGCGCATCGGCGTGCCTGAATACCAGCAGACATCGGCCATCTGGAGCCGCGGCGTGCTGCAGCACGAATTTGGCGTCCACGCGCGAGACATCAAGTGGCATATGGAGCGCCTCCCGGACAAGAGCCACGGCGGCTCAACCGGCTTCAAGGCGCCAGAAGGCGTGAGCATCGAGCAAATTCCGCTTTCCACCAACATTGGCGAAATGCTGCTCAAGGGCGAACTCGACGGCGCCCTGCTCTATCTCAACGAGCCAAACCTCGTTGACCGCTCGACGGCCGACATTTCCGGCGTCTGCCGCCCGCTATTTCCTGACGCGGTGGCGGAATCAACGCGCTACTTCACCAAGAACGGCATTTATCCGATCAACCACGCCATGGTGATCAAGCGCGACCTGCACGAGAAATATCCTTGGGCCGCAGTGAACATCTATCACGCGTTCACCCAGGCGAAGGCCGAGGTCGAGGCGAGCGCGGAGAAGACGCTGCGCGATTACGTCGCCTGCGGTCTCGTCGAGCCGAAGGCCGGGAAAATGTTCGCCGCCGATCCGAAGGCGTATGGTCTGCGCGCGACGCGCAACGTGATCGACACCATCGCCAGTTATGTCTACGAGCAGGGCCTTACCGAGCGGCTCGTGAAGGCGGAAGAATTGTTCGCGCCCGCGACGTTTGATCTCTGACAGCTTTGGAAGGATGCGCGGCGAGCGCATCCTTCCTCTTCGAAAGTTTCTGATGTCCTCGAAAAAGCCGCCGATCCTTCGCTGTCTGTCGCACCGAAAATTTGCGCTCTTCCAAGGCGGGCTTTTTCCTCACTACACAACTGGCTGGATGATGCGGGTCGGCGCTGGCTGGCTCGCGTGGGAGCTTACAGGCTCACCCGCCTGGCTCGGCATCATCGCCGCAGCAGACCTGATGCCGATGCTGTTTCTGGCGCCCATTGCCGGTGCCTGGACGGACCGCGTCAATCCGTTGCGGCTCATCCGCATTGCTGAAGGCGCGCTCTTCCTCCACGCGACGTTGCTTGCGGTCACGATGTATCTTGGCCTCATCAACATCGAGATCCTCTTTGCGTTGACGGTCTTCGCGGGCGTGGTGCACCCATTCCATTCAACAGCGCGCCAGTCGATCATTCCCTTGACGGTGCCACGGGAGGATTTTGCGGCGGCCATTGCGCTGGACTCCGCATCCTTCCACTCGAACCGGTTTCTCGGTCCAGCCATCGCCGCGTTCGTCATCCCGGTGTACGGTGTGCAGGGCGTGTTTTTCGCGCACATGGTTGGAAGCTCGATCTGCCTCACGACTCTTTTCGTCCTGCGTGTGTCTTCACCCGACAGGACAAAGGCGCGCAGCGCGACGTTGTTTTCCGCAGTGATAGAAGGAATGCGCTATGCAGCGGCGCACAAGGGCCTGCGCACGATGCTGGCGCTGCTGGTGGTCGCCTCCATGTGTGTGCGTCCCTTGCAGGATTTTCTGCCCGGCTTTGCGGGCGATGTGTTCAACGCAGGGGCGCCAGGACTTGCATGGCTCACGTCCAGTATAGGCGTGGGCGCCATGTTAGGTGCGGTTTACATCGCGGCGCGTGGCGCGCTGGCCGGCCTGACCTCACTGGCCATGCTTGGCTATCTGGGCACTGCGGCGTCGGCGCTCGGTTTCGTCGCGACAAAAAATCTCTGGGTCGCAGTCTTCTTCAGCGCGCTGCTCGGGTTCAGCCTCAACGTGATGTCGACATCGATTCAGGCGCTGATGCAGCTTGCTGCCGATGATCGCATGCGCGGGCGCGTGATGGCGCTCTATCTGTTGCTGTTCCGCGGTTTTCCGGCGCTTGGCGCTCTGGCGCTGGGCTTCCTCGCCGACGTCATTGGCCTGCGCGTATCGCTTGCAATGTCCGCGGCGCTATCGCTGATCTTTCTCGCGATGATGGTCCCGAGGCGAAAAGCCGTTGCGGCGCAGCTGGAAACAGGCGTACGATCTGCCGCCGCCGACAAGACGTAAAGTTAAGTGTCCACCTAGTCGGCGAAATCCCACGCGTTTTCCAGCACGCCCGCCTTCTGCCCGCGCCGCGTGTAATAGGCCCAGAGCTTGCCGACGTGGAAGTCGCGCACTTCATGCTTGTTGATCTGCACCATTTCCTCCTCTGTGAGGGGAACCGGCGTCTTGCCTGCCTGCAGAACCTGCATCAACGCGCGCGCGTTTTCATCAAAATGCACGGCGTCGACGAGCAACGCGGGAACCGACTCGGCCACCAGCGTCAACCCGTGCGCGCGCATGAGCACTGCCTGGTGCGGACCCAGATCACGCGCCAGCGTCTCGCCCTGCTCTTTCAGCTTGATGTGGCTGGGGTCGGGGCTCGTGGGAATGCCGCTCTGCCAGCGAACGGCGCGCGCGCGCATGGGCGCCAGCGTCACGTCCTTCATTAACGTGAAGGCGATGGCGAGTTCCATGTGGCAATGAAGCACCGCGTTCACATCGGGACGCACGCGATAGATCTCGCCGTGGATCGGCGTTTCAATCGGCGCGCGGCCCTCTCCTTCCAGCACATTGCCGTCGAAATCGACCATAAGCATACGCTCTGGCTGAACGTCCGAACGCGGATCGACGCCGCGCTGAATGAGATAAGCGTCGCGGCCCGGAACGCGAACGCTCACATGCCCGGAATAGTCCAGAATATCTTCGTGGACGAGCAATCGCGTGGCTGCGGCCGCTTCCAGTTTCAGCCGCGCGTGTGAATTGGAAGCGCCCTGGGCTTCGCTCATCTCACTCTCCCGTCAAGGGCGCGCAGGCCCTGTGTTTTCTTCATATGGCGGCTCAAAGCCCCTTATAGGTCAGCGCCTTCTAAGGGCCCCGGCGCCTGCGCGCAAGGCCCACGGTTACGGATCAACGGTGCGCCCGTCAGCCACCAGAAAGAAACCATTGCCGCCGCGCTTTGCGCGCTGGCCAAAACGGCAATGCTCTTGCATCCTGTTCTATCAGCCCTTGCCACGCCGCGCCGCGCACGTTTCAATTGGTCAAGGCTTTGCAACGGAGGACACGATGAAAGACTGGATGAAAGTTATCCCGGCCGACGAACTCAAGACCTATCTGCAAGGCGGCTTCATGGGCGCCGGGGAGATTGGCGAGCGCACCGCGCTTGTCGTCGTTGACGTCACGTTGGGCTTCTGCGGAACAGAAGGGTCAACCCTTGAGGAGGCGGTGGCCGAATTTGGTCCGGCCTGCGGGCCTGTCTCGTGGGAGACGATGCCCCGCATCGCCGGGCTCATCAACCTGTTCCGCGAACTGGGGCGCCCGGTCGTCTATACGCGCAGCCACATGGTCGACACGACCTACGTTGGCAAGGCGACCAAAAGCAAACGCGTGAAAAGCACGGTCCCTGAGGGCTTCAACGATTTCCCGGACGCCATTGCGCCGCGCGAAGGCGAATGGATTCTCGAAAAGACGAAGGCCAGCGCCTTCTTCCAGACGCCGCTGGCCGCTTATCTCGTCCAGCGGCAAATCGACACCGTCATCGTGTGCGGCGTCTCCACATCCGGCTGCGTGCGCGCGTCAGTGGTGGATTCGTTCTCGAACGGCTTCAACACGCTCGTCGTGGACGATTGCTGCTTCGACCGGTCAAACTTCGCCCATTGCGCGAACCTTTTCGACATGAACGCTAAATACGCCACGGTCGTCTCGCTCGACGAGCTCGAGGGCAAGATGCTCGGGCCTCAGATGACCCCGGCCTGATCGTCTCCCCAACGAAAAAGCGGCGCCGGAGCGCCGCTTTTTTATTCAGTTGAGCTCCCATTCGTCCGGCACGAACCCCTTGGTCTTGCCGCGACCAATGTAATATTCCCAAAGCTTGTCGATGTGGCGCTGGCGCTTGAAGGCGACTTCAAAGGCGTCCATATCCGCCTCGGTCAGCGCGCGCACGCGACCCAGCGCCGCAGCGTGATACATGGCGACGGCGTTTTCCACGAAATGGACGGAATCGATCAGCACAGCCTGCACGCTTTCTGCGGCGACAACCTGACCGTGTGCGCGGATCTGCAACGCGAAATGCGGCCCAAGCGTATCGGCGACCGCGCGGCCAAGTCCTGAATCGCTGACATGCGAGGGGTCCTGATGCACAGGAATGCCGCTGCGCCAGCGGATGGAATGGTTCTTGATCGGCGCCAGCTCAACGCCTTCCACCACCGTGAAGACATTCGTCAGATCGTGATGGAAATGCGCGACAGAATTGATGTCGGGCCGGGCCCGCAGGATCTCGCCATGCAAGAAGACCTCGGCCGGCGGGCGCGATTTGCCGTTGCCGCGCAGCACATTGCCGTCATAGTCGCACACAAGCAGATCATCCGGCTTGAGGCCCGCACGGCTAGTGTCCAGCGGCTGGATGAGATAGGCGTCCTCCCCCGGCAGCCGGGCGCTGACATGCCCGCTATAGCCCATCAGGCCCTCGTCGTTGAGGATGAGCGTGGTGGCGGCCACCTCTTTGCGCAATCTGAGTTCGATGGCCTCGCTGTTGGCCGACCGGCTGACGACGTTCATCCGCTTCTCCTCTGGGCTTTCCTGTGGCGCGTTCTTCGCGCAGGCGCGGGCTCTTGTCCAGTGGCCTGTGCTCCCCGGTTGACGGCGCCGACCATATGCTTGAAAGGACGCCCATGAGCTTCATGAGCTCCCTCCGGGACTCCTTCGCGCGCGACCGCCAGGCCTGGCCGCTCCTCGCCATGATCTGCGTAACGATGATCGGCAGCGGCATGATGGTGCCGGTGTTGTCACTCTACGCCGCCACTTTTGGGGTCACGTCGACGCTTGTCGGCATGCTGATGACCGTCTTTGGCGTCGGGCGGCTGCTCTCCAACTATCCCGGCGGCTGGCTGAGCCAGAAACTGGGCAGGCGCCCGCTACTCATCGCCGGCGCCGTCATCATCGCCATCGGCTGCGTCGGTGCGGCGCTGACCGAGGATTTCTATCACCTTGTGTTCTGGCGCTTTGTTCAGGGCGTTGGCTCCGGCATGTACATGACGGTGTCCGGCGCCGCCCTTGCGGACATGGCGTCATCGGAAAACCGGGCGCGCATCGTTGGCCTTTATCAGGCCGCGCTACAATTCGGCGCCTCCATCGGGCCTGTGTTCGGCGGCTTTTTCGCAAGCTATTTTGGCTTGCGCGCGCCGTTCTGGGCGCTGTTCGCAATCTCCGTGGCGACAGTCATTCTCGGCATTTTCACCTTTCGCGATCAGCACGCCAAAGTAAGCACAATGTCGGCGGCGATGGGCCCCCAGCGTGGACTTTTCACGCTCCCGTTCATAAGTATTTCGCTCATTTCCTGCGTTGTTTTCTTCACGCGCACCGCCTTCCTGTTTCAGCTTGTGCCGCTGATCGCCGACAGTGAGTTCAAGCTGACCGTCGCGGCCATCGGGTTCGGGCTCACAATCACCGCGGGCGCCATGCTGGTCGTCCTGCCTCTCGCGACCGCACTCATCAAGCATCTGGGCTCGCGTATCGCGGTCATTCTTTCGCTTTTTGGCTCGGCGCTTGGCATCGCGCTTATGCTGGGCGGCGCGCATCCATTCTGGTTCTGGATTTCGATGGTCGTGTATGGCGTCGCAGGCGGCTTCAACGGCTCGGCCATCGCCGCCTACACAATCGAGGTTCTGCCGCGAAATCAGTACGGGCAAGGCATGGGCCTGCAGCGGACCATCGGCGATGTCGGTTACGTCGCCGGCCCGGTTGTCATCGGTCTCGTGAGCGATTGGTCGTCCTACGGCAATGCGGCCGGCGTCATCGCCTGTTCGGCGCTCATCGTTGTGGCGGCTTTGTTTTTCGTGCTGGCGAGCCACGGCGGCAAGCGGCGACCGCAGTGAAAAGCGGCGTCCCCTGTAAAAGCGTCTGTCGGGGCTTGCCAAGCGCGCCGCATTCAGTTGGACTATGGTCCAGCTGAAGGTGTTGTGTGGCGTATTTGGGAATGGCGACGCGTATCGTCCTTGGCGTCAGCTTGGCGCACACGATGCTTGTGGCAATGACAGATCCGGGACGCGCCGACGCTTTTCTCGAAAAGCCCGCCGAAGGCAAGATCATCCTCCTCTCGACCTTCGATCTCGCGGACCAATACTGGACGCGCGACGGTCGGCTGGTCCCGATTGGCGCATACAGCAAGTTCAGCCTGTCCACCTTCACCGAATATGGCGTTGACGCAAACACCACGGTGATCGGGCGGGTCGAAGTAGGCCGTCTTGATGATCTCGCAGGCGTCAAGGCGCAGGGCGCGGGCGCCATTGGCGTGCGGCGGCTTTTGTTCGAGAGCGGGGCGCTTCGCGTCGCAGCTCAGGCGCTGGTGAGCGCGGGCACCGGACTTGAAGGAATTCCGTTGCGCTCGGCAGGCGCGGCGCTCGACCTGCGTCTCGCAATCGCGCAGACATTTTCCCTCGCACAGCGATCTGCTTTCATTGAAGTTTCGGCCGGTCCGCGCGTCGTCACGGGCGATGGGCGCGGCCTGCGGCTCGACGCGACTTTCGGCCTGAAGCCAGCCGAAAAATGGCTGCTGCTCCTTCAAAGCTTCAACCGCTTCAACGAGGCGGGCCCGTTCGGCGACCGCGCCCGTGCGCACAAGTTGCAAGCCAGCTTTGTTTACGATTTCACCGAGAAATGGTCGTTGATCGGCGGCGTATTCGGCACCGTTTCAGCGCGCGCCGAGCGCCGCCAGCAAGGCATGCTGGCGGGCGTCCAGCGGCGCTTCTAATCTTCAGACTTGCAGCGAATACGTCGACGCGAGGGTCATCGCGGCGCGCATGTCGTTTGCCGAAATGCTCCCGCCGTTCGCCGTGCGCGCGCTGGCCAACGCATCCGACAACCGCACCGGAAGGCCGGACGGATTAAACGGCTGATCGGGAAGCGAAGACCCCAGAGCCGACGCAATGGCTGCCGGCTCATCGGAAGCGCCGCCGACGTCCAGCGCAAGGGCAAACGCCAGGAGCGGCCATCTTTCAGTGCGCGCACGGCTGAGGCGATACGCGGTCACAAATCGCGAGACGCTGCGCGGCGTGCGTCCTGCGAGCGGCGCAAGCGCTTCCAGCAATGCCGCTTCCTCTGGCGAAACAGGGCGATCCCAGATTGATGCGCCCGTATCGAGCGCGGGCTCGCTGACGCTGGAAACCTCGCCGGTTGCGAGAAGTTTGCGCACAAGACGAGCGTAATCCCCGCTCGATGCGGCGTCGACCCGAACGCCAATCTGGATGCGGCGCGCAATTTGATCAGCCCCGTCCCCGCCCCATCCCTGCGCAAGGCGCTGCGGGTCGGCGGCGACGAGCAGCGCGAACGGCGCTTGCGCAAGCAGGGCCGCAGCCTGATCCACGAATGCCGCCGCGTCCTTCGGCGGCAGGCAATCCAGTTCGTCTATCGCAACAAGAATGCGCTGTGGCGTCGCGCTACCGCTAACGTCACGGGCGATGGCGCGGAAGAAATGACGGGCCTGACGGCTGCCAGCATCCCCTTCAGGCGCGGCGAAGGGCGACGCGCCCAGATCATCGGTCGCACGGCTCGAAAACGCGGCGGCGCGACGCTCGGCCTCTTCAGCGCGGCGCGCCTGCGCCTCCGACTGCGAGGCAAGATCATCCACAAGGCGCGTCTGGTTGCCGATCAGCGTATCGAGTTCGCGCTGGCCGGTCTGCATGTCCGCATCAAGCAGCGAGACGCCGCGCCAGATGGGCGACATGAACCGGGCCGCGCGGAACGCATTGAGCGCGAGACAGCCCACCCCTGCCCAAAACAGAACGGTCCGCGCCGTGCCGAAAATTGTCGGGCTATTCGTGTTGATCCAGGCAGCCGTATTGGCGCCCATATCGCCCTGGCCGCCGAGCCAGCCCGCCCACAAGCCTTGCGAGGCCTGCGCCAAACCCAACGCCCACGCCAGCAAGAAGAAGGTCACGGCCAGGACGATGAGCCTGGCCTGCCCGCGGAATGCCCACATGGCGTGCGCGAAAGTCGAGATGCGCCCCATGACGCCGCGATTTTCAGCGACGTCGCGGACCAGATCCTTGTAGGTCGCCACCGGATCCCCCGAGATGAAACCGAAGGCCCGCAAACGACCCTCGATCCGGCTCCGGTTGGCGCGCGCCCACGAATCGATACGCGATCCGCCAGACTGGTAAAGAACGGTCTCGGACAAACGTGCCCTGCGGCCCGAGAGCTCGCTCAGCGTACGCCGCTCGCCGTCGAGGCGGCGGCGCAGATCAATCAAGCGCCCACCTGCGACGCGCGCGGCGTCCACCGGGTCGGCGCCAGCCGTGGCGGCGTCCTCGGCGAGTGCGCCCATTTTGCCGCCTTCGGCCTGCATCGCGGCAAAAACGCTTGCCGCCAACGCAGTTGCCGGATCACGCGCGGCGCCCGCATCAACGCGCGCCACCACGACATTCGGCAAATAAGGCGAGTCGCCCTTGGCGCCCGCCCTGGAAAATGCGCCCACTAGCTCGATCAGTCGCGCCAGAGCGAAGCTCTTGCCCGACCCGGCTGGTCCTAGAAGGCCAAGCGCCAACGGACTGCCCGCCGAACGATGCGCCGCCAGCTCTGCGAGTCCGCGAACTGCGGGGTCGAAGCCAAGCGCATCCGCCGACGCCGCGAAGGCCGGTTCTGTTGCGTTCGAAGCTGTGGCCATGTGGGGCGCGTTGTTGGCGTCGGCGGGGCCGGTATGCAGATCGATATCAGTCAAGACAAAACCTCCGAACACGCGCCGTTCGCGGCGGGCTTCTACCATGGACTGACGCTGCGACATAGACACGGCGAGAACTTGGTGAAGCAATGGCCCGGAGCTTGCCAGTCGCCTTAAGGATGAACGATCTTCAACATCCCTGCCGCCAACCCCAAGAGAGAAACATGCCCGAGAGCTTCGCCGCAGCCAACGCCGCCTTCCAGTCGGGCAAGGATTCGCCCCGTGATTTTCTTGAACGCCGCCTTGCCGCCATCGACGCTCGGGAGGGCGAAGTCCTTGCATTCACCGCGCGTTCCGACGTTGCGCAAGCCCGCAAGCTGGCAGATGACGCGAGCGCGCGCTGGCGCAGGGGAGCGCCGCTTTCACCGGTCGACGGCATGCCTTTTGGCGTGAAGGACGTGATTGAAACGATCGACCTGCCAACCCAGATGGGCTCGCCCCTCTACGCCGGTTGGCGCGGCGACAAGGATTCGGCGAGCGTGAAGGCCCTGCGCGAGGCAGGCGCCATTGTTGTGGGCAAGACAGTCACGACCGAATTCGCCGCCTCCCACCCAGGCCCGACGCGCAATCCCCATGACCTCACGCGAACGCCCGGCGGATCAAGCAGCGGATCGGCGGCGGGCGTCGCGGCCGACTTTTTCACGATGGGCCTTGGAACGCAGGTCGTCGGCTCGATTGTGCGGCCCGCAAGCTTTTGCGGCGTGGTAGGCTTCAAGCCGACCTTTGGCGGCCTCAACCGGGGCGGCAGCCACGATTACATGAGCCAGTCAGCGCAAGGCGTTTTGGCCGCCAGCCTCGATGATACGTGGCTCTCGGCCTACGCCATCGTCTCGCGGGTTGGTGGAGACCCCGGCCTTGAGGGCCTCATCGGTCCCGCCTCAGTCCCTGCGGCAAGCGCCCCCGCTTCGCTCATTTTGCTGGAGACGCCCGGCTGGGCGAAGGCGAATGAAAACGCCCGCAATGCGCTTCTGGTCGCGGTCGAAACGCTCAAGAAGAGCGGCGTGAAAATTCTCACCCGCCGCGACCGCCCCGAGATCCAAGAGGTCGAACAGGCCATCCATCGCGCGCTGCCGCTCACACGCGACATCAATGCATGGGAATCGCGCTGGCCGCTGAACACATACATGGAGCGCGACGCCAGCAAGCTGAGCGAGTCGATGCGCGCGCGGTTCCATGAAACCGAACACATGAGCGTGGAAGACTACCGCCTCATGCTCGCCGAACGCAGGCGCATCCGCGCCGCCTTCGCAAAGCTAGCCGCCATTGCGCCTGCCTGCATCACGTTGTCAGCGACGGGCCCCGCCCCGGTTGGCCTTTCGTCCACGGGCGATCCAGCCTTCGTCGTGCCGGGCTCGATGCTCGGCGTGCCCGCGCTCAATCTGCCGCTGCTACGCGTGGACCATCTGCCGGTTGGCATTCAGCTGATGGGCTACGAACAAGCCGACGCGGACCTTTTCGCCCGCGCCGCATGGGTCACGTCCCGCCTGTCGTAAAAATCAGACGCGCTGGATTTAATGGTGGTCGTGCCCGGCGCCATGACCGCCCCCATGCGCGCCGGCGGGTTTCACGCCGGCAGGCGCGGCTGCAGCGCCCAGCGGCGCGACGCGAAACTCCACGTCGATGGAGCCGGCCTTCTGGAAGGTAAGTCGGCCCTTCACCGGCTTGCCCGCCTCCAGCGCGCCCTTCATGTCCATGAACATGAAATGATAACCGCCCGGCTTGAGCTCCACACTCGCGCCGGGCGCGATCTCAAGCCCCGTCGCCAGTTCACGCATACGCATGACGCCGCCATCAACCGACATTTCATGCACCTCAACGCGCGCGGACAGATCGAACGTGCCGCCCACAAGACGATCCGGCTCCGCGCCCGTATTAGTGATGCGCACATAGCCGCCGGCAATTTTCGCGCCCTTGGGCGTCACGCGGGTCCACGGCGCCGTGATCGTAAGGGCGCCGAGCTTGTAGCTCTCCTCGGGCACCGCCTGCGCCGCCGCATCGGACACAAGCCGCACGCCGGGAGCCGCGTTCAAAGATAGTGCCGTCATGGCCGCAATTGCAGCCCCAATAATGGTTTTGTGCATGTCGTGCTCGCTTAATGAAGGCGCGTATATGCGCCGCTGATATCGTCAGGAGTGCAGGACGACATCAGTGCGAGGCGGCGCACGCGCTGGGGGATGAACGCGAAGGTCAGCGCGAGAGACGACCAGCGCGACGTGAACAACGTTGGCGCCAATATCAAAAGACGACGCGACAGAGACAGACGCCCCGCGCACGCCAGGCAAAGCCCCGCCCACATGGCAAAGCGCGGCGCAAACGCAATCATGTCCCGTATGCGGCGTCGCAGGCGCCTGCCCGGGCGCCGACGCTTGCCCAGACACGCAAAGGACGGCGCCATCCGGCCCTGCGAGCGAATGAACAGGCCCCGCCAGTCCGGCAAGGAAAATCTGCAACAGCATGGCGTACAGGCCAAGGACAAGGAGTCCGGCCCGCCATCCCGGCAGTGTTTCGCTGCGCGTCTTGATCATGGCGCCGATAACCCATTTCGACCGCCGCGCGTCAAGCAGGCGTTCTGGCGCATGGCAGGAATGCGCTGAAAACACGCCAGCCCCCACGACCCCGCTCGCACCCATCGACGCAGTCAGCTAATGATCGCGTGGGATCGTCGCACGCATAGTCGCGCCGAACATGGGATAGCGGCGCGCACGCGCCAGCGGGGTTGGAATGGAAGCGATTTTGCCTGCGGACATGAGTCTGCTGATGTTCGTTGGCCTGACCATCGCCTCGTTCTGCACCGCCTTCATAGGCCTCTACACCGGCACCGCTGGCGGCCTTATCCTCCTTGCCATCATGGCGACCGTGATGCCGCCCATCAGCGTCGTGCCCGCGCACACGTTTGTTCAGCTGGGCTCGGGCCTCACCCGCGCCATGCTGATGTGGCGCTGGATCATGCGCGGCACCATCCTGCCATTCCTGGTGGGCGCCATGCTGGGAGCAACGCTGGGCGCGCGCACCTTCGTGGCGTTGCCGCAAGCCATGCTCATGGGCATCCTGGGCGGGTTTATCCTGGTCGTCACATGGTTGCCGAACCTTGGCCGGCTGGGGGCCGAACGGGGACGCTTCGCCGTGGTTGGCTTCGCCGCCACGTTTCTGGGCGTTTTTGTGAGTGCGACAGGCACGATCGTAGCGCCCTTCGTGGCCAGCGCCGCGCCAGACCGGCGCAACCACGCCGCGACGCTCGGTGCGCTGATGACGCTGGTGCATATCCTCAAGCTCGTCGCTTTCACGGCAATTGGATTTTCGGTGTGGGATTATGTGCCGCTGATCATCGCCATGGTGGCGACGGGCAGTGTAGGCAATTGGTTGGGCGAAGTCGCGCTGGCCCGCACGAGCGAAAAACGCTTCCGAATCATCCTGCAAATCGGGCTGACAATCCTCGCCCTGCGCCTCATCTGGAACGCGCTGGCGATCTAAAAGCCGACTTTCACCGGGATGATTGGTGAAATGGTCGGAGTGAGAGACCGAACAGCCAATGTCCGTCTATGCCTGAGGCTGTCTCAATAACCATTGATTTAGCTTATTTATTTCTCGTGACCGTCTATCGGCGTGCGTCTTGATCCGCGACAATCCGCTCCAAAGGTGTATACTGAAGTGTGTGGCGGAGGTGCCAGAATGGCGGGAAAGTTGACGGCGAGAGGAGTAGAGAAGGCAAAGCTTGGTACTCATAGCGATGGCGGCGGCCTGTACTTGGTGGTCTCGCCTAAGGGGGCCAAGAAATGGGTTTTCCGGTTCAAGATAAGGGGCAAGCAGTCGCTCATGGGGCTTGGGTCGGAGGAACTTGTCACTTTGGCCGAGGCCCGAGAAAAGGCGATCGACGCCCGCCGTATGGTCGTGGCTGGGATCAACCCAATTGCTGCAAGGCGGCAAGTTGCACTTGCGGCCATCGCGAAGCCTACATTTGGCGAGGTCGCGGATGAATTGGTTGCTTCGAAAGCCGGTGGTTGGCGCAACGTCAAACATCGCGACCAATGGGTATCGTCCTTGGAGACATATGCGGCGGCCCTGAGAAACATCCCGGTCGATGAAATCGATACGGAAATAATACTTTCAGTGCTCAAGCCTATCTGGACGTCTAAACCGGAAACAGCCAACCGTGTCCGCAATCGCATAGAGCTTGTACTGAGCGCCGCCAAAGCGAAGGGGCTGCGCTCTGGCGACAACCCCGCAGTA